>NZ_CP031425.1:1297504-1621880 GCF_003367705.1 Microbacterium foliorum | reverse complement strand
ACCTACGGTCGTGATCCCGCGATAGAGGTGATCATCCGCCGCGGGGAGGAGATCGATTTCCGCTCGGTCGTCGAGCGGCTCTCGACCAGCATCCGCGCGGGTCTCGCACCCGCCACGGCGCGATGCACCGACCGCATCCCCACCGACGACCAGAGCGAGCCCGCCCCCGAGGGGTGAGCTCCGACCTTCAGCGGCGCAGGCCCGCCTCGATGAGCTCGGTGATCAGGTCGCCGTAGCTCAGGCCCGACGCCACCCAGCACTTGGGGAACATCGAGATCGGAGTGAATCCCGGCATGGTGTTCAGCTCGTTGACGACGAGCTCCCCCGGCGCGGTGAGGAACATGTCCACCCGAGCGAGCCCGCGTCCGTCGACCGCCTCGAAGGCCCGGATCGCGGTCTCCTGGATGGCGTCGATCTCGGACTGCTCGAGCTCGGCGGGGCACACGACATCGACGCCGTCGCCACCGAGGTACTTGCCCTCGAAGTCGTAGAACCCGCGCGAGGTCAACACGATCTCACCGGGAAGGGACGCGCGCACACCCTCGGCCCCTTCGAGCACGGCGACCTCGATCTCGCGACCCACCACGCCCGACTCGATCAGCACCTTGTCGTCTTCGGCGAACGCGATCGCGAGGGCGGCGTCCAGCTCCTGCGCCTGCGTCACCTTCGAGACGCCCACGCTGGAGCCGGCCCGCGCGGGCTTGACGAACAGGGGAAGACCCAGCTCGACCGCCTGCGAGCGGATGCGCTCGGCATCCTGCTGCCACTGACGGGCGCGCACGGTCAGCCCCGGGGCCACCGAGATGCCTGCCGCGCCCAGCGCGATCTTCATGAAGTGCTTGTCCATGCACAGCGCCGAATCCAGAACGCCGCCACCCGCGTAGGGCACCTCGAGGGTGTCGAAGTACCCCTGGATGGTCCCGTCCTCGCCATGCGTCCCGTGCAGGATCGGCAGCACGATGTCGATCTCTCCCAGGTCGTCGGTGGTGCCGTCGGGGCGCACGACGCGCAGAGTGCGGTCTCCCCCCGGCTCCGGCCAGCGCACCCGAGTGCCGTTGTCGGCCACCTCGGGGAGATGCGCGGCATCGAGCGGGAACTTCGCCGGATCGTCGTCCTCCAGCACGAAGGCGCCCTCTCGGGTGATCCCCACCGGGATCACGGCGTAGCGGTCGCGATCAATCGCGCCCAGCACCCCTCCCGCCGTTGCGGAACTGATCGAATGCTCGCTGGAGCGCCCTCCGAAGAGCACCACCACCGTCTGCTTGTCCATGGTTGGTCCTCTCACCCTGCGGGGTGTCGTCGTCCGTCGTCAGGTGGGGTGCGATGTCGCGCGGGTTCATCTTGCCGTCGAGCACCATCTTCACCTGCTCGACGATGGGCATGTCGACCTCGGATTCGCGGGCCAGCTGCAGCACCGGTGCGACGGAGGCGAGTCCCTCGGCCGTCTGCTGCATCTGCTTGACGACGTCCTGGAAGCTGTATCCCTGGCCGAGCAGGCGCCCGGCCGTGTTGTTGCGGCTCAGCGGCGACTGGCACGTGGCGATCAGATCGCCGAGCCCCGCGAGTCCCTGAAGCGTCTCGGGGTGGGCGCCGTTCGCCACTGCGAAGTCCGTCATCTCGACGAGACCGCGGGTGATGATCGACGCCTTCGTGTTCTCGCCGTATCCGACGCCGTCGACGATGCCGATGGCCACGGCGATGAGGTTCTTCAGCACCCCGCCGAACTCGGTGCCGATCACGTCGGTGTTCACGAACGTGCGGAAGTAGCTGTTGCGGGCAGCCCGCGCGACCTCCTCGGCCGTCTCCCGGCTGCGCGACGAGATGACGGCGGCGGTCGGCTGCTCCCGTGCGATCTCCAGCGCCAGGTTCGGCCCGGAGGCCACGGCGATGCGGTCGGGGTCGCAGCGCAGCTCCTGCTCGATGACCTGGCTCATCCGCAGCCCGGTGGTGCGCTCGACACCCTTCATCAGGCTGACGATCTTCGCGTCGTTGTCGGCCAGCAGCGGGCGCAGCGCCTTGAGGTTCTCTCGCAGCGATTGGCTCGGCACCGACAGATACACCTGATCGACGTCCTGCAGTGCGATGGCCAGCTCATGGGTGGCAGCCATGGTGCGGGGCAGGTTGATGCCCGGCAGGTAGCGCGAGTTGCGCTTGGCCTCGTCGATCTCGTGTGCGAGCTCGGCGCGCCGGGCCCACATCGTGACCTGGGCACCGCCGTCGGCCAGGATCTTTCCGAACGTGGTTCCCCAGCTCCCGGCACCGATGACGGCGACTCTCGGTCCCGCCGGCACGCCGCGTTTAGGAGTCAAGGCGACCCGTCTCCTTCTGTCCGTGCGTCGACGGGTTCCATCGCTCCGCCGGCGCCTTCTCGTCCCGCAGCTCCTCGAGGAGCACGGTGATCGCGTTCATCAGACGGGTGGTCGCCTCGTTCAGCGCCGAGGCCTCGCCCGCACGCCCCTGCAGATCGGACACGTCGACCGGATCACCGATGATGACGTCGACCCGCTTGCGCGGCGGCCACAGGCTCAGGCCCTTCTGGTACCTGCCCATGATCTCCTGAGCGCCCCAGTGCGCCATCGGGATCAGCGGGATGCCGTCCGTCAGCGCCAGTCGCACCGCACCCGACTTGCCGCGCATCGGCCAGAGGTCGGGGTCGCGCGTCAGCGTCCCCTCCGGGTAGACGATCACGCCGCGCCGGTGCTCGACGAGTTCGGCCGACTGCTTGAGGGTCTGCTTCGCCGCCGCCGCCGACGACGACCTCGCCACCGGGATCATGCCGGTGGCCCGCAAGGCGGCTCCCAGCACGGGGACGCGGAAGAGGCTCTCCTTCGCCATGAAGCGCGGAGCGCGGCCGATCCGCCATACCGCCACGGCGACGATGAGCGGATCGAACTCCGAGTAGTGGTTCGGGGCGAGCACGTATGCGCCGTCCTGAGGCAGCTTCTCCGCGCCCCTGATGCGGATCTTCGCGATCAGCGACACGATCGGGACGATGATGGCCGCCAGCGGCCAGAACACGCTGGGCCGCGTGGACTCCGGCGAGCGGGAACCCATCGCGGTCACCGGATGACGTCGAAGTCGGCACCCACGGCGTCGAGCTTGGTGAGGAACTTCTCGTACCCGCGGCTGAGGATGTCGACGCCGGAGACCCTCGACTCGCCCTCGGCGGTGAGCGCGGCGATCACGTGGCTGTATCCGCCACGGAGATCGGGGACGACGATGTCTGCGGCGTGCAGCGGCGTCGGCCCGGTGATCACGGCGGCCTGCTCCAGATCGCGGCGCGGAACACGACGAGGGCCGTCCTGCAGACCGCGCGGGTGCACGACGATGTCGGCGCCCATCTTGACCAGCGCGTCGGTGAAGCCGAGTCGGTTCTCGTACACGGTCTCGTGCACGACCGAGCGGCCGTTCGCCTGAGTGAGCGCGACGACGAGAGGCTGCTGCCAGTCGGTCATGAAGCCGGGGTGCACGTCGGTCTCGACGACGACGGGCTTGAGCTCGCCGTCACGACGGAAGAGGATGCCGTCCTCCTGGATGTCGAACCATCCCCCCGCCTTGCGGAACACGTTGAGGAAGGTGAGCATCTCCTGCTGCTTGGCGCCGCCGACGAAGATCTCGCCGTCGGTCGCCAGCGCGGCAGACGCCCAGGACGCGGCCTCGTTGCGGTCGAAGATCGAGCGGTGGTCGTATCCGCGGAGCTTCTCGACGCCCTCGATGACGATGACGCGATTGGGCTCGTAGGAGATGATCGCGCCCATCTTCTGCAGCACAGCGATCAGGTCCATGATCTCGGGCTCGATGGCCGCGTTGCGCAGCTCGGTGGTGCCCTCGGCACGGACGGCCGTCAGCAGGACCTGCTCGGTCGCTCCGACGCTCGGGTACGGCAGGTGGATGTTCGCGCCGTGCAGACGCGCGCCACCCGTCGACAGGCGGATGCCGCTCGGCAGCTTCTCGACGATCGCGCCGAACTTGCGCAGTGCGTCGAGGTGGAAGTCGATGGGGCGGTCGCCGATGCGGCAGCCGCCGAGGTCGGGGATGAACGCCTGTCCGAGACGGTGCAGCAGAGGACCGCAGAAGAGGATCGGGATCCGCGACGCACCCGCGTGCGCGTCGATCTCCTCGAAGTGCGCGGACTCGACGTCGCTCGGGTCGAACACCAGGGCGCCGGGCTCATCGCCGTCGGACACCCGCACGCCGTGCACCTCGAGCAGCGAGCGCACCACGGCGACGTCGCTGATCGCGGGAACATCCCGAAGGGTGCTCACCGTCTCGCCGAGGAGCGAGGCCACCATCGCCTTGGTCGCGAGGTTCTTCGCGCCCTTGACATCGACACGGCCGCGCAGCGGTCGTCCGCCGCGGATCGCGAGGACGTCTCCGGTCAGTGGGGGGACTCCGTCCGCAAGAGCGTCGCGCACAGGTGTGGTCATTCGGAGCCTCACTTCATTCAGGGAATTCGGGGCGGGGTCGCCCTCGGCTCCCCCTGCCCCGCCGTTCACTGAACGGGGAGGGTCCGGGGCCGCCACGACTCGCGACGGGCCTCGAACTGCGCGATCTTGTCTTCGTTGCGCAGCGTGAGCCCGATGTCATCGAGCCCTTCGAGGAGCCGCCATCTAGTGTAATCGTCGATACCGATCTCAGCCTGGACGTCGCCGATCGACGCGGTGCGCGCCTCGAGGTCCACGGTGATCGATGCCCCGGGCTCGCGGTCGATCTCGGCCCAGATGCGCTCGAGATCCTCTTCGGAGATCGTCGCTGCGAGAAGGCCCTGCTTGCCGGAGTTGCCACGGAAGATGTCGGCGAAACGGGGGCTGAGCACGACGGCGAATCCGAAGTCGCGCAGCGCCCACACCGCATGCTCCCGGCTCGAGCCGGTGCCGAAATCGGGACCTGCGACGAGCACGGAGGCTCCCTGGAACTGCGGCTGATTGAGGACGAAGTCAGGATCCTGACGCCATCCGTGGAACAGCGCGTCTTCGAAGCCGGTCTTGGTCACCCGCTTGAGGAACACGGCGGGGATGATCTGGTCGGTGTCGACGTTCGAGCGCTTGAGAGGAGCGGCGACGCCGGTGTGCGTGGTGAACTTCTCCATGGTCAGACCTCCGCCATCTCGTGCAGATCACTCGGACTCGACAGCGTGCCGCGGATCGCCGTCGCGGCGGCGACCAGGGGCGAGACCAGATGCGTGCGGCCGCCCTTGCCCTGCCTGCCCTCGAAGTTGCGGTTCGAGGTCGACGCGCAGCGCTCCCCCGGTGCGAGCTGATCCGGGTTCATGCCCAGGCACATCGAGCAGCCGGCGAACCGCCACTCGGCTCCGAAGTCCGTGATCACCTTGTCGAGGCCCTCGGCCTCCGCCTCGAGACGAACGCGCGCCGAGCCGGGGACGACCATCACGCGCACGCCGTCGGCCTTCTTCCTGCCCTCGACGATCGAGGCGAAGGCTCGCAGGTCTTCGATGCGGCTGTTGGTGCACGAGCCCATGAACACGGCGTCGACAGGGACCTCCTTCAGCGGGGTCCCCGGCGCCAGGTCCATGTACTCCAGCGCGCGCTGGGCGGCGGCGCGCTCGTTGGGGTCCGTGATGTCGGCGGGATCGGGAACGGATGCCGACAGCGAGCTGCCCTGACCGGGGTTGGTTCCCCAGGTCACGAACGGCTCCAGCTCGTCGGCGTCGATGAAGACCTCCGCGTCGAAGGTCGCGCCCTCGTCCGTGGGCAGCGTGCGCCAGTAGGCGACAGCATCCTCCCAGTCCTGCCCCTTCGGGGCGTGCGGGCGGCCCTTCAGGTACTCGAAGGTCGTCTCGTCGGGCGCCACCATGCCCGCGCGAGCACCCGCCTCGATCGACATGTTGCAGATCGTCATGCGGCCTTCCATCGACAGCGCACGGATCGCGCTGCCGCGGAACTCCAGCACGTAGCCCTGGCCACCGCCGGTGGTGATCTTCGCGATGACCGCGAGGATGATGTCCTTCGCCGTGACGCCGGGGCGCAGCGTGCCGTCGACGGTGATCGCCATCGTCTTGAACGGCTTCAGCGGGAGCGTCTGCGTCGCCATGACGTGCTCCACCTCGCTGGTGCCGATCCCGAAGGCCATCGCTCCGAAGGCTCCGTGGGTCGAGGTGTGCGAGTCTCCGCAGACGACGGTGATGCCCGGCATGGTGAGCCCGAGCTGCGGTCCGACGACGTGGACGATGCCCTGCTCGGCGTCGCCGAGCGAATGCAGGCGCACGCCGAACTCGGACGCGTTGCGACGGAGCGTCTCGATCTGCGTCCGGCTGGTGAGGTCGGCGATCGGCTTGTCGATGTCCCAGGTCGGGGTGTTGTGGTCCTCGGTGGCGATCGTCAGATCGAGCCGCCGGAGCGGACGCCCCTCGGCACGCAGGCCGTCGAAGGCCTGCGGGCTCGTCACCTCGTGCACGAGGTGCAGATCGATGTAGATGAGGTCCGGCTCCCCGTCCTCGCCCTTCACGACGAGGTGGTCGTCCCAGACCTTCTCGGCGAGGGTTCTCGGGCGGACGGAAGCGGAGTCTGCTGCGGGGCTGTTCATTGCGTTTCTCCTGAAGCTGGCGGTTCGGCCCACGATGGACTCCGCGACGAGGAGGGGCTCAGAACGAGGTCTCGTCGCGGCAGCTAAGAAGGAGCACGATCCGCATGACGTCAGATTACCACCGCTCGGGCGGTGGATGACGCGCCGTGACACGCTACTGACACCCGACGCATCGAGAGGCCCCCGAATGACCGACGAATCCACCGGCTTCGCCACCAGAGCCCTCCACTCGGCCAGGAATCAGACGGCCGCGACGTCTCGGGCGACCCCGATCTATCTGACCGCGGGGTTCGAGTTCGACGACTTCGACCACGCGGCCGACCACTTCGGCACCGGCAGCGGGTTCGGATACACCCGCACAGGGAATCCCACCGTCCGTGCAGTCGAACGGCAGCTGGCGACCCTCGAGTCCGGCGTCGACGCGGTCCTCGTCGCGAGCGGCCAGGCCGCCGTCGTCACCGCCCTGCTGACGGTCGCCGGGGCGGGCGATCACATCATCTCGTCGACGCACATCTACGAGGGCAGCAGGGGTCTCTTCCTCGACAACCTCGCGCGACTGGGCATCGAGACGACCTTCGTCGACGACATCGGCGACCCGGATGCCTGGCGCGCAGAGATCCGCCCGAACACCCGCGCGCTCTTCGCGGAGTCGATCGCGAACGCCCGCAACGACCTTCTCGACATCGCCGCGATCAGTGCCGTGGCGGACGAGGCGGCGGTCCCGCTGATCGTCGACAACACGCTGGCGACCCCGTTCCTCGTGCGTCCGCTGGAGCACGGGGCCGCGATCGTCGTGCACTCGGCCTCGAAGTTCCTGGCCGGGCACGGGTCGGTGCTCGGCGGCGTCATCGTCGACGACGGACGCTTCGACGCCGCAGCAGCGGGGCACAACGCCCCGCACCTCGTGCTCCCCGGTCGTGGCGGATTCCCCAGCGTCGCCAGTCGGCACGGCGGTGCGGCGCGGATCGCCTACGCGAGAGAGTCCGTCGCCCCGCGTTTCGGCGCCTCGCCGTCTCCGCTCAACGCCTTCCTGATCGGCCAGGGCGCCGAGACGCTCGGACTCCGGGTCGAGCGTCAGTCGCGCAACGCGCTCGACGTGGCGCGATGGCTCGCCGCGCACGACGAGGTCGAGAGCGTCGACTATCTCGGGCTGGAGAGCCACCCCGATCACGCCCTCGCGCAGAAGTATCTCGACGGCGGGCACGGCTCGGTGTTCACCTTCACCCTGCGCGGTGGAATCGATGCGGCGCGCTCCTTCGTCGACGGCGTCAGAGTGTTCACCCACATGACCCACATCGGCGATGTCCGCTCACTGGTGCTGCATCCCGAGACCACGAGTCATTCGCATCGCAGCCGGCAGGAGCGCGATCTGCTGGGTGTGAGACCGGGAACGCTGAGGCTCTCGATCGGCATCGAGGACGTCGCCGACCTGATCGCCGACCTCGATCGCGTCCTCCAGCCGGCGCGGGAGGTCGCGGCATGAGCAGACCCCAGCACTTCGGGTGGTTCCTCGCCCGCGGTTTCGGCCCCCAGGGTTGGGGCCACCCCTCTCTCGACTGGGACTACGACTGGACGCGACCCGAGATCTACCAGGAGGCGGCCCGCACCCTGGAGCAGGCGGGATTCGACCTGGTCATCATCGAGGACGCCCCCTCGCTCGGATCCCCGTCGACGATCGACCTGCGGGTGCGACACGCCTTCGGCGGGCCCAAGCACGACCCGCTGCTGCTCGCTCCGTACCTGTTCCAGGCCACCCGCCACCTCGGTGTGGTCCCCACCGTCAACCCGGCGGCCTACCTGCCCTATACGGCTGCGAGGCAATTCGCCACGCTGCAGCACCTCAGCGGCCATCGGCTCGGTCTGAACGTCGTCACCGACACGGGAAGCGCGCGGCACTTCTCCGCCGACGCGCAGCTCGGTCACGATGAGGCCTACGACCGTGCCGAGGAGTGGCTCGACGGCATCCGCTCGCTCTGGCGCAGCTGGGAGGACGGCGCACTGGTCCGCGACAGGCCGAGCGATGTGTTCGCAGACGGTGCACGGCTGCGCGCCGTGCACCACCGCGGCTCGCACTACTCATTCGACGGCCCCCTCAACGCGCTGCCCTTCACCGACGGCGAACCGGCCATCGTCTCGCCGGGCGGATCGGGTCGGGGCCTCGGCTTCGCCGGCGCCAACTCCGACGTCCAGCTCGCGCTGGCTCCTCTCGACGAGGCCTCGGTCCGCGCCTATCGCGCGAAGATCCACGATGCGGCGACCGCCGCCGGCCGCTCCGCCGAGGACATCAGGATCCTGTTCGCCATCCAGCCCGTCATCGTCTCCTCGGCCGAGGAGGCCGACCGTATCGTCGCCGCCTCCGCCCGCCCCGACGATGCGGCGCTCGTGCAGATCGCCAGAAAGCAGTCGAGCGACCTCGAGACCGACCTCACCGCACTCGATCTCGACCGCCCGCTCGATCTCGCGGTGTTCGGGGAGCATGTGTCGCAGGGCAGCATCCGTCGACTGATCGGCGATCGCGGCGACGATGCCCCGCTGCGTGCGCACCTCACGGCGCTCGCACGCAGTGGACGCCTGTCCGATCGTTCGGGGTTCGTCGGCACGGCGGTCGAGTTCGCGGATCTCGTCGAGGAACTCGGCGAGTGGGGCAACGACGGCGTACTGCTGTGGGGGGACTTCCACCCGGTCACCCTGCACCGCACGCTGGACGAGCTCGTCCCGGAACTGCGACGCCGCGGCATCCTCCGCCGCAAGTACGTCGACGGCGGGCTGCAGGCGAACCTCCGCGCCTTCTGACCGATCTGGCGACCGGCTACCAGCCCATCGAGCCCGGCCCGCCCTTGAACGGACCGACGACGGAGGACGTGACCCAGCCGCCGTAGAACCCGCCCGGCTGCGGGACCACGACCTCACCTCCCACCGTGCACTCGTCCATCGGCCCCGCGTAGACCGCGACACGATCGGTCAGCGCCTCGAATCCGGGGGTGGGATCCGGGTAGTTCCACGCGGCGCCCGCGGCCACAAGACCTCCGCCGCGCACGTCGAGATAGCGGGCGGCCCCCTTGAACTCGCAGAACGACGAACCGGGAGCATCGGAGAGCGCTCCGTCGATGAAATCGGCTATCGGCAGGTAGTACACCGGGGGATGACTCGTCTCGAGCACCCGCATCGCCGCCCGGGTGTCGGCGACGAGCACGCCGCCGAGGCGGATGGTGACACGCTCGTCCACCTTCTCGATCCTCGGAGGCCGCGGATAGTCCCAGACGGATTCCTGGCCGGGAGACGGGACGAGGGGACTCGGTCTGCGCATCTTTTCACTGTACGTCTCCCAGTGTTGACTGGGGTCATGGCCGCACTACCGATGTTCCCCCTTGGCTCGGTGCTCTTCCCGTACACCCCGCTTCCGCTCCGCGTGTTCGAGCCGCGCTATCTCACGATGATCGGGCACCTTCTCGACGAGGAGGATCCGCAGTTCGGTGTCGTGCTCATCGAGCGGGGTCAGGAGGTCGGCGGCGGCGACCTGCGCAGCGGCATCGGCACGATGGCGAGGCTCACGAGCGTCTCGGCCGACGCGGACGTGCTGCACATCGTCGCTGTCGGCACCACGCGCTTCTCGATCGACGAGTGGGTCGATGACGCGCCCCATCCCCGTGCGGCCGTGACGCCGCTGCCCGAGCTGACCTGGGACGACGCCCTCACTCCCCTGCGCACCCTGGCCGAGTCGACCGTGCGGCGGGTGCTCGCACGCGCCGACTCGCCCTGGAGCGCCGACACCGACCTCTCGGACGACCCTCTCGCCTCGTCGTGGCAGCTCGCCGAGATCGCCCCGCTGGGCGACTACGACCGGTACACCCTGTTGCGATCGACCTCGCTCGGCGCACTGCTGCGCCAGGTCATCGACCTCACGCTCGAGGCTGAGTCTCTGTGGACAACCGGGTGAGGTGCCGCTGACGCATGGCGAGGAACAGCGGGAACATGAAGGCGAATGCCGTCACCCCTGACGCGACCACGTACAGCCAGCCGTGTCGCATGCCGATCCGTCGTGCCTCGACGATGATGAAGATGCTTCCGGCGATCGCCGCGATCAGGAGGTCGATGGTGATCGACGACACGGCAGGGCCGCTGCCGACGAGGTCGCCGATGAAGTCCACCATCTGCGTGATGGCCAGGACGTTGAACGCCCAGGTGCCGACGAGTCCGGCCATCGCCAGGACGAGGTAGACGACGGCCATCGGTGTCCAGTGACGCATCACGATGCCCTCACTCCACCGGCTGGTCGAGCCGCTTCGCCGCCCGCTTGTCACGGGACGACGCGATCAGGCTCGCGACCGTCGCGACGGTCATCGCCGCGACGATGACGCCCAGCGAGACCATGTTGTCGATGTCGGGCACCCACTCCACATGCTGGCCGCCGTTGATGAAGGGCAGCTCGTTCTCGTGCAGGGCATGCAGGATCAGCTTGATGCCGATGAATCCGAGGATCACGGCGATGCCGTAGTGCAGGTAGCGGAGGCGGTCGAGAAGATCGCCGAGCAGGAAGTAGAGCTGGCGCAGCCCCATGAGGGCGAAGATGTTGGCTGCGAAGACGAGGAAGCCGTTCGTGGTGATCTCGAAGATCGCCGGGATCGAGTCGATCGCGAAGATGAGGTCGGTCACGCCGATCGTGATGAAGACGATCACCATCGGGGTCCACATGCGCGTGCCGTCGACCGTGGTGCGCAGCTTCGATCCGTCGTACGTCTCGCTGATGTCGACGCGTCGACGCAGCAGGCGGACGATGAAGTTCTCGCGCTGCACCTCGCCGTCGTGATCACCTTCCGGCATGGCCTGCTTGATCGCGGTGTAGATCAGGAACGCGCCGAAGATGTAGAAGATCGGCGAGAAGTGCTCGACGATCGTGACGCCCACGAGGATGAAGGCCCCGCGGAGCACCAGCGCGATGATGATGCCGACCATCAGCACCTGCTGCTGCAGGCGCCGCGGGACGGCGAACTGCGCCATGATCAGCACGAAGACGAAGAGATTGTCGATCGAGAGGCTGTACTCCAGCGCCCAGCCGGTGATGAAGTCGCCCGCGTTCCGCCAGCCGCCCACGTTCCCCAGCAGCACCGCGAAGAGCAGGGCGAGTCCGACGTAGAAGACCACCCACAGGGTCGACTCCTTCGTCGACGGGATGTGCGGGCGGAGGCGGATCAGGAGCAGGTCGCCGAGCAGGATGATCGACAGGACGATCATCGAGGTGATCTCGAACCAGAGAGGGATTTCCACGGGCGTGCTTGACCTTTCGGAGGGTCGGGAGTTGATCGAAAGTCTCTCCCACGCACGAAGTGCGTCGCATTACCGGAGCAGCGATGTCGATGCTCGTGATGACGGCGGATGCGCTGACGGGATACTCCCTCTCGCGTCGCCAATGCTAGCCGAGCGCGGAGCGTTCGGGTGCACGCTCTCACAACATGACGCACGACCGGCCGCCACGAGGAACATCTCCTCGGCATCTGAGACGATGAGGCATCCGCCGACACTTCCCGGGTGAGAGACACCGAACGGAAACAGGATGCCCGTGCAGACGAGTGATCAGAGATGGGCGGCTCAGGCCGCGGCCGGCGACGAGAGCGCCTTCCGCGAGCTGTACCGCCTGCACGTACGCCCGGTCTACTGGATCGCCCACGGCATCCTCGGCTCCCCCGCCGACGCCGAGGACGTCACCCAGGAGACCTTCGTGACCGCCTGGCGCAAGTTGCCGGACCTCGAGCTGCGGGGAGAATCGATCCTCCCGTGGCTGGCCACGATCTGCCGGTTCCAGGCCGCGAACCGTCTGCGCCAGCGCCTGCGGGATCGGGCGCACACGACAGAGGCCGTCGATGACACCCTCCCCTCCACGATCAGCGTCGAGGAGCAGGTGATCACCGCGGCGATGGCGGCGAGGATCGCAGCCGAGGTGGGAACGATGAGCGACCTCGACCGCGAGATCTTCCGGCTCTGCGCAGCGGAGGGTTACGCGTATCAGGCCGCTGCGGACGAGCTGGGCGTGAGTCACGCGATCGTCCGGAACCGTCTCTCCCGAGTCCGCACCCGACTGCGCGGTGCCGTGAAGGAAGCGAGCGACGCATGAACGACCACACACCCCACGACGATCTTCCCGAGCTGTCGGATGCCGCGGCTGCGCGCATCGAGGCCGCCGTGTTCGACGAGATCGCCGCCCGGCGTCCCCGGCAGACCCCGGCCACGGCCCGATCGCGGGCGCGACGCCGCGGATGGCTCACCGGCACCGGGGTGGCCGCCGCGTTCGTGGTGGGCGTCCTCGTCACGCCGCCCATCCTGGGCATCGTCGGAGGCAGTGCGTCCAGCACCGCCGACGGGAGCGGCATGCCCGCAGGCGTCGCCGTCGACACCTCCCGTTCCGGCAACGCCGACCAGAGCGCGTCCGATGCGGCCCAGGAGTCGACAGGGGTGGCGCCCGCGGCCGTCGACGCGGTGGACCGCGAGATCATCGCGACGGCCACCGCCAGCCTCGAGGTGAAGGACATCGCGGATGCCGGGGCGGCGATCGCCGCCCTCGCGGAGAAGCACGGCGGCTACGTCGAGAGCACCGAGATCGGCAAGAGCGAGGCGACCGATGACACCTCCGCGCCCGCACCCGTGGATCCGGGCTACGGGTGGGTCAGCATCAGGGTGCCCTCCGCAGACCTCACCACCGTGGTCGACGAGCTCGCGGAGACCGGCGACGTGCTCTCATCCTCGATCTCGAAGCAGGACGTCACCTCCGCGGCGATCGACCTGCGCGCGCGGGTCGACGCGACGTCCGCGTCGGTGCAGCGGCTGACCGAGCTCATGGCGCAGACCGGGACGGTCGCCGAGCTCATCGAGGCCGAGGTCGCGCTCACCGACCGACAGGCTCAGCTCGAGTCCTACCAGCAGCAGCTCACCGCCCTCGAGGACCAGGTCTCGATGTCGACTCTGCAGGTGCAGCTCACCCGCACGGCTCCCGCCACGACCGCCGATCCCGCCGGCTTCGCCGACGGCCTGTTCGCGGGCTGGAACGGGCTCGTGGTGTCGCTGAACGCCCTCGTCATCGCACTGGGCTTCGTCCTCCCCTGGCTCGCACTCGCTGCCGTCGTCCTCCTCGCGATCTGGTCGATCCGACGGGCACGTCGCGCTCGCCGCACGGTCGGGGCGCCGGCCGCCGAGGAGTTCTCGGAGTGAGGCTCCCCGGGCCGGGAGCCGTGCACCGCTAGAGTCTTCGGCATGAGCAGCGCCGCCGCAGTCTCGACGCCTCGCACGGCCCCGCAGGGCCGCGACCTCACTCTCGATCTGGCACGGGTGACGTGCGTGCTGCTGGTCGTGTTCGTGCACATCCTCTTCACGGGGGTGGGGCGTGCGCCCGACGGGTCACTCCTCATCGAGCGGACGGTCGAGGCGCAGCCGTGGTTCACGGCCGCCTCCTGGATGGCGAACATCATGCCGCTGTTCTTCGTCGTCGGCGGATATGCGGCACGCGCCGGCTGGCGGTCGGCGGTCGCTCGCGGTGAGTCCGCCGACGTGTTCGTGCGCGTGCGCCTGCTGCGGCTCGCGCGCCCCGCGCTCGCACTCTTCGTCTTCCTCACCGCAGTGCTCGGCGCCGCCCGACTGATCGGGCTCGACCCCGCGCTCGTCGATGTGGTCGCCATCGGCATCGGATCACCGCTCTGGTTCCTCGCGGCGTACATGATCGTCCAGGCCCTGGCCCCGACGATGATGGGACTGCACGAACGCCACGGCATGCCCGTGCTGATCGTCCTTCTCGCGGGCGCCGTGGTGATCGACACGCTGCGCTTCACGGTGGTGGGTGGGATGCTCGCGATCCAGCCGATCGCGGGCACCGGCTACGGCCTCGGTCAGGAACTGTTCGGCATTCCCAACATCGTGTTCGTGTGGCTGTTCGCCCAGCAGCTCGGGTTCTTCCTGTTCGACGGGTGGTTCGCCGCGAGGCGGGGCTGGCAGCTGGCGCTGCTCATCGCCGCCGGATATGCCGCGCTCTGGGGCCTGGTGTCGCTCGGCGGCTACTCCTGGAACATGCTCGGCAACCAGTGGCCGCCGACCACGGCGATGGTGCTGCTCGCCGTCATCCAGGCATCCGCTCTGACGCTGCTGCGTCGTCCCCTCACTGCGCTCATGCGAACCAGAGCGGCCCAGGGCGCGGTGTTCCTCATCGGCTCCCGCCTCATGACGATCTACCTGTGGCACCTGCCGGTGATCATGATCCTCATCGGCATCCAGCTCCTGTTGCCGCTCCCCCTTCCCGCGCCGGGGAGTCCGACCTGGTGGTGGACGCGACCGCTGTTCCTCCTCGTGGTCCTCGGAGCCGTGTGGGCGCTCTCGCTGTGGCTGGTGCGGTTCGAGAAGACCCCGCCGGCCGGAGTCGCCCGTCACCCGAGCACCGGCGCAACCGTCGCCGCCGTGCTGCTCTTCGTCACGCCGGTCGTCGGGATCACGGCGTACGGGCTGGACTTCCCGCTCGCAGCGGCCGCGCTGATCGGCACGGCGGCTGCGCTGCGACTGATGTCGACGACCCGATCAGCCGTGCGCTGACCGACAGAACCGAGGAAGAGGGCGGGAACGACGAAAGCCCTCGGCGAACCGAGGGCTTTCTGTGTTGTGTGACCCCAGCGGGATTCGAACCCGCGTTACCGCCGTGAGAGGGCAGCGTACTAGGCCGCTATACGATGGGGCCGTCTGGCGGAACGTTTCCGTGCCGCGACAACTGTTCAAGTATGCCATGACGATTATCGCGCCGCCAAATCGAGCCGAACTCCATCTGAATCTCGGGCGTGGCGCACGCGCAAGGGGTTTGCCACCACCGCCGAGAGGGAGTTGACTCGTCTCATGCGCGTCACCAAATTCGAACATGCCGCTCTCCGCATCCAGCAGGGCGACGACATACTCCTCATCGATCCGGGCTCGTTCACCGCCCCGCTGAACGACCTCGGCGGGCTGGTCGCCCTCGTCATCACGCACGAGCACCCCGATCATTGGACCCCCGAGCACCTCGACCGCATCCTCCGGGCAGCCCCCGGCACGCCGATCTATGCGCCCGTCGGGGTCGCGTCCGCCGCCGAGGGATACGAGATCTCCGTGGTGGCGCCCGGCGACACGGTCGAGATCGGTGCTTTCACGCTGCGGTTCTTCGGTGGCACCCACGAGGTGATCCATTCCTCTCTTCCCACGGTCGACAACGTGGGCGTGCTGGTCAACGACACGTTCTACTACCCCGGCGACTCCTACGCGGTGCCCGAGGGCGTCGAAGTCGGCACGCTCGCCGCCCCGCTCGGCGCCCCCTGGCTGAAGGTCGGTGAGGCGATGGACTACGTGCTCGCGGTCAACCCCCGTCGTGCGTTCGGGACGCACGACATGACGCTGTCCGTGGCGGGAAAGACCATGCACCGCCAGCGCCTGCAGTGGGCCACCGAGCAGGGCGGCGGAGAGTTCTCGGTTCTCGAGCCGGGCGAGTCGCTCGACATCTGAGCATGGCGGACTCCCCCGCCGCAGAGTATCCGGTCGATGAGGCCGCCGTGCGGGCGCTGCTCCGCACGGCGGCGCCGACCCTGGCCGCACTTCCTCTCCGGCCCTTCGCCGAGGGGTGGGACAACACGATGTGGAGTCTCGGCTCCGAGCTGCTCGTGCGCCTGCCGAGGCGAGCGCTCGCGGTGCCGCTCATCGCCAACGAGCATCGCGCTCTGCCGGAGATCGGGCCGGCACTGGCGGCGGTCGGCATCCGCACTCCGATACCGGTGCTCGCCGGCGAGCCGACCGAGGCGTTCCCTCGACCGTGGTCGGTCATCCCCCTGATCGACGGCACGACTGCGCTGCGGTCACCACGATCCGCGAACTCCCGCTGGGCGCCCCGGCTCGCCGAAGCACTCCTCGCCCTGCATGCACCGGCACCTGCCGACGCCCCGCGCAATCCCGTGCGCGGTCGAGCCCTGAGCACACGGGAGAGCGCTATGCGCCCTCGGCTCGACGCGCTTCCAACCCGCTCGGGGCTGCAACACGCGTGGGCTGACGGCCTCGAGGCCCCGCCGAGCGACGAGCAGGTCTGGGTGCACGGCGACCTGCACCCCGGAAACCTCCTGCTTCGCGACGGGTCGCTCGTGGCGCTCATCGACTTCGGCGACGTCACCTCGGGAGACCCCGCCTACGACCTCGCATCGGCATGGATGCTCTTCGACCCGCCGGGCCGCGCGGAGTTCCGAGCGTCGACCGGCTCACGATACGACGACGCGACGTGGGTGCGCGCGCGAGCCTGGGCCGCGTACATCACCCTCGTCCTCCTGACGCAGAGCGACGATCGACCGGACCTTCGCGCTGTGGGTCAGAGCACCGTCGCAGAGCTCGAGGCCGGCTGAGACTGCGCCGCTCGCACGCGGATGTCCCGGGCGAGATGATCGCGCTGCTCGATGACGATCCGGCGAAGGGCGGCCGGGGCGTCGTCGTGCTGCTCCAGCCACGCATCGACGCGCTGCAGCGTCGGCATCGCGGGAAAGAGCCCCGCGACCAGGCGTCGGGCCAGCTCGATGCTCCGGGTGCGCCACGCGTGCAGGATGCGGTCGAAGTACTCCTCGTCGAAACCCTCGATGAGATCTCGGCGGCCACCGGCACGGAACCCGGCGATCTCGGCGTCGAGGTGATCGTTGCTGAGGCTCTCGTCCGTCCAGGCGGCGTGCCACGCGGCGGCACGCACACCCTCATCGGGCAGCCCGGCCCGAGCCCGACGTGCGGCGGTGCGGCCGCTTCCGGTGTCGTCCCGCGAAAGCTCATCCGTGATCTCGGTCGACCCCGCGTGTCCCGTCGTCGCGAGTGCCGTCAGCAGATGCCACCTCAGGTCCGGGTCGACGACGAGTCCTTCGGGCACCTCGCCGTCGAGCATGCCGCGGAGACCATCGGCACGCCCGTCGTCGAACGCCGATGCCGCCGCCACCGCACGTGCCCAGGAGAGCTGCGCGTCGCTGCCGGCATCCGCTGCGTGCATAGCGCTCCAGGCGGCCTCCACCCACTGCCTCTGCTCGTGCTGCCTGTCATCGTCCGCGACGTAGTGCCTGACAGCGAACAGGGCATTCGTGAGCACGCCGCCGAGGAGGCCGATGTTCGTCTCCCGCGGCGCGTGCGCTCGCACGATCGAGGTGTAGCGGGTCGCCGCCAGCTCGCCGTCGCGCGTCGCGTTCCACAGCGACGACCAGATGACCGCGCGCGCGAGCGGGTCCTCCAGGTCGGACAGCAGGTCGTGGACGGTCGCCAGTGACGCCTCGTCGAGGCGCACCTTGGCGTAGGTCAGGTCGTCGTCGTTGAGCAGCACGAGATCGGCGTCGGGAAACTCGACCGGAGTGCGCTCCTCGTGGATGTCCAGCGCGATCTGCTCGCGGCGCACCACTCGGCCGTCCACGCGGTCGTAGAACCCCACACGCAGGCGGTGCGGGCGCGCATCGCTCTGCACGAGTGCCGTCGCCCCGTCGGCATCCCGCTCGATCCACAGCGTCGACACGCCGGTCGTCTGCAACCAGGCTCGTGACCATTCGGACATGTCGCGGCCGGAGACTGCGCTCAGTTCGACGAGGAAGTCGTCCAGCGTCGTGTTGCCGAACGCGTTGGCGGCGAAGTAGCGACGCGCGCCCTCGAAGAACGCCTCATCCCCGACGAAGGCGACGAGCTGCTTGAGCACGGCCGCGCCCTTCGCGTACGTGATGCCGTCGAAGTTGAGTTTCGCCGCCTCGAGATCCGTGATGTCCGCGACGATCGGATGCGTGGTGGGGAGCTGGTCCTGCTGATACGCCCACGCCTTGCGGTTCGCGGCGAACTTCACCCACGCGTCGTGGAAGCGGGTCGCCACGGCCGAGGCATGCGATCCCATGTAGTCGGCGAACGACTCTTTGAGCCAGAGGTCGTCCCACCACTTCATCGTCACGAGGTCGCCGAACCACATGTGGGCCATCTCGTGCAGGATCGTGTTCGCCCGGGCCGCACGCTGGGCCTCCGTCGCGGCGCCTCGCGAGAGATACGCCTCGGTGAAGGTCACGAGACCCGGGTTCTCCATGGCTCCGAGGTTGTACTCGGGGACGAAGATCTGGTCGTACTTGCCCCACGGGTACGGGTAGGCGAACGACTCGTCGAAGAAGTCGAGGCCCTGGCGGGTGACCTCGAGGATCTCGTCGGATTCGAGGTGCGGCGACAGGGACCGACGGACGAACAGGCCGAGCGGGATGTGCTGCTCGTCACGGCGCCACTCGCCGTCGACGCGGAGGTAGGGGCCGGCGGCGACAGCGGTGATGTAGCTGGAGATGGGGAGTGTCGGGGCGAACTCGACGCGCTGCACACCGACGCCGACGTCCACGACCGCGGCGACCTGATTCGACAGCACCTCCCAGCCCGACGGCGCGTCGACGACGAACGTGTAGGGCGTCTTGATGTCGGGCTGCTCGAAGCAGGCCATCACGCGCCGGGAGTCGGCGGGTTCGTACTGCGTGTACAGATACGTCCGGTCGTCGACGGGGTCGTGGAAGCGGTGCAGTCCCTCACCCGAGCGGCTGTAGACGCCGACGGCCTCGACCCGGACGGTGTTGACGTCCACGAGGCCACGCAGCGCGATGCGGGCGCCGTCGTAGACGATCTCCTGCTCAGCACCGTTGACGACGACGCGCGTCACGCTCTCGCCGATGAAATCGAGCCACGTCGTCTCGACCGTCGAGGCGAACTCCACCGTCGTCGCCGTCGGGAATCCGCTGCGGGCCCGCTCGGGCGCTCCGGTCAGATCGAGTTCGACGCGGATGCTGCGGACCGAGACCGCGGCGGATCGCGCGGCAGTCTCCTCTCGCGTGAGGTTGGCTGTGTCCATACCCCCATCCTTTCATCTGCCTCCCCAGACGATTCCCCCCGTCACGGACGCGACCAGCACGACGACGAGCACCGCGTACCCGGCGAGGGTCAGATACCCCAGCACCAGGCCCGCGATCGCCATGCCGCCGCCGCCCTCATGTCGCGCGCGGATCTGCGCCAGAGCGATGTGACCGAGGATGATCGGGATGAGGGCGAAGCCGCAGATCCCCAGCACGAGGGTCGCGATGGCGAGACCGTTCGTGCGCGACGGCGGTGCGGGCGAGAGCGGGTGCGGCGGGTACGGAGTGGTCATGCCGTCAGCGTAGGGAGCGGATCGCGGCAGGTGGTCGCCAGGGCGTCGCAAAGCTGGCGCAGTCCTGCGACGGGCTGAGTTGCATTACGCAACATAGAGGTTTACAGTTGCACCATGCAACAAGAGAACGACGCGGATGCGCGAGGAGCGGACAGTGCGACGGTCCTGCGATCTCTCCTCGCCATCACCCGCCGAGGACTGGTGGACGCCCGATCCGGCGAGACCCGACTCTCGATCACCGATCAGTCGATCGTGATGGCGATCGCCGACACCCCGGGGATCCGGTCCATCGACATCGCGCAGATGTTCCGGCTCAACCGCTCGACGGTGTCGCGACAGCTCGCCTCCCTCATCACGCTCGGGCTCGTCCGCGAGGCGCCGGGAACCGCGGGTCGCGGTCGCCCGCTCGAACTCACACCCGACGGCGAAGACGCCTTCCGACGCACGCTCGACACGCTGCAGGACGTGATCGACACCCATCTCGCTCGGTGGTCGGATGCCGAGGTCTCGCGCTTCGCGCATGACCTCCAGCGCTTCGATCGCGACGACACCACATCGTGACCACGGCCCACAAGGCCCCCATAGAAGGAAGAGAAATGAAGAACATCACCGTTCTCGGCACCGGCGTCCTCGGATCGCAGATTGCGTTCCAGACCGCCTTCCACGGCTTCGACGTCGTCGCGTACGACATCGATCAGGCCGCGCTCGACCGCGCGGCCGAGCGGTTCGACGCACTCGCCGCACGATACGTCGCTGACGGTGTGGAGAATGCCGCAGGCGGCGGAGCCGAGGCGGCCATCGCCCGTATCCGCCTCACCTCCGAGCTGACGGATGCCGCCGCCGCCGCCGACCTCATCATCGAGGCGGTCCCCGAGAACCTGGAGCTGAAGCAGAGCATCTACCGCACGCTCGCGGATGCTGCGCCGGAGACGACCATCTTCGCGACCAACTCCTCGACTCTGCTCCCCAGCGCACTCGCCGCGTCGACGGGGCGCCCCGATCGCTTCCTCGCCCTGCACTTCGCCAACGAGATCTGGTCGCACAACACCGCCGAGGTGATGGGAACGCCCGAGACCGACCCGGCGGTCTACGACGCAGTCGTCGCGTTCGCGGCGGAGATCGGCATGGTCCCGATCCCGATCAAGAAGGAGAAGGCGGGCTACCTGCTGAACTCCATGCTCGTGCCGTTCCTCGAGGCGGGCGCAGGACTCCTCGTCGACGGCATCGCCGATCCCGAGGCGATCGATGCGACCTGGCGGATCGGCACCGGAGCGCCGGCCGGTCCGTTCGAGATCTATGACGTCGTCGGCCTCACGACGGCCTACAACATCTCTCGGATGGGTGGCGAGAAGCAGCAGCGCTTCGCCCAGCTGCTCAAGGAGCAGTACATCGACAAGGGCAAGCTGGGCGTCTCGACGGGCGAAGGCTTCTACACCTACCCGCGCGCGAACTGACCGACCTGACCGCCCGACGCAGACGGCGTCACCGCGCGAGCAGCTTGCGGATGGCGGTCTCAGGCGACACCGAGAGATCGAGCAGGCGCCCTCGGGCGTACAGCCGGAACACCTTCGGGTCTATGTAGCTCCCCCTGGCGACCGCGATGGTGTTGCCGAGCGCCGAGGCCGTGGCCTGCACGGCCAGGCGCTCGGCTCGCCGCCGCTCGTTCTTCGTGTCCAGGCGGCCGATCCGGGCGAGAGCGTCAGCGGCGAGGATCGTGCCGTGAAGGGTGCGGAAGTCCTTCGCCGTGAACGCGGACCCGGCGACCTTTCGCAGATAGTCGTTGATCTCCCCCGATGTGAGCCGCACGCGGCGCCGCCCCTTGCGATATGCCAGAAGCGTCTCCCGCGGGGAGCCGACCGCGAATTCCGACAGAGCCTCGGCCAACGGCGCGTCGGTGATCTCGATCGAAGCCAGCTGCTTGCTCTTGGCGGGGAACTCGAGGGCTACCGTGCTCCCGTCGATGCGCACGTCACGCCGCCGCAGCGTGCTGAGCCCCCTGCTGCCGTGCTTGACGAGGTAGCGCTCCGAGCCGATGCGCAGCGCACCGTCGTCGAGCAGGCGGAAGGCGACCGCGAGGGCCCGCTCCTTCGACAGGCCGGGTTGGCCGATCGCGCGGGTGACCTTCGCCCGCGCCGCGGGCAGCGCCGCGGCGAGCTTCAGCGCGCGGGCGAACTTGCGCTGATCGCGGCCGGTGCGCCACAGCGGGTGATAGAGGTACTGACGTCGGCCCGCGTCGTCGGTGCCCACCGCCTGGATGTGCGCGAGCGGATCCGCGGCGATCCAGACGTCGTGCCACCGCGGCGGGATCACGAGGTCGTCGATGCGCTCGCGGTCGGCCTCGACGACCGGCTGACCCGCCGCGTCGAGGTAGCGGAACCCCGACCCCGATCGCACGCGACGGATGCCCGGGGTCTGCCCGGGCACGACTCGGGTGAGTGCCATGGTCTGCTCCTGCCTGCATCCCGGGTGTGGCGCCGTTCTGCGGAATACCGACATTACGATGCCGTCCCCGGCGCACCTCGGAAAGGGTGTGGCGCCGACCGCATCCGACCTGCTAGGCGCGGTCGCCGGATTGTCGGCCGCCGCACGCGTCTGCCATTCTCTTGACTATGACGATGTCGCTCGAGGACTTCCGCGCTTCCCTGGTCAGGCCCGATCTGAGGACGACGCTGGGACTCCCGCTCACGGATCTCGAGGCTCAGCAGGTCGCCGACGACCCCGCATCCACGCAGAGCTGGTACGCGTACTGGCTGTCGATCCAGCCGTCCCCGGCAGCCGCTCCCCCGCTGCCTCCCGCGTACGCCGTGTCCGCGCCGCACGCCCCGCCCGGATCCGAGAGCGCCCCTGCCGCGGATTCGCAGCCGACGATCCCGATCCACGACACCGTGCCAGCCGATCAGGGGTACGTCGCACCCGCCGGCCAGGCATACGCGACGACGCAGCCGTACCCCGGATACGACCCCGCGTACGGGGCAGTTCCCGGTTACCCGGGTCATCTGCCCGGTCCCGACGGTCAGCCCGCGACGAAGAAGCGGGTGGGGCTGTGGGTCACCCTCTCGATCCTCGGAGCCCTGTTCGTCATCGCGGCGATCGTGGTGGTCTTCGCGTTCACGACGGCACGGCATTGGACCAAGACCGACGTGCCCGAGCAGCCCGAGACCTTCCACAGCGAGGAGTTCGAGACCGGTCGTTACGACGTGACGATGAACTCGACGAACCCGTGCACCGTCAACCAGGACTGGACCGACTGTACGAACCTCATGGTCGCCACCTACACCGCTTCCTGTGTCGGCGTGGAGCTCACGGAATCCGCGACCGCCCTGTGCACCGAGTACAGCGGTGCGATCGATGAGATGAGGGCGCAGGACGGCGACGGCTACTACGTGGCCACGCTGGGCACCTATGGCACGCTGAGCCGCACGCCCGAGATCGACACGAGGCAGGTGTCCAACGACGACTACCGGCCCGCCGAGACGCACGAGGCCGTCTGCTACCTCGGATTCCTCGGAGAGTGCGAATAGAAGCCGGGAGCAGAAACGACGAAACCCCCGCCTGAGCGGGGGTTTTCGTCTTGCTGGGGTACCTGGACTCGAACCAAGAACAACGGAACCAGAAACCGCCGTGTTGCCAATTACACCATACCCCAAGGGCGAAACCGGAGCCTCGCACCGAGAGTCAAGCCTACCCGAGCCACGGCCCTAATGCCAAAACGCACCGGCCGGGCCGGGCGCGTCGTCCTCGGATCCGTCTCCCGCGCCGCCATTCGGCGCGAAGACGGCGAGAGGGCGGGCGCCCGTCGGCACCCGCCCTCTTCGGCCATCCGCTCTGCGACTCAGCGGGCGAGGAACGCGGACAGCGCCCGCAGACGCCGCAACGACTCGTCCTTGCCCAGCAGCTCCATCGACTCGAACAGCGGCGGCGAGACCCGACGACCGGTGATCGCGACGCGCGGGGGTCCGTAGGCGATGCGCGGCTTGAGCTCGAGCTTCTCGACCAGAGCCTCGGCGAGAGCCTCCTGGATCCTGTCCGGGGTGAACTCGTCGACCGGCTCGAGTGCCGTGGCGCACGCCTCCAGCACCTCGGCTGCGTTCGCCGGCAGGCCCTTCAACGCGTCCGCGTCGTACGACACCTCGTCGGTGAACAGGAACCCGACCATGCCGGGCACCTCCCCCAGCAGCTGCACACGCTCCTGCACCAACGGCGCGACCCGGAAGGCCAGCACCAGCTGCTCGTGCGTCGGCTCGTCGAAGAGTCCGGCGGCGGCGAGGTACGGGATGGTCCGCTCGGCGAAGTCCTTGCCGTCGAGCGCCCTGATGTGGTCGCCGTTGATCGACTCGGCCTTCTTCTGGTCGAAGCGGGCCGGGTTCGGGTTGACGTCGACGATGTCGAAGGCGGCCGTGAACTCCTCGAGCGAGAAGACGTCGCGGTCATGGCTGATCGACCAGCCGAGGAGCGCGAGGTAGTTCAGCAGCCCCTCGTGGATGAACCCGCGGTCGCGGTGCAGGAACAGGTCGGCCTGCGGGTCGCGCTTGGAGAGCTTCTTGTTGCCCGTCTCTCCCAGCACCAGCGGCATATGCGCGAAGCGCGGCACGAACGTCGTGACGTCCGCCTCGATCAGCGCGGCGTACAGCGCGAGCTGGCGCGCGGTCGACGGCATCAGGTCTTCGCCGCGCAGCACGTGCGTGATGCCCATCAGCGCATCGTCGACCGGATTGACGAAGGTGTAGAGCGGGATGCCGTTCGGGCGCACCACCACGAAGTCGGGGAACGATCCCGCGGGGAAGGTCACCTCGCCGCGGATCAGGTCTACATAGGTGAGATCCTCGTCGGGCGCCTGCAGTCGGAGGGCGGGCTGGCGCCCCTCCGCACGGAACGCGGCCTTCTGCTCCTCGGTCAGGGTGCGATCGAAGTTGTCGTAGCCGAGCTGCTTCGCGCGACCGTTGGCCTCGTTGCGGGCGTCGATCTCCTCGGCGGTCGAGTAGCTCTCGTAGAGAGCGCCGGTCGCGAGCAGCTTGTCGATGACGCCGCGGTAGATCTCGTGACGCTCCGACTGCCGGTACGGCGCGTGCGGGCCACCGACCTCCACACCCTCGTCCCAGTCGATCTTGAGCCAGGTCAGGGCGTCGACGAGCTGGCGGAAGCTCTCCTCGCTGTCGCGCGCGGCGTCGGTGTCTTCGATGCGGAACACCATCTTCCCGCCCGTGTGGCGCGCATACGCCCAGTTGAACAGGGCCGTGCGGACCATGCCGACGTGCGGCAGTCCGGTCGGCGAGGGGCAGAAGCGGACGCGGACGTCGGCGCCACTGGCGGTCGTGGTGAGGGGGTGCGGGGTAGCCATATCCCTCCGATTCTAGTTGCCGCTAGTCGTCGAGACCTGCCCGCCCCCCGGGGGTTCGTGAGTGCCCGCCTCCCGTCACGCCGGGTCACAGATGCTCACCCGGCGTCACACCCCCTCACCCGGGGTAACAGCGCTCGTCGCTGCGGCATCGTGCTCCTATCGTTGCCGCATCGACCAACAGGAAGGGGACAGACGTGACGATCACGGATGCAGTGACCACAGGACTCGGAGACCGCTGGCGGGAGGGCGCGCGACCGCAGACCACGGACGAATGGCTCGCCCGCGCCCAGGAGGTGGCCGACATCCTCGCGGTGGACGCCGTCGAGCGCGACCGCGCGAACCAGACACCGCACGCCGAGGTGCAGCTGCTCAAAGACTCCGGTCTGGTGACGCTGCTCGGTCCTCGGGCGCACGGCGGCGCCGGCGAGACGTGGGACACCGCGTACCGGGTCATCAGGACTGTGGCTCGCGGCGACGGGTCGATCGGGCAGGTCCTGGGCTATCACTACCTCTGGGCGTGGGCCGCGCGGCTCGTGGGGACGGAGGAGCAGATCGCGGCCGTCGAAGAGCTGTACACCTCGAACGCCCTCGTCTTCGGCGGGGCGGTCAATCCGCGCGATTCCGACCTCGTGATCCGAGAGGACGGAGACGACCTCGTCTTCTCGGGGCGCAAGTCGTTCTCCACCGGCGGCCAGATCTCGGATCTCACGGTGCTCGAAGGTGTCCTCGAGGGCTCCGACACGCACATCTTCGCGATCGTCCCCACCGCTCAGGACGGCATCGTGTTCGCAGACGACTGGGACAGCCTGGGCCAGCGTCTGACCGAGTCCGGCTCGGTGGAGATCCGCGACGTCCGCGTGCCGTGGGCTGCGGCTGCAGGATTCGTCGACAGGGTCTTCCGCCCGCTGACCTACAACACTCTCAACGTGCCGACGATCCAGCTCGTGTTCGCGAACTTCTACCTCGGCATCGCGCAGGGAGCGCTCGAGACGGCATCCGCATACACGCGCACCCGCACACGCCCCTGGCCATACGGCGGAGACGACAAGCAGCACGCGACCGACGAGTGGTACCTGCTCGAAGGCTATGGCGAACTGGCGTCGACGCTCTGGGCCGACGAGGCACTGCTGGACGCCGTCGGCGGCGAGATCAGCGCGGTGCTGCACGCCCCGAGGGAAGAGCTGACCCCCCGCCGTCGCGGTGAGATCGCCGTGCGTGTCGCAGCGGGCAAGCTGCGGGTCGTCGACGACGGGCTGACGGTCGCCACGAAGGTCTACGAGCTCACGGGCGCGCGGGCGTCGGCGAGTTCGGTCGGCCTCGACATCTTCTGGCGCAACCTGCGTACGCACAGCCTGCACGATCCGATCGCGTACAAGAAGCGCGAGGTCGGCACGTTCGTGCTGAAGAACGAGGTGCCCGAGCCGACCTGGTACACCTGAGCGACGGGGTGGGCGCGCGTCCGCGCCCACCCCGTCCTTCACGGCTTCGCGCGTCCGAGCGGCGAGAGCACGACGATCGCCAGGACGATCACCGATGCCGCGATGCCCAGCCCCGCGTACTGGAAGTTCGAGAGCACGACGCCGGCGAGCACGGCACCTGCTGCCGCCGACAGGCTCATCAGGGAGTCGCTGCGTCCCTGCCGTCGCGTGCGGACCTCGGGCGCGCTCGACTCGGTGAGCAGAGCGGCGCCTGCGACCGTCGCCGCGCTCCAGCCGAGGCCCAGGAGGATCAGCGCGACCATCACGCCCCACTCCTCATCGTTCACGAGCACCGCGAAGGCGAGAGCGCCGCCGAGCAGCAGCTGGCCGAGCAGTACCACTCGCAATCGCCCCCACCGGTCGGCGAGGATGCCGAACAGCGGCGACAGCGCGTACATCCCGCCGACGTGCAGGGCGATGGTGATCCCGACGAGCGCCGAGACATCGGCCGGCGTGGGCGCCATGCCGTGCGCACCATGGGCCATGTGCGCGAGGTGCACCGGCGTCATCGCCATCACCGAGGCCATCACCACGTGCGAGCCGGCGACGGCGAAGATCGCATAGCGAGCGACCACGGGGCGATCGGCGACGGCCACACCGGTCGCCGCGACGGCCGCCGTGGCGAGTCGCTGCGCGGACAGCAGCGGATCCGGACGCAGGGCGACGAGGTAGAGCAGGAGTGCGGCGCACTGCGCGACGAACGAGAACGCATACGAGCCGGTCTGCGGGGGCATCCCGATCGCCTCGCCGACGATCTCGCCGGGGCCGAGCAGAAGCGGGCCCGCCACGCCGCCGATGGTCGTCGCCCACACGACGATCGAGAGATCACGCCCGCGGTGCTGCGCGGCCGCGAGGTCGGTGGCGGCGAAGCGGGACTGCAGGTTGCCGGCGTTGCCGGCGCCGATCATGAGGATGCCGACGAGCAGCAGAGGGAAGACCCGCAGCGATGCGGCCAGGATCACCACGGCGATGCCGACGAGGGCGAACATGTTGCCGAGAGTGAGCGCCCGACGACGCCCGACCCGCGCCGCCAATCGGGCGAGCGGGATCGCGCACAGTGCAGCCCCCAGGGTGACGGATGCCGTCGCCAGGCCCGACAGCGCGTCGTCGCCCGACAGGTCGGCCGCGAGCAGCGCGCCGAGCGAGACCGTCGCACCGAACGCGATCCCCCCGAGCACCTGCCCGATCGACAGGACGAGGACCGTACGCCGCTGGATCGCAGCCTGCTCGGCCACGGTCAGAGCGGCGTCGGTCATGACGCGCGTGCGGCGTCGCGCACGGTGTTGCGCAGGATCCCCAGTCCGGTGATCTCGACCTCCACGGTGTCCCCCGCGCCGAACTCCCCGACACCGGCGGGCGTGCCGGTGAGGATCACGTCGCCGGGCAGCAGGGTGAACACCGCGGACGCGTGCTCGATGATCGCCTCGACGGAGTGGATCATGTCCGACAGCGGCGCCTTCTGGCGCACCTCGCCGTTGACGCGGGTCTCGATCGTCGCCTCGGCGGGGTCGAAGTCGGTGCTGATGGTCGGTCCGAGCGGGCAGAACGTGTCGAAGCCCTTCGCACGCGCCCACTGGCCGTCCTTGCGCTGCAGGTCGCGGGCGGTGACGTCATTCGCGATCGTGTAGCCGAGCACATGGTCGAGCGCATCGGCCCGGCTGACGTTCTTCGCGACCTTGCCGATCACCACCGCGAGCTCGCCCTCGTACTCGGTCTGCTCCGAGATCGCCGGGCGCACGATGGCGTCTCCCGGTCCGATCACGGACGTGTTCGGCTTGAGGAAGAGCAGCGGCTCCTCGGGAGCCTCCCCGCCCATCTCGGCCGCGTGGTCATGGTAGTTCTTGCCGACGCACACGATCTTCGAGCGAGGGATCACCGGGGCGAGGATCACCGCATCCGCGATCGGCACGCGGTCTCCCGTGGGCTCATACCCGGCGAAGAGGGGGTCGCCCGAGAGGACGACGAGGTCGGTGTCGTCGACGATCCCGAACAGGATGGCGTCGTCGTGGCTGAAACGGGCGATCTTCATACGACCAGCCTATCCAGCCGCACGGACGACGAGACCCCGCCATGCGCCGTCGGCACAGCGGGGTCTCGTCAGATGATGCGCAAGTCAGGCGTCGAGACGCAGGAGCCAGCCGTGCGTGTCTTCACGGCGGCCGTACTGGATGTCGGTGAGCTCCTCGCGAAGCGACAGCGCGAGCTCGCCGAGCGGCTGCGTCTCGTCGAAGCCCTCGCCGACCAGAGCGCCGATCGGCGTCACGACGGCGGCGGTGCCGCACGCGAAGACCTCGACGATGTCGCCGGAAGCGACGCCTTCGCGCCACTCGTCGATCGAGATGGGTCGTCTCTCGACGGTGTAGCCGCGGTCCTCCGCGAGCTGCAGCAGGGAATCGCGCGTGATCCCGTCGAGGATGCTGTCGGACTCGGGGGTCACGATGCGGCCGTCCTTGAACACGAACACGACGTTCATGCCGCCGAGCTCCTCGACGTTGCGCTTCTCGTCGAGGAAGACGACCTGGTCGCAGCCCTTCGCGCTGGCTTCACTCTGTGCCAGCAGGCTGGAGGCGTAGTTGCCGCCGGTCTTGGCCTTGCCGGTGCCGCCCTTGCCCGCCCGGGCGTAGTCCTCGGAGAGCCAGATGCGCACGGGCTTCACCCCGCCGCTGAAGTACGCGCCCGCCGGGCTGGCGATCACGTAGTACGCGACCTTCTGCGCAGCGCGGACGCCGAGGAAGGCCTCCTTGGCGAACATGAACGGACGCAGGTAGAGGCTCTGGTCAGCTCCGGAGGGCACCCATCGACCGTCCACCGCGACGAGCTCGCGGAGCGACTGGATGAAGTACTCGGTGGGCAGCTCGGGCAGTGCCAGCCGACGCGCGCTGGCCTGCAGACGTGCGGCGTTGCGGTCGGGGCGGAAGGTGTGGATCGAGCCGTCCTCGTGACGGTAGGCCTTGATGCCCTCGAAGATCTCCTGACCGTAGTGCAGCACAGAGGCCGCGGGGTCGAGCGGGATCGGCCCGTACGGCTGCACGCGCGGACGATGCCACCCGCCCTTGACCGACCAGCAGATGTCGACCATGTGATCGGTGAACACCACGCCGAAGCCCGGGTCCTCGTGGACCTCGGCGACGCGTGCGGGCGTGGCCGCGCTCAGATTCTTCCTGACCAGGAACTCCAGCGGAGTCGTGGCGGTCTCGGCATCGATGGTCGTCATCTCGTCATCCATTCCTCGTGCGGCGCGCAACCTCGCGCGGGTCCAGCCTACGCCCGTCGTTCAGAGCAGTGCGGTGATCGCGGAGCCGACCTCCGCGGTGGTGCGCGCTCCCGTGCGGGTGGCGATGTCCGTCTCGACGGCGGCGCTCACGCGCGCCGCCTCGGCGGTGAGACCGAGATGGTCGAGCAGCAGGGCCACCGACAGGATCGCCGCGGTGGGATCGGCCTTCTGCTGACCGGCGATGTCAGGCGCGGAACCGTGCACCGGCTCGAACATCGACGGGAACGCACCGTCGGGGTTGATGTTCCCGGAGGCCGCGAGACCGATCCCCCCGGTGACCGCGCCGGCGAGGTCGGTGAGGATGTCGCCGAACAGGTTGTCGGTCACGATGACGTCGAAACGCGAGGGGTCGGTGACCAGGAAGATGGTCGCGGCATCGACGTGCAGGTAGTCGACCGTGACGTCGGGGTGTGCGGCGGCGACCTCGTTCACGATGCGCTGCCAGATCGCGCCTGCGTGCACCAGCACGTTGGTCTTGTGCACGAGCGTGAGCTTCTTGCCGCGACGCTCGGCGAGGTCGAACGCGTAGCGGACGACCCGCTCGACGCCGAAAGCCGTGTTGACGGACGTCTCGTTCGCCACTTCGTGCGGCGTGCCCGTGCGGATCGCCCCGCCATTGCCGACGTAGGGTCCCTCGGTGCCTTCGCGGACGACGACGAAGTCGATCTCGCCGGGGTTCGCCAGAGGTCCTGCGGCGCCGGGGAACAGCTTCGAGGGACGCAGATTCACGTAGTGGTCGAGCGTGAACCGCAGCTTCAGCAGCAGGCCACGCTCGATGTTCGCGTCCTTGAGGCGCGGGTCGCCGGGGGTGCCCCCCACCGCGCCGAGCAGGATCGCGTCGTGCCCGGCGATCGCCTGCAGGTCGTCATCCGTGAGGGTGTCGCCCGTCTCGAGGTAGCGGGCAGCGCCCAGCGAGAACCGGGTCTTGTCGAAGGTGACGTCCGACGTCGCAGTGACCGCGTCGAGCACCTTCTCGGCCTCGGCGACGACCTCGGGGCCGATTCCGTCGCCGGGGATGACCGCCAGCTTCACGACACGCGACATGACTCTCCTTGCACCGGGATGGACCGGCTCGCGCGCGGACGGATGCCGAGCGGGCCGGTCCTCCCAGCGTACTGGTCAGTGCGTGGGGGCCTTGCGCAGTGTGACGGCGGCGATCGCGCCGGCGAGCACGACCAGGCCTGCGCCGATCAGCGAGGTCACCATCACTCCGGAGCCGAACGCCGTGGACGCCGCATCCCACAGTGCCGTCCCGAGGGCATCCGGAAGTCCCTGCGCGGCGGTGTACGCCCCGGCGAGTGTCTCCTCGGCGGCGCGCGCGGCGTCGGCGGGGACGCCCGCGGGCACGATGAGGGCTCCACGGTAGAACGCCGTGATCAGACCGCCCAGCACCGCGGTGCCGAGCACCGCGCCGAGCTCGTACGCCGTCTCGGACACCGCGCTCGCGGCGCCGGCCTTCTCGGCCGGGGCGCTGGAGAGGATGAGCTCGTTGGAGATCGTCTCGGCGCCGCCGATCCCGATGCCCAGCACGACGAACGCGAGGATCAGCGGCGCGACGCCGTGGTCGGAGGTCGTGAACGCCACCAGCAGGTACCCGGCGAGCGAGAACACCAGACCGACCGGCACGAGGATGTGCGGGCGGACCCGACGTGAGATCGGCACCACCGACAGGCCGGCCACGATCATCGCGAGCATTCCGGGCACGAGCGCGGCACCCGCGGTCATCGGAGAGAGACCCAGAACGAGCTGCAGATGCTGCGACACGAAGTACAGGAAGCCGACGAGCGCGACCACGCTCAGCAGGTTCACGAGGATCGCACCGGAGAACGACCCTCGACGGAACAGCGCCATGTCGAGCATCGGGACGTCGGCGGAGAGCTGACGCCGCACGAACAGGTAGCCCATCACCACTCCGAGCAGCGCCCACGCGCCCGCGGTGAGGCTCGGACCGTCGACGGCCAGCGACTTGATCGCGTAGACGATCGGGATCATCGCGGCCATCGACAGCGCGATGCTGACGAGGTCGATGCGGCCGGGGTTCGGATCACGACTCTCGGGCACCAGCAGCGGGGCGGTGACGAGCAGCGGGATGAGCACGGGGACGGCGATGAGGAACACCGAGCCCCAGTCGAAGTGCTCGAGGAGGAAGCCGCCGACGATCGGACCGAGGGCCGAGCCCGCCGAGAACGCCGAGGCCCAGACCGCGATCGCCAGTCGCCGCTGGTCGCGGTTGCGGAAGATCGACCGCAGCAACGACAGCGTCGACGGCATGAGCATGGCGCCGAAGAGGCCGAGCAGCGCGCGGGCCGCGATCAGCAGCCCGGCTGTCGGGGCGAAGGCCGCCAGCGCCGACACGGCGGCGAAACCCGTGGCGCCGATGAGGAGCATCCTGCGTCGACCGAAGCGGTCCCCCAGGGTGCCCATCGTGACCAGGAGCCCTGCGAGGACGAGCGGGTACACGTCGATGATCCACAGCTGCTCCGCACCGGTGGGAGCGAGCGCGAGGGAGATCTCGGGCAACGCGAAGCTCAGCACCGTGTTGTCGACCGACACGAGGAGCACAGGCAGCATCAGGACGACGAGCGCGGCCCAGCCGCGGGCACCCACGCGGGGGGCATCCGTCTCTGTCGTCGGGATCGACGCAGTGCGGGACATGGAACACCTCTCAGGATCATGACGGCCGGATTACTAAACCGTCCAGATGGTATAGTAACAGAACCGTCATCTCCGCGCGTTACGGTGAAGGACGACGAACAGAGGACCCTATGCCCCGACCTCCCCTGGCCCGCGAACGCGTGCTGGACGCATTCGAATCGATCGTGATCGAAGACGGCGAACGTGCGGCGACGCTCGAGGCCACCGCCCGCGCCGCAGGGGTCTCGAAGGGCGGGCTGCTCTACCATTTCGCCTCGAAGGACGACTTGGCCGCAGGCCTGCTGGAGCGCCTCGACGCCCTCACCACCACCGACCTCGAGCGGATGTCGAGCGCCGAGGAGGGACCCGTCGCGTACTACGTGCGCACGTCCGTGATGGAGGACGACGCACTGGATCGCGCACTGATCGCCGCGAGCAGGCTCGCCCAGGGCGGTTCGGCCCCGGCGGCCGACGCGCTGCGGAGGAACCGGGACCGGTGGGCGGACAGCATCCGTCCCCATGTGCGGGATGCGGCGAGTCTCGATCTCGTCATGCTGCTGAGCGACGGCCTCTATTTCAACAACTCGCTCGACGTGCACGGACCGGAACGGCTGGTCCCCCGCAGCGACGAGCTGTCAGAGCTGATCGCGCTCGTGCTGCGTGCGACGGCACCCTGACGCACGGCCCCACACGCAGAGAGCGGGAAGGCCGCCTCTCGGCCGCCCTCCCGCTCCGCTGAGGCAGGGGCTCCCCCGCTCAGACCTCGGTGATCTCGATCTGACGGAACAGGTCGGCGTCGATCGAGTCGCGAACGTCGTCGAGCAGCTCGTCCGAGACGGGCGAATCCAGCGTGAGGACGCTGAGCGCCTGGTCTCCCGCACCGAGGCGCGAGATCTGCATGCCGGCGATGTTGATGCCGGCCTCGCCGAACTTCTGTCCGTACACGGCGACGATTCCCGGACGATCGGTGTAGAGCATCACGACGTGGTGCTTCTCGATCGGCAGCTCGAGCGCGTGGTCGTTGATGGCGACCAGCTTCTCGGACTGCTTCGGACCGGTCAGGGTGCCTGAGACCGAGAGCTGCGACCCGTCCGACAGCGCTCCACTGAGGGTGATCACATTGCGGTACTCGTCGCTCACGTCGTCCTTGAGCAGACGTACCGCGATGCCACGCTGCTCGGCCAGCAGAGGCGCGTTGACGTACGAGACCGTCTCGCTCACGATGTTCGTGAAGACGCCCTTGAGGGCGGCGAGCTTGAGGACGCTGACGTCGTACTCGTTCAGCTCGCCGTGCACCTCGACGTCGAGGCTCGTGAGCGGCGAGGTCGAGAGGGCGGCGAAGATCTGTCCGAGCTTCTCGACGAGCGAGATGCCGGGGCGGACGTAGGGGTCGATCACGCCGCCGGCGACGTTGACGGCATCCGGCACGAGGTCGCCGCCCAGGGCCAGACGCACCGAGCGGGCGACGGACACGCCGGCCTTCTCCTGTGCCTCCTCCGTGCTGGCTCCGAGGTGCGGAGTGACGACCACGTTCGGCAGGTCGAGCAGCGGACGCGCCGTGCCGCCCTCGGCCGGGGGCTCGGAGGTGAACACGTCGAGACCCGCGCCGGCGATCTCGCCCGCGACGAGGGCCGCGTGCAGCGCCTCCTCATCGATCAGCCCGCCGCGAGCGACGTTGACGACGAACGCAGTCGGCTTCATGGCCGCGAACTGCTCGGCACCGATCATGCCGGTGGTCTCGGGGGTCTTCGGCATGTGGATCGTCAGGAAGTCGGACTCGGCGACGAGCTCGTCGAGCGACAGCAGCTGGACACCCAGCTGCTGCGCGCGCGCCGACGTGACGTAGGGGTCGTAGGCGACGACACGCATGTCGAACGCGGCGAGACGGGCCGCGACGAGAGCGCCGATGCGGCCGAGGCCGACGATGCCGACGGTCTTCTCGAAGAGCTCGGCGCCCGTGAAGGAGCTGCGCTTCCAGTCGCCGGCCGCGAGCGACGCGTGCGCGGCCGGAATACGGCGGGCGAGGCTGAGGATGTGTCCGACGGTGAGCTCGGCGGCCGAGACGATGTTGGAGGTCGGGGCGTTGACCACCATGACGCCCGCGGTCGTCGCGGCCTTGATGTCGACGTTGTCGAGGCCGACACCCGCGCGGGCGACGACCTTGAGGTTCGGCGCGTGGGTCAGCGCCTCCTCGTCGATCTGCGTCGCCGACCTGATGAGCACCGCGTGGGCGTCGGCGAGGGCGGCGAACAGCGCCTCGCGGTCGGTGCCGTCGACGTTGCGCACGTCGAAGTCGGGGCCGAGGGCCTCGATGGTGGCAGGAGAGAGAACTTCAGCGATGAGCACGACGGGCTTCGGCACAGGGATCCTTCGGGGCAGCGCGACAGGGGGCCGATGCGCCGCACACCATGGGGGCGCGATCACGTCAACTGTACCCGAGGGCTCCGGGCGCTCCGTGCCGTGTGACGGGGGCGGTCAGGGCGCGGCGTTGACCAGATCCGCCATGTTCAGGACGCTGTAGCCGATCAGGCTCAGCCAGAACACCGCCACCACGCCCAGCCCCGCGAGCAGGACGAGACCGAGCTCTGCGGCGCGTCGACGCCTGCCGATCACGTAGGCGAACACGAACACGAGCGCCGGGAAGACCACGCCGAAACCGAGCGTCACCCAGCCGACGCCGGTGAGTCCGCTGCTCTGCGCCATGGACACGAGATGCGCCACGGCGTTCCAGATCGCGTAGGCGTAGAAGAGGCCCGCCAGGCCCAGCGCCAGGCCGCTGAGCCACCGCGGCGACGGCGAGGAACGGGGTCCGTCGATCTGCTGCGCGGTCACGATCCGATCACCCCCACCGTCACGAAGGGCCAGGGCACGAGAAGCACGACCCCGAGCAGCAGGAGCGCGACGCGGATCCAGCCCGCCCTCGCACGGGTCAGCACCCACACTGCGAGGAACCACAGCGCGGGGGCGGCGACGGCGAGCACGAACCACGGGACGTACATGGCATCGGCGACGATCAGGTTGGCGAGGGGCTTGAGCCTCATGCCGCCCACGACCCAGCCGATGCTGTAGAGCAGGTAGACGCCGCCCACGACTCCGAGAGTCAGGAGCATCCCCGTGCTGAGCGGTGGACGCTCGGGCTCGTCGTCGTCATCAAGGCGCCCGACGGCGGCACTCCCCCGGCCGACGGCGTTCCATCCCCCGGAAAGAGCGGGATCCTCCGCGGTGCGCTCGGTCGGCGCGACAGCACCCGGCTCCGCGGGTGTCCGACGGGGCTTCTTGGGCGCCTGCTCCTTGCGCGTGCCGCCCTCGTCGCCATCCCAGCTCAGCGCATCGTCGGAATCGGAAGTCATGTCCCCCAGCGTAGGACACGTCGTCCACTATGCTCAGGGCATCCGGGCCACCGGGGCCCGCGTCCGGAGGGATCACCGTGGCCGAGCAGAGCAAGAGGGGCGAGTCCTCGGACTCGCCCGACCGGGTCCGAGAGCCTTCCGAGGGATGGGTCCCGACCGCCGCAGCGAAGTCGAAGGCCACAGCCTATCGTCGGATCGCCGTCGCGGTCTGGGTTCTCGCGATCGCAGCGGAAGCGGTGGCCATCTTCTGGCTCCTGCGTCAGCGCGAGTTCGTCGGCGCCGACGGGGCGCTCGTGCGGGATCCCGACACGGGACTCCTCGAGGCGCAGGGCGCCACCGCACAGTTCCCGCAGTGGGCCTTCATCACGCTCCTCGTGCTGCTGGTCGTGATCGCCGCGCTCGCCATCACCGGCTCGATCCTCTGGAAGAAGGCGAACCGCCTCGACCCCGCGCGCCGGGCCGAGACCCTGCGCTTCTTCGTGCAGAACCAGCTCGGCGCGATCATCGCGATCATCGCCTTCCTGCCGCTGATCATCCTCATCTTCCTGAACAAGGACATGGACAAGGGACAGAAGGCCACCGCCGGCGTCGTCGGCATCGTGCTCGCCGTGATCGCCGCCGTGATCGGCGTGGACTTCTCCCCGCCGTCGGTCGAGAAGTACACCGCCGACCAGTCGGCGGTGATCCAGATGCTCGGTGAGGACGAGGTCGTCTGGGTCGACGGCGGAGCGGTGTACCACGTGTGCGACAGCGTCCCCGACATCCAGACCGGAAGCGAGAAGCGCACCGGCACCACCGCGCAGGCGGTGGAGGCGGGCAAGATCCGCCTGACCCTCAAGTTCGCGTCCGAGCTGAACGCCTGCGGACTCGCCGTACCGCAGAACGCCGACGACATCGAAGACGCGCTGCGTGAGATCCAGGGCGGGGCGGTCGATACGGTCCTCCCGGCGCCCGTGTGGACGAACGGCGAAGACGCCCCTCCCGTGATCGAGGATGCTCCGGCGGAGTAGCAGGGGCGCGATCCGTCGCCGCGGACGACAGAACGGGCACCCCCGAGGGGATGCCCGTTCTGTCGTGTGCGAGCTGTGGGATCAGCGAGCGGCGCTGCCGTCGACGTAGTCCTCATCCTGCTGCTTCCAGGCGAAGAGCGAGCGGAGCTCCTTGCCGGTGGCCTCGATGGGGTGCGTCTCCTCCTTGGCGCGCAGCGCGAGGAACTCCTCTGCGCCGTTGTCCTGGTCGTCGATGAAGCGCTTGGCGAAGGCGCCGTTCTGGATGTCGGCGAGGATCGCCTTCATCGACTCCTTGACCTCGGGCGTGACGACGCGCGGACCGGAGACGTAGTCGCCGTACTCCGCGGTGTCGGAGACCGACCAGCGCTGCTTGGCGATGCCGCCCTCCCACATGAGGTCGACGATGAGCTTCAGCTCGTGCAGCACCTCGAAGTAGGCGATCTGCGGCTGGTAGCCCGCCTCGGTCAGCGTCTCGAAGCCGGCCTGCACGAGGTGGCTGACGCCACCGCACAGCACGGCCTGCTCGCCGAACAGGTCGGTCTCGGTCTCTTCGGTGAAGGTGGTCTTGATCACGCCGGCACGGGTGCCGCCGATCGCCTTCGCGTACGACAGCGCGGTCGCCCAGGCGTTGCCCGAGGCGTCGCGCTCCACCGCGATGATGTCCGGGATACCCCGGCCCGCGACGAACTCGCGACGCACGGTGTGACCCGGAGCCTTCGGAGCCACGAGGATCACGTCGACGCCCTCGGGGGCATCGATGTAGCCGAAGCGGATGTTGAATCCGTGCGCGAACGCGAGGGTCTTGCCCTCGGCCAGGTTCGGGGCGATGGACTCGCTGTAGATCGTGCGCTGGTGCTGGTCGGGCGCGAGGATCATGATGAGGTCGGCCCACTGGGTGGCCTCCGCGACGGTCTTGACCGCGAAACCGGCCTCCTCCGCCTTCGGCGCCGACTTCGAGCCCTCCTTGAGGGCGATGGCGACCTCGACACCCGAGTCGCGAAGGTTCTGCGCGTGCGCGTGACCCTGCGAGCCGTAGCCGACGATCGCGACCTTCTTGCCCTGGATGATCGACAGATCGGCGTCTGCGTCGTAGAAGATCTCGGTGCTCACTGGTTTCTCTCCTTGATTGGGTGTTCGTGTACGTGTGTGGTGTCTGATCAGCCGCGCAGGACGCGCTCGGTGATGCTCTTGCCGCCGCGTCCGATCGCGAGGAGGCCCGACTGTGCGATCTCCTTGATGCCGAACGGCTCGAGAGCCCGCAGCAGTGCATCGACCTTGCCCCGATCACCGGTGACCTCGATCACGAGGGCATCGGATGCGTAGTCGACGACCGAGGCCCGGAACAGGTTCGCGACCTCGATGACGTTCGACCGCGTCGCGTTGTCGGTGCGCACCTTGACGAGCATGTGCTCGCGCTGCACCGACGTCGGGAAGTCGAGCTCCACGATCTTGATGACGTTGATCAGCTTGTTGAGCTGCTTGGTCACCTGCTCGAGGGGCAGCTCGTCGAGATCGACGACGACCGTGATGCGCGAGATGCCTGGCACCTCGGTGACGCCCACCGCGAGCGAGTCGATGTTGAAGCCGCGACGGGCGAAGAGTCCGGCGACACGGGTCAGCAGACCGGGGGTGTTCTCCACGAGGAGGCTCAGCACGTGAGTCGACATGGTCAGTCCTCCTCGTCGAAGGCGGGCGCGTGCTCGCGGGCGTACTGGACGTAGCTGTTGCTCACGCCCTGGGGAACCATCGGCCACACCATGGAATCGGCGCTGACCACGAAGTCGATGACCACCGGGCGATCGTTCGTCTCGAGGGCGAGCGTGATCGCGGCGTCGACCTCCTCCTCCGTCTCCACGCGGATCGCGAGGCAGCCGTAGGCCTCGGCGAGCTTGACGAAGTCGGGGATGCGCACGGTGCCGTGACCGGTGTTCAGGTCGGTGTTCGAGTGACGGCCGTCGTAGAACAGCGTCTGCCACTGGCGCACCATCCCCAGCGACGAGTTGTTGATGATCGCGACCTTGATCGGGATGTTGTTGATCGCGCAGGTGGCGAGTTCCTGATTGGTCATCTGGAAGCATCCGTCGCCGTCGATCGCCCACACCGTGCGGTCGGGCTCGGCGACCTTGGCACCCATGGCCGCGGGCACCGAGTAGCCCATCGTGCCCGCTCCCCCGGAGTTCAGCCAGGAGTTGGGACGCTCGTACTTGATGAACTGCGCCGCCCACATCTGGTGCTGCCCGACGCCGGCGGCATAGATGCCCTCGGGTCCGGTGAGCTCTCCGATGCGCTGGATCACGTGCTGCGGTGCGAGCAGGCCGTCGGTGGTCGGAGCGTAGCCGAGCGGGAACTCGGTGCGCAGACCGTCGAGGTACGACCACCACTCCTCGGTGTTGGGAGTCGTGATGCTCGCCGCGGTGCGGAAGGCCGACTCGAGGTCGACCATCACATCGCGCACATCGCCCACGATCGGCACGTCGGCCATGCGGATCTTCGAGATCTCGGCGGGGTCGATGTCGACGTGCACGACCTTCGCGTTCGGTGCGAACAGCGCGGCCTTGCCCGTCACGCGGTCGTCGAACCGCGCACCGAGCGACACGATGAGATCCGCTTCCTGCAGCGCCAGCACGGCCGGGACCGTGCCGTGCATTCCCGGCATGCCGAGGTGCTGCTGGTGGGAGTCCGGGAAGGCGCCGCGGGCCATCAGGGTCGTGACGACCGGTGCGTTGGTGGTCTCGGCCAGAGCCAGCAGCTCCTTGGACGCGCGTCCGCGGATCACGCCGCCCCCGACGTAGAGCACGGGCTTCTTGGCTTCGGCGAGAAGCGCGGCGGCCGCCTGGATCTGCTTGCCGTGCGCCTTGGTGACCGGACGGTAGCCGGGCAGGTCGAACTTGGCGGGCCAGATGAACGGCGCGACCGCCTGCTGGGCGTCCTTGGTGATGTCGACCAGAACCGGTCCGGGACGCCCCGTGGAGGCGATCTCGTAGGCGGCCGCGATGGCACCGGGGATCTCGGACGCGTCCTTCACGAGGAAGGAGTGCTTGGTCACCGGCATGGTGATGCCGACGATGTCCGCCTCCTGGAAGGCGTCCGTGCCCATGAGGGTCGAGAACACCTGCCCGGTGATGGCGAGCAACGGCACGGAGTCCATGTACGCGTCGGCGATCGCGGTGACGAGGTTCGTGGCTCCGGGGCCCGAGGTCGCGATGCAGACGCCGACCTTGCCGGAGGAGGATGCGTACCCCTCCGCGGCGTGTCCGGCTCCCTGCTCGTGTCGCACGAGGATGTGACGGAGGTCCTTCGCGTCCATGAGCGGATCGTAGACGGGAAGGATGGCGCCGCCGGGAAGCCCGAAGACGTCGGTGATGCCGAGAAGCTCGAGCGTGCGGACCACGGCCTCGGCGCCGGTGATCTCCGGCGCGGCCGACTTGGGTGCGGGTGGCCTCGGCACAGCCGAGACGGTGTCAGCAGTCATGAGATTCCTTCTGATGGTCTGGTGGCGACGTCGGAAGCCGGAGTCCGACGCGGATCAGCCGGTCGTCGCGCCTTCGGCGGCGGACCGCACGAGGCGCGAGTACTTGGCAAGGACGCCACGGGTATAGCGCGGGGGTAGCGGCTCCCAGCCAGAACGGCGGGAGGCGAGCTCCGCCTCGTCGACGAGTAGGTCGAGAGAGCGAGCTGCGATATCGACCCGTATCAGATCACCATCGCGCACGAAGGCGATAGGACCTGCGTCCACCGCTTCGGGTGCTATGTGGCCGATGCACAGGCCGGTTGTGCCGCCTGAGAATCGTCCGTCAGTCAAGAGTAGTACATCTTTTCCGAGCCCTGCGCCCTTGATGGCCGCGGTGATCGCGAGCATCTCGCGCATGCCGGGTCCGCCCTTCGGACCCTCGTAACGGATCACGATCACGGTGCCCGCCTCGATCTCGCCGTTCGCGACGGCATCCATCGCCGCGCGCTCGCGCTCGAAGACCCGGGCGGGACCCTCGAAGACGGCGGCGTCGAAGCCCGCGGTCTTGACGACGGCGCCCTCGGGAGCCAGCGAGCCGTGCAGGATCGTCAGGCCGCCGGTCGCGTGGATCGGGTTGTCGAAGGTGTGGATGACCTCGCCGTCGATCGGCTGCGGGTCGAGGTCCGCGAGGTTCTCCGCGAGGGTCTTGCCGGTGACGGTGAGGGCATCGCCGTGCAGCAGCCCCTCGTCGAGCATCGCCTTCATGATCACCGGGATGCCGCCGTGGCGGTCGACGTCGTTCATGACGTACTTGCCGAACGGCTTCATGTCGGCGACGTGCGGAACCTTGTCGCCGATGCGGTTGAAGTCGTGCAGGCTCAGCTCGACCTCGGCCTCGCGGGCGATCGCGAGCAGATGCAGCACGACGTTGGTGGAGCCGCCGAGTGCCATCGCGAGGGCGATCGCGTTCTCGAACGCCTCCTTGGTGAGGATGTCGCGGGTCGTGATCCCCTGACGGAGCAGGTTGACGACCGCCTCGCCCGAGCGGTGCGCGAAGTAGTCGCGACGACGGTCGGCTGCGGGTGGCGCAGCCGATCCCGGCAGGCTCAGGCCGAGCGCCTCGGCGACGGACGCCATCGTGTTGGCGGTGTACATGCCGCCGCATGCGCCTTCACCGGGGGCGATCGCGCACTCGATGCGTTTGAGGTCCTCTTCGCTCATGAGGCCGGCGCGGCAGGCGCCGACGGCCTCGAACGAGTCGATGATCGTGACGTCCTTCTCGGTGCCGTCGGAGAGCTTGACCCACCCCGGAGCGATCGATCCGGCGTACAGGAACACGCTCGACAGATCGAGACGCGCGCTCGCCATCAGCATGCCGGGGATCGACTTGTCGCAGCCGGCCAGCAGGACGGAGCCGTCGAGGCGCTCGGCCATCATCACGGTCTCGACCGAGTCGGCGATGACCTCGCGCGACACGAGGGAGAAGTGCATGCCCTCATGGCCCATCGAGATGCCGTCCGAGACCGAGATGGTGCCGAACTGCAGCGGGTACCCGCCACCCGAGTGCACGCCTTCCTTGGCGCCCTGCGCCAGACGGTCGAGGCTCAGGTTGCAGGGCGTGATCTCGTTCCAGCTGGACGCGATGCCGATCTGCGGCTTGTCCCAGTCGGCGTCTCCCATGCCGACGGCACGGAGCATGCCTCGGGAGGTCGTCGCCTCGATGCCGTCGGTGACGACACGACTGCGGGGCTTGATGTCGATGGGCGCGCTGCTGGAGGGATCATGCGAGGACATGACGGAAGTCTATTCCCGCCGAGAGGCCCGCTCGTCCGCGAGCGCCTCCAGAAGCCGGGCCATCTCTTGTGGATTCCCCACACGCAGCACGGCGGCGCTGTCACCCGGCCCCACGCGCACACCGAGATCGCCGTCGGTCAGCACGCGCATCGCATCCTCGTCGGTGACGTCGTCGCCGGCGAACAGGATGCCGGTCGCATCGAACTGCTCGCGAAGAGCCGTCATCGCGGCGTCCTTGCCCTCGCTGCGCGACGAGAACTCGAGAACACGGTGTCCGGCGCGGCGACGCCAGTGCGGGAAGCGTCCGGCGACGAGCGCATCGATCTCGGCGAACACCTCTTTCTCGACCTCCGCGGTCGCGGTGCGCGTGTGCACCCCCATCCCGAACGTCTTGGGCTCGAACTCGGCGCCCTCGTGACGATCGATGATCGGGCGCGCAGCCGCCCACAGCTCTTCGCGGTCACCCTCGGCGGTATCGGGCCCCGTCGCGTCGGCCTCTCCCGTTCCGGGGAACCAGTACTGGGCGCCGTGGGAGCCCGCGAGGGCGATCGGCGAGTCGTCGGTGTGCTCGGTGATCTCACGGAGGTCGTGCATGCTGCGCCCCGAGACGTAGGCGACGACCGTGTCGGGCATCGCCGCGAGTCTCGCGACCTGGGTGGCCACCTCCGGCAGCGCGCGTGCCGCCATGGGGTCGGGGACGAGGGGCGATGCCGTGCCGTCGAAGTCGAGGGCGACGACGAGACGTGGCGTCGCGGCTATCGCGGTGATCGCCTCATCGGCGGTTCCGGGGGTCCAGGTGCGGGTCACAGGGTCTCCAATCGATGCGGGTCCCTCCAGTATGGACGCCGGGCTCAGGACCCGCGGACCTCCGCGAGAGCACGCAGGAACGAGGAGGACCAGGCGTTCACATCGTTCTCGAGCACCCGCCGGCGCAGCGACCGCATGCGTTTGCCCTGCTCCGAGGGAGTCATCGTGACCGCCGTCATGATCGCGTCCTTGAGGCCCGCGATGTCATGCGGGTTGACCCGCACGGCCTGCCGCAGCTCGTCGGCGGCACCGGTGAACTCGCTCAGCACGAGCACCCCGCGGTTGTCGGCCCTGGTCGCGACGTACTCCTTCGCGACCAGGTTCATGCCGTCGCGCAGCGCCGTCACGAGCATGACGTCGGCGGCGAGGTACAGCGCGACCATCTCCTCGCGCGGGTAGCCCTGATGCAGATAGCGGATGGCGGTGTGACCCATCGTGTCGTGGTCGCCGTTGATCCGGCCCACCGCGAGCTCGATCTCGTCGCGCAGGTGCACGTAGGCGTCCACCCGCTCCCGGCTCGGACTCGCGACCTGCACGAAGGTGATGTCCTCGACGCTCAAGATGCCGTCTTCGAGCAGCTCCCCGTAGGCCTTGATGCGATGCCGGATGCCCTTGGTGTAGTCGAGTCGATCGACGCCGAGCAGGATCTTCTTCGGATTGCCGAGGCTGGCCCGGATCTCGGCCGCACGGGCCCGCACCTCGGGGCGTGCGGCGAGTTCGAGGTACGGCTCCGTGTCGATGGAGATCGGGAACGCCTTCGCCAGCGCGGTGCGCGTGCCGCCGTCGGGTGTGGGAACGGCGACCGCAGACCCCTTGACCTCGTGGCGCAGCCGCCGCCGCACGGCGGTGAGGAAGTACGTCGCGTCCTGCGCGCGCTGGAAGCCGATGACGTCGGCGCCCAGCAGACCGGTGAGCACCTGGTCACGCCACGGCAGCTGCGCGTACAGGCCGTGGGCAGGGAACGGGATGTGGTGGAAGTAGCCGATGGTCACGTCGTCTCGCAGCTCGCGGACCATCTGCGGCACGAGCTGCAGCTGGTAGTCGTGCACCCAGACCGTGGCGTTCGGCGCGGCGACGGAGGCTGCGGCCTCGGCGAAGCGCCGGTTGACCTTGACGTAGGCGTCCCACCATTCGCGGTGGTACTGCGGCGGCGCGATCACATCGTGGTACAGCGGCCAGATCGTGTCGTTCGCGAAGCCCTCGTAGTAGTCGGCCACCTCTTCCGCGCTGAGCGCGACGGGCACGAGGTCGATGCCGTTGATCTCGAAGCGGTCGAGATGCACATCCGGCTGACCGGGCCACCCGACCCACGCGCCGTGCGCCGTGCGCATCATCGGCTCGAGAGCCGCGACGAGTCCGCCGGGCGACGTGCGCCACTCCTCCACGCCGTCGACGCCCACGACCCGGTCGACGGGCAGTCGGTTGGCGACGACGACGAATTCTGCGTCTGACATGGCGAGATCTCCTGACGCTGGAAGGTGTGCTTCTCAGGCTACAGAAGCTCAGACCGAGGCTACGCGAGGTTCGGCTGCGCTCAGTCGCCAGTTGACAAGCCCCGCGACGAACGCTACCGACGCAGCGATGATCGGAAGCAGGAGCGCGCTGGTCGTCCCCGCGCTCTCCGCGAGTTCTCCCGCGACCGCTGCACCGAGCGATTGACCCACGACGATGCCGGAGCCGAGCATGGTCATCACGGTCGCGGAGCGACCGAGCGGACTGCGCGCGGCCCCGAAGCTGTACTGGGTGACCAGGGTCGGGCCGATCCCGATCCCCATGATCGCGAGGGCGAGCATCATCATCTCGGGGGTGTCGACGCGCAGCAGCAGCAGGCTCCCCCCGAGCAGGATGCCGGAGAACACGAGCCAGCGCGCCCGCAGCGAGAACCGCGAGGGGAGCCAGGCGACGCCGAGCGCGAGGATGGCGGAGCCGACCCCCATGACCCCGTAGAGCAGGCCCGCCTGCTCGGGGGCTCCCCGATCCGCCATGAAGGAGGTCAGGGCGGTGAGCATGGTGCCGAAGAACATGCCGACGCCGAGGATGCCGATGACGACGATGAGCACGCGCGGGGTGAAGAGCTCGGAGACCGCCGACGGCGCGCGTCCGTCGACGCCGCGGTGCAGCGAGACCGCACGTGCGCTCGGGTGCAGCGCGAAGGCGCCGACGAACACCACCGTCAGTGCGGCTGCTCCGACCAGCGGCGCCCACGGCGCGAGCGCGGATGCGAGGATGCCGACGAGAAAGGGCCCGAAGACGAACACCGTCTCGTCGGCCGCGGACTCGTACGCCATGGTCCCCGACACGGTCCGGGCGCGCACGGCCTGAGGCATGCGGTCCGCGATCATCGTCACGAGTCTCGACCGCGACATCGGGGCGACCTGCGGTGCCGTCGCCCCGATGCCGAACGCCGAGACGAGGACCAGCGCGTCGGCCGCGCCCGCATAGACGACGAGCGTGAAGACCACGAGCATCGCCCCGTTGGCGAGGGCGAGGACGAGGAGCACGGTGCGCTGGCCGAACCGGTCGGCAGCGGCGCCGAGAAGCGGACCGAAGCAGGCGGTGCCCAGGCCGACCGCTGCAGAGGTGAGTCCCCCGAGCGACAGCGAGCCGCGCGCCGAGACGACGACGGTGAGCACACCGACGACCATCATCGCGAACGGAAGGCGAGCGATGAAAGCGATGAGGAAATACGGGAGGCCCGCGATGCGGAGCAGTCCCGGCCCCTCTGCGGTCGAAGGGGAAGCGTGCTGCGGGGTGGGGGTGACGTGGGTCATCGTGGCTCTCGCGCGTCTTCCGACGCGGGGTCGGGTGCCGCCGCTGTCCGCCGGAGTGCCGGCGGCCGGTAGATACACGGATTGCGGCCGCGGACCAGCCGCGACTCCCCCATGATAGCGCGGCGACCGGAACGCCGGCTGGGTGAGCGCAGAGATATGCCAGGCGCGCCGCCCGGTTGTCAAGCGGGAGCGTCGGCGGACTCGGCCGGGTAGCGTGAGGGTATGAACTACCTCACGGGTACCGGACTCCTCGGATCTCTCATGACCGGGGCGAACCTGCTCCGCGGCTCTCGCGACACGCCGCTGACGTGGCGATCCGCTCTCGCCTGGGTGAGCTGGGGCATCACGATGGCCCTGGCCATCGGCGCCGCGATCGACACCCGTCGGGCCAAGCAGGGCCGCCCGGTCTCGCATGACTCGCCCGTCTACGCGAAGCAGAAGAAGCAGCAGGAGAAGGACGCCAAGAAGGGCATCAAGCCCCTCAAGCGCTGACGCTCCCCCGCACTGACGCTCACCCGCGGTGACGTTCACCGGGTGAGGATCAGCGCCTCCCCCTGGCCGCCGCCCCCGCACAGGCCGACCGCGGCGTTCCCCGATCCGCGACGCGCCAGTTCGTGCACCGCGTGGACCACCAGCCGCGTCCCTGATGCGCCGATCGGGTGCCCGATGGCGATGCCTCCGCCGTGGATGTTCACGATGTCGCTCGACAGGCCGAGTTCTGTCTGCGATCGCGCGACCACTGCGCCGAACGCCTCGTTGATCTCGACGAAGTCGAGATCGGAGGGAGCCATCCCCTGCTTCTCGCATGCGCGCTCGATCGCGCGGGCGGGCTGCGCCTGCAGCGAATTGTCAGGTCCCGCCGTCTGACCGCTGGCCCCGACGGTCGCCAGCACCGGCCATCCGTGTGCGTCCGCCGTCGCCCTGGTGGTCACCACGACCGCCGAGGCACCGTCGGAGATCTGCGACGAGTTCCCCGCGGTGATCGAGCCGCCCTCCGCGAACGCCGCACGCAGCGCGCCGAGGGTCTCGACGGTGGTGTCGGGACGGATGCCCTCGTCCGCCGTGACGGTCAGCGGCTCACCTCGGCGCTGCGGCACCGACACGGGAATGATCTCGTCGTCGAACACCCCCGCGGCCTGCGCCGCGGCGGCCCGCTGATGCGACAGCGCGGCGACCTCGTCCTGCGCGCGACGGGTGAGGTCGAAGCGGGCGTTGTGCCGCTCGGTCGACGCCCCCATGCTCTCCCGGTCGTAGGCATCGGTCAGGCCGTCGTACGCCAGGTGGTCGAGCACTTCGACGCTGCCGTAGGTCCACCCGTCGCGTGAGCCCATCAGCAGATGCGGTGCGCGAGTCATCGACTCCATGCCCGCCGCGACGACGACGGCGGCGTCTCCCGTGCGGATCATCCGTGCCGCGTCGATGATCGCCGTCAGTCCCGAGAGGCAGACCTTGTTCACCGAGTGCGCGGGCACGTCCCATCCGATGCCTGCACCGATGGCCGCCTGCCTCGCAGCATTCTGCCCCGAGCCCGCGGCGAGCACCTGCCCGACGATCACGGCGTCGACGGCGTCGGGCGCGACGGATGCCTGCGTGAGAGCGCCGCGGATCGCGAGGGCTCCGAGCTGCACCGCGGTGAAGCTCGCCAGCTGCCCTTTGAGGCGCCCCTGCGGGGTGCGGGCGGCGGCGACGATCACGATGTCGTGGTCGTCGGACGGATTCGTGGACCGGTCGGTCGTGGTCATCTCTTCAGCTCTCCGTGTTCGTATTCGTACTCGTGTTCGTGTTCGTGTTCAGCAGGTCATCGGGGACGGTGAGGGGTGGTTCGGTCGCGGCGACGACCTGCTCCACGGTGACGCCAGGGGCGATCTCGACGAGCACGAGCCCTCGGTCGGTGACATCGATGACCGCCAGATCGGTGATGATCCGGTCGACGACGCCGCGCCCCGTGAGGGGCAGTGAACAGGCGTCCACGATCTTGGCGGATCCGTCCCGCGCCACATGCTCCATGAGGACGATGACACGCGCGGCGCCGTGCACGAGGTCCATCGCGCCGCCGGGACCTTTGACCATCTTCCCCGGGATCATCCAGTTCGCGAGGTCGCCCGTCGCCGACACCTGCATCGCCCCGAGGATGGCCGCATCGATCTTGCCGCCTCGGATCATCCCGAAACTGGTCGCCGAGTCGAAGAAGGCCGCACCGGGACGCACGGTCACCGTCTCCTTGCCTGCGTTGATGAGATCGGGATCCACGGCGTCCTCGCGCGGGTACGGGCCGACCCCCAGGATGCCGTTCTCGGACTGGAGCACCACGGTGACCGCCTCGGGCACGTGGTTGGGCACGAGGGTCGGCAATCCGATCCCGAGGTTCACGTACGACCCGTCCTGCAGTTCGGCCGCCGCCCTCGCGGCCATCTCGTCTCGAGTGAGGGCCATGTCAGGATCCTTCCGTGGCGACCGTGCGTCGCTCGATGCGCTTGGGGATGTCGCGGCCCACTTCGACCACGCGGTGCACGAACACCCCGGGAAGATGGATGCGATCGGGGTCGAGGACCCCGGGTTCCACGAGTTCTTCGACCTGCGCGATGCAGATGCGTCCGGCCATCGCGGCGAGCGGGTTGAAGTTGCGAGCGGCCTTGTTGAAGACCAGGTTGCCGTGCCGGTCGCCGGCCAGCGCGTGCACGAGCGAGAAGTCCGTCGTGATGGCCTCTTCGAGCACGTACTCCCGCGGCCCCTGACCGTTGTCGAAGGTGCGCACGTCTTTGACGGGCGATGCGACGGCGATGGACCCGTCGGGCGCGTAGCGGCGGGGCAGCCCGCCCTCGGCGACCTGGGTGCCCACGCCGGTCTGCGTGAAGAACGCGGCGATGCCCGATCCGCCGGCCCGCAGCTTCTCGGCGAGAGTGCCCTGCGGTGTCAGCTCGAGTTCGAGCTCGCCCGAGAGGAACTGCCGCTCGAACTCACGGTTCTCACCCACGTACGACGAGGTCATCTTGCGGATTCGCCGGGCGGCGAGCAGGACCCCGAGCCCCCAGTCATCGACGCCGCAGTTGTTGCTCACCACGCTCAGATCCTTCGTCCCCTGTGCGAGGAGCGCTTCGATCAACGCGATCGGATTGCCGGAGAGCCCGAACCCGCCGACCGCGAGCGAGGAGCCGTCCGAGATGTCGGCGACGGCGTCGGCCGCAGAGGCCCAGTGTTTGTCGATCACGCGTGCTCCTTCGAAGGGTGACTGTCTCCAGCATCCCTCCCCGCCGCGCGATCGGGAAGAGCACCGCTTGCGATGTGGGCGTATCGCCGCGTAGCGTCCACATCATGGACACACCGACGCAGGTCGTTCCCGGCACGCAGGCGATCGCCCGAGCGGCGAGGCTCCTTCGCGCGGTCACGGCGAGCGGCACCGACGGCGCGTCGGTGGTGGACCTCGCCCGCGCCGCAGAGCTGTCGCGGTCCACCGCACATCGCCTCCTCTCCGCCCTGCGCGTCGAGGGGCTGGTCGACCGCGACGAGGTGAGCGGTCGATGGATGCCCGGTCCTGAGCTCTTCCTGATGGGCTCGGTGGCGGCGACGCGCTACGACGTGACAGGACTCGCGCGTGACATCGTCCGCTCGCTCGCGGTCAAGACCGAGGAGAGCGCGTTCCTGTCGGTGCGCCGCGCGGACGAGACGGTGTGCCTCGTGCGCGAGGAGGGCTCGTTCCCGATCCGCTCCTTCGTGCTGAGCGAGGGCGTGCGATTCCCGCTCGGGGTGGCCAGCGCCGGACTCGCCATCCTCGCCTTCCTGCCCGACCACGATGTGGACGCGTACCTCGAGCGGCATCCGGAGCTGGAGACCACGTGGGGTCGCACGCACGGCACGAGCGCCCTGCGCACTCGGCTCGCCGAGACGAAGGAGCGCGGATACGCCGTGAACCCCGGCCTGATCGTGGAAGGCAGCTGGGGACTGGGCGCTGCGGTGTTCGACCGGACGGGTCGCCCGGAATGGGCGCTGAGCCTCACGGGCGTCGGCTTCCGGTTCGGACCGGAGCGGATCACCGAGCTCGGACGCATCCTGCTCGCGCACGCGCACCAGCTCTCGGCACGGATCGCCGGCGCGCGACGCTGAGTCACGGTCACGGCCGGATCCGATTCATACCATCAGGTATATACTTGTTGGTATGCAACGTCAGGATGTCATCCCCTCTCTCGTGCTCTCGGGATACGCGCTCGGGCGCATCGCCGCTCAGGATGCGGGCAACGACGCGCCCGCCGCTCAGTGGCGGGTGCTCACTCTTCTGGAGCGATCCGGGCCACGAAGAGTGGGCGAGCTCGCCGCTGCGGCGCGCACCACGCAGCCGGGCATGACACGACTCGTCGGCGTCCTGGAGCGCGACGGTCTGGTGCTCCGCTCCCCCGTCGCGGAGGACTCGAGGGCGACTGCGGTCGCCATCACGGAGGCGGGGTCGGACGCGTTGCAGGCATGGCGCGCAGAATTCCGCGACACTCTGGCCCCGCGCTTCGCCGGACTGGCGGACGAGGACTGGAGCATCCTCACGCGGGCGGCGGAGATCCTCGCCGCCCACACCACCAACGATTCGACAGGAGCAGCACAGTGAGCACCGCCACCCCATCCGTATGGAAGCAGCCGGCACAGGTCTGGGCCGTGGCGTTCGCGTGCGTGGTCGCCTTCATGGGCATCGGGCTGGTCGACCCGATCCTCCCGGCGATCGCCGAGTCCCTGCAGGCGAGCCCGTTCGAGACCGAGCTGCTGTTCACCAGCTATCTCGCGGTGACCGGACTCGCCATGCTGGTGACCAGTTGGATCTCCTCCCGCATCGGCGCGAAGAAGACCCTCCTGATCGGACTGGCGCTGATCGTGGTGTTCGCGCTCTTCTGCGCCCTCAGCGGCAGCGTCGACGCGGTCATCGGGTTCCGCGCCGGATGGGGCCTCGGCAACGCGCTCTTCATCTCCACCGCCCTCGCGACGATCGTCGGAGCAGCCTCCGGCGGCAGCTCGGCGGCGATCATCCTCTACGAAGCCGCCCTGGGCCTCGGCATCGCTATCGGGCCACTGCTGGGCGGGCTGCTCGGCGAGCAGAGCTGGCGCGTACCGTTCTTCGGAGTCGTCGTGCTCATGGCGATCGCGTTCCTCGCGGTGCTCGCGCTCCTGCGGGGACCGGGCGAGAAGCGCACCCCCGTCGCCTTCTCCGCGCCGTTCAAGGCCCTCGGTCGTCCCGCCCTCGCGGTGCTCGCCACCGCGGCGTTCTTCTACAACATCGGCTTCTTCATCCTGCTGGCCTTCTCGCCCTTCCCCCTCGGGTTCGGGGCGATGGGCATCGGCTTCACCTTCTTCGGATGGGGTCTCGCTCTCGCCGTCACCAGCGTCTGGGTCGCCCCGATGCTCATGCGTCGGATGCCGCGCACGCGGGTGATCCTGCTCGTGCTCCCCCTACTCGCGCTCGACCTGATCGTCGCAGGCCTCCTCGTCGAATCGGCGACAGCGCTGGTGATCTGCATCGTGATCGGCGGCCTGCTGCTCGGGGTGATGAACACCGTGCTGACGGAGGCGGTCATGGAGGCGACGGACCTCCCCCGGTCGGTGGCGTCGTCGGCGTACTCGTCGGTGCGATTCCTCGGCGGGGCTATCGCCCCGCCGCTCGCGGCAGCGCTCTGGCACGCGTTCAGCGCCACCGTCCCCTACCTGGTGGCCGCGATCGCAGTGCTCGTCGCGGCACTGACGATCTTCCTCGGGCGCAAGACCCTCGCACACATCGACGACGAGCCCGAGGACCCCGCCGTCGACGACGCCGCGGCCATCCTGGTGGGCGATGCCGCATGAGTCGACGGCACCAGACCGCCGGCTGACCGTCACGGTGATCTCGGCGCCGCGCCGGTCGCCCCCTCGTCGGGCACGGCACCACGGAACCGGTACTCGAACCGGATCACCGTGGTGCCGAGTCCGAGCGGACCGAAGCGACAGCGCAACTCGGTCGGCGCGCCCGCCTCGCCCGCCTCGCCTGCCTTCGCGGAGGTAAAGCACGCGTGCGGCCCCGGACGACAGCGCCCCAGATGCAGAAAAGCCCCGATGACTGGCGAGAGTCATCGAGGCTGATCCGTGCACCCCCTCGGACTTGAACCGAGAACCCACTGATTAAGAGTCAGTTGCTCTGCCGATTGAGCTAGAGGTGCGTGGCCCGGTTTCCCCGGCCGAGGAATTACATTACCAGCCGACGGTCTCGGTGCGAAATCGAGGCCTCTCCATCCCATCCGCCGCGCGTGTCGCAGCGTGTCGTGCCCTCGCGGTCGCGACGGATCGGGCGACTATCCTGGACGGGTGACCGCCTCCCCCAGCGCCGACCGCCTCTCTCTCGACCTCGCGCTCGCGCTGCGCCTCGCCGACGCCGCCGATGCGCAATCGCTGCCACGGTTCGACAGTCCCGACCTCGAGGTGTCGACCAAGGCCGACCGCTCGCACGTCACCGACGCCGACCTCGCGACGGAACGCGCCATCCGGGCGATCCTCGCGACCGAGCGACCCGACGACGGGATCTTCGGCGAGGAGTTCGGTGCCGAAGGCAGCACGCATCGCCAGTGGATCATCGACCCGATCGACGGCACCGCGAACTTCCTGCGCGGCGTACCGCTGTGGGGCACCATGATCGCGCTGGCTGTCGACGGCGTGCCGCAGGTCGGCGTCGTGAGCATGCCCGCCCTGGGGCGCCGCTGGTGGGCCGCAGCGGGAACCGGAGCCTGGACGGCGACGGATGCAGAGCCGCGCCGCATCCGCACCTCCGCCGTGTCGTCTCTCGATGACGCCAGCGTGAGCTTCCAGAGCATCACCCAGTGGGCGGACTCCGGTCACCTCGACCAGCTGGTGACCCTCGCCGACCGCGTCTGGCGTGATCGCGCCTACGGCGACATCTACGCGTACATGCTCCTGGCCGAGGGGCGCATCGACATGGTCGCCGAGTTCGGCGTCAAGGAGTACGACGTGGCCGCCGCCGTGCCGATCGTGCGGGAGGCCGGAGGCCGGATGACCGGGTTCGACGGCACCGAGACGATCTCCGACCTGTCGACACTCGCCACCAACGGCATCCTTCACGATGCCTTCCTCGAGCTGCTGCATGACTGACGAAGGCGAACGATGACGCACCGCAAGATCTCAGCCGCCCTGGGCGCTCTGACGCTGGCCGTCGTGCTCGCTGCGTGTGCCGGCGCTCCGGATGCCGCCGCGACCCCGTCGTCGCCGTCACCGTTGCCCTCCGCTGAGGTGAGCACAGAGCCGAGCCCGACGCAGCCGCCCGCGACACCGACCGCTCCGACGTGCGACACGATCGTCTCCGCCGGCACGGTGAAGCTGCTCACCGACGCGGGGTGGACGTTCCAAGAGAAGGAGTTCGTGGTCGGCGGAGTGCCCCTGCCCGACGGTCTGCTGTGCTTCTGGGCGGATTACACCGTCGCCTCCGACCACGGCCAGCTCTACGGATGGTCGCCCATCTCGGCGGAGGACGCGACCGAGGCGCAGTCTTCGCTGCTGGCCGACGGCTGGACCCGCGAAGACAGCGCTGACGGCATCTACATCACGGAGAACCCGCAGTACTCGATGGGCACGGACGACGAGGGCTACGGCATGACCTATCTCTTCGGTGACGGATGGGTGAAGTTCGCCGATACCCGGCAGAGCCTCATCCTGATCGAGTGGGCCGGCTGACCGCCTCACCCATCGGATCGACGGCATAGTCGGCCGGATCAGGGTCGCGCGCTATCGTCACCACCGCGACGTGTCGAGCACCTCGTCGAGGAGCATGATGCCCCCCGTGGAGTTGACCGACTGCATGAGGTCATCGATCCACTGCGTGTTGAGCTCGGGCTGTTCGGGGTCGTCGAAGGTGAACCGGAGCGGGATCGACGGGTGGATCCAGATGGTGGAACGTCCGCCGGCATCGCCATCGGGATGCCGCCACGACAGAGTGAAGCTCTCCTGTCGACGCAGTTTCGTCGCGATGACGATCTTGAGGTGCGCGAGCGCCCGGTCCTCGATATGGATCGGGACATCGGACGCACCGTAGAACAGCGTGGCCATGGCCCCAGAATACTGACTGATCGCGAATCGGCCGGAGGTTGTGACGGCGATGTTCGGCATGGCACTCCGGTGTATCGTCGCTCGCATGGCCCCTCGGTTGACGGACATCGCGAGAGAGCTCTACAGCGTTCCGCTCCCGGAATTCGTCTCCGCACGCAATGCCAGGGCCGCAGGCACCTCGGACCCCGAACTGGCCGCCCAGATCCGCACGCTGAAGAAGCCCTCGGTCGCCGCATGGATCGTCAACGTGTTCGCCCAGGAGCGTGCCCCGCAGCTCGAGGAGGCACTGCAGCTGGCCGGCGAGCTCCGGGAGGCCCAGGAGGATCTGGACGCCCGCGCCCTCGCGCAGCTGGGTCGCGACCGGCGTGCACTGACGAATCGGCTCGCCGAGGCAGCCGCAGAGCTCGCCGAGACGAGAGGTGAGCGGGTGACCGCGTCGACGAGAGGCGCGGTGCAGCAGACCATCGCCGCCGCGTTCTTCGATCCTGCGGCCGCCGCCGCGGTCGCCTCGGGGCGGCTGCTGCGCGAACTGGAGCCCTCCGGCGATTACGAGGGCGACCCGGACGCCCTCGTCGGCGGTGGCCCTCCGCAGGCGTCGGAGGTCGCCGCCGCGCCGCGCGACGAGGTGAAGGCGCGCCGGGAACGGAGGGAGGCCGAACGCGCCCTGCGCGCCGCCGAACAGAGCCGGGAACGGGCGGTCCGCGATGCGGCATCCGCAGACCGCAGCCTGCGAGCCGCGACTCTGCGCGTCGAGGAGCTGGACCGCCGGGAGCGCGAACTCGGCGCAGAACTCGTCGCGGTCCGCCGCGATGCGACGCGAGCCCGGGCCTCGCTCGAGGAGGCGCAAGCGGAGCAGGAGTCCCGGGCTCGGGCCGTGGACGATGCCGAGGAGGCGGTCGCGCACGCACGACGCGGTGTCGAGGATCGACCGGCGGACTGACCCTGCCCCACGTCGCGGCGTCGTCGGATTCGCCCGGATCTCCGCGAACGAAGCCGCGACGCCGGGGACGAGAAGAGGAGGAAAATACTCCGGCACGAGGCGTGCGTCAATCCGCTTCATCCGATCTCGCCCGACGGACAGGATCGGAGTGTGAGTGTGAGTCAGCGCCGCCATCGCGGCCTCGTGGCGGCGACCGTGACCGCGACGCTCGCCCTTCTGCTGAGCGGGTGCGGCGTGTCGATCCCCTCGGACCCCGACGGCACCCTCGAGACGGTCCGTGGGGGCGAGCTTCGCGTCGGCGTTTCTCCCGACCTGCCCCTGGTGGAGGACGCCGAGGACAGACCGTCCGGAAGCGTGGTCGACCTGGTCGATGACTTCGCCTCGAGCCTCGACGCGGACACGGACTGGACGGTCGCGACCGAAGAGACCCTCGTCCGGATGATGGAGGAAGGCGATCTCGACCTCATCGCAGGGGGCATCACCTCGGACACTCCGTGGTTGGATCGGGCAGGCGTCACCCGGGGATACACCGGCATCGACGGCGCGGAGGGTCGCGAGATCGTGATGTTGGTGCCATTGGGTGAGAACGCGTTCCTGTCGGCTCTCGAGCGTTTCCTCGATGAGGAGGCCGGCACGTGAGCGGACTCCACAGGTTCGGACGCACCGATCTGCCACAGGAGCAGGCAGAAGCACTGCGCAAGGCGATCCGCTGGGAGTGGTTCACCATCGCGTACACGAGCGCGACGATCGCGGTCATCGCACTCGTGGTGGGGAACTCGCAGGCGATGCGCACCGCCTGGATCGAAGACATGCTGTCGCTGATACCGCAGTTCGCGTTCCTGATCGCGTTGCTCTTCGTGCGGCGCAGACCGAACCGCCGCCGCCCTTACGGAATGCACCGGGCGATGGGAATCGGTCATCTCGTCGCCGGCGTCGCCCTCTTCGTCGTCGGCGCGAATCTGGCCGTCGAGTCCGCTGTCGGCTTGATCGCCGGCGAGCACCCCACCATCGGCACGGTGCAGATCTGGGGTGAGACGATCTGGCTGGGGTGGTTGATGGTCGCAGTCATGGCCGTCGTCGTGGTGGGACCGATCTTCTTCTACGGGCCCGCGAAGGCCAGGCTCGCGCCCGTGCTGCACAACAAGCTGCTCTACGCGGACGCCGACATGGCGAAAGCGGACTGGCAGACGACGGTGGCGTCCATCGTCGGTGTGCTGGGGGTCGGCGTCGGCGCATGGTGGCTCGACGGTGCGGCAGCGATCTTCATCTCGCTCGGCATCATCTGGGACGGCGTTCGCAACACGAGAGCGGCAGTCGTCGATCTCATGGACGAGCGCGCTCGTACTTTCGACAGCAAGAAGCCGCACCCGCTCGCCGGCGACATCGTCGCTCGCCTTCGCGCGCAATCCTGGGTGCGAGATGCTGCGGTCCGACTGCGAGATCAGGGGCAGGTCTTCCACGTCGAGGCCTTCGTGGTGGCCCGACGCGCAAAGGTCGCCACACGCGACATCGCTGCGGCGGCGGAGGAGATCACCGCCCTCGATTGGAAGATGCAGGATGTCGTGATCGTGCTCGCCGACCAGCTGCCCGATGAGGCGGACCCTGGGCATCGATAGCGCCTGAGTAGCTCGATCGACGTCGTTTTTCAAGGGTCTGGAGCAAGATTTCGGACGTTCTTAGCCTGGTGCGAGATCTGGCGGAGGATGCGAACCCGATCGGTCGAGTTGCGCCCCCACGCGCTCGCGGTACTTCTCTCCAAGCCAGGAACCGGTGTCAAGAGAGTGGAGTCCCCCCATGTCCGATCCCCGCTTCGAACTTCGCAAGGCGACCGACAGCGAGTGGCTGGTCCTGGACCACAAGTACACGGCCGATGATTCCCGGCAGACTGTCGCCTGCGTCTATCAGGTCGACGCCGTAGAGGTCGACGTCGTCTGGATGCGGGACCTCCCTCTGGCCAACTGCTACATGTCCGCCGATGACGTGCTCGCTGACGTCCGACGCTTCTACGCGACTCCCGACCGCACCACCTCCCCCATCGCGATCCCGCACCGTCCTCCGTTCGCGACGGCATAACCCGGCCCGGCGCCCGCCGGTGTGCCGAGCACGGCGCCGGAGGCAGGATGCGCGCGTAGAGCCGACCGTCTGGCGGCCTCCACAGAACGCGAAGAAAGAGATCGAACTCTGCCCGATCTGCATGCTTCCGGCGCTGCCCCGAATCTCGCAGGAAGCGAAGGTGAGCCGCCGCGGAAGGCAGCAGGAGTTCGGCAGCTCAGGACCGCCCGCACCAGGCGGCAATCGCCGGGCGGGCCGTCATCGCTGCACGAACGGCTGTGTCAGCTCGTCCCTGAGCCAGTCCTCGCCGAACGAACGGGTGAGCGCTTCGGTCAGGTGGTTGCTGTCGAAATACGCGGGGATTCAACCGACGACGGGGTAGCAGACCTCGTCGCAGAACACGTCGGAGAAGTCGACGACACTGAAATTCACGTTGTCGATCATCGCCGCGGCGCGCGTCAGCGCCGACTCCACTTCGACGCTATCGACGGGTACGGTGCACGAGTAGGACACACGCGTTCTGACATCCGTTCCGCTGACACGAGTCGAGCCGACACCGGTTCCCGCGGAGACGTCTGTGGTGCGACGATCCCCTTCGGGTATTCCAATGTTCTAGTTATGCCCCGATGGCGCGACCGTTCAGCGGTCCCGCTCTCGACGATGTCGCGAATGGGCTCGACGACCGTGCGACAGCGGTGGATGTGGGCAAGCGTGGGCAGGGCTCGCCGCCTGACCAGTTATCCACAACGCGAAAAGGCCCGCCTCCCCAGTGATCACTGGGGAGGCGGGCCTTCTTGCTTGTGACAGCGACCTGGTGGAGCTGGGGGGAATCGAACCCCCGTCCAACGCTGAGTCTCCACGCCTTCTCCGGGCGCAGTCTGTGCAGACGTTCTACTCGGCTCCGACCTTTGTCACAGACACCTAATTCGACAAGCCCAGCCTGGGAAGAGTCCCACGTGACGTCCAGACGCCATCACGCAGCAAGATTCCTAGATGACGCCAGGATCCGTATCGGAATCACATACGGCCTGACGGACTATCGGGCTCGCTTATGCAGCGAGGGCGAAGTCGTTGCGCTTGGTTTCGGCAACTATTTTTTTGCAGAGAGCGTTTACGAGATAACTCTGCATCCTCGGCCCGCTTCTCGTGGATTCACAGGCGCTGTCGAAACCGATCAGCCCCGTGGTCCTTCTCTCGAAGGAGCCGCTGTCACACTGTGGAATTACCTGCTCGGGACCGAAGTACCCGAGCATCTCAGTTTACAACGTCCGGCGGCGCTCCGCCATTCCGCGCCCCGCGAGACGCTGGCGTAGAGTCGCCCCATGAGCGAAGTCACCGTCACCGTGCGCGGAGAACACGAGACCCGCGTCGCCCCTGAGCGCGCCACGATCCGTCTCAGTGTGCGCGCAGAAGGCTCCGAGCGCTCGCCCGTCGTCGAGCACGCGATGCGTCTCACCGAGCCGGTCCGAGACAGCATCACGGCACGCAAGGAGTCCGGCGTGATCGTGGACTGGACGAGCACTCGCCTGTCCGTGCGCGCCGAGCGTCCCTGGAACAACGAGGGCAAGAGGCTCGCTCCGATCTACTATGCGAGCATCGACCTGACGGCGACATTCATCGACGCGTCCGATCTCTCGATCTGGGTGTCGGACGTGTCGCCGTGGGACGGTGTCGAGGTCGGGTCGGTGAGCTGGCACCTCACACCCGAGACGAACGCCCGACTCGAGCGTGAGGTCGCCTCCGAGGCGGTCGGCGTGGCGGTGGCCAGGGCCCGCGCATATGCGACCGCACTCGGACTCCACGACGTCGAGCCCGTCGAGATCGCGGATGCCGGGCTGATCGCCCCCACCGCGTCCGCTCCCCCGGCGGGCATGGCGAAGTTCCGTGGGATGGTTCAGGAATCAGGCGACATGACCGGCGCCTCCATGGCCTACGAGCCCGACGCGATCGTCATCACCGCGACCGTCGAGGCACGGTTCGTCGCACGCTGAGCCGTCGGTCCGGGGTGCGACCCCGGACCCGACGGGGTCAGGCCGCAGCGAACGGAGCCAGATCGGCGGCGAGCCGCTCCGACACCCGGGCGTGCACGACGGTGCCGTCCTCGCTGTGCTCGACCGAGAGCAGCATCCCCGTCTCATGGATCGCGGCGACGAGATCACCCCGGTCGTACGGGACGACCGCGTGCACCTCGACGGCGGGCTTGGGCAGCGCCTCTTCGATCGCGGCCCGCAGCTCCTCGACGCCTTCGCCCGACCGCGACGAGACGAAGTGCGCCTTGGGCTCCAGGCCCTGCAGCACCAGACGGTCGCCGTCGTCGATGAGGTCGGCCTTGTTGAAGACCACGAGCTCGGGCATATCGCGCACTCCGACGTCGCCCATCACATCGCGCACTGTCTGCAGCTGACCGGCAGGGTCGGGGTGGGAGCCGTCGACGACGTGCAGCACGACGTCGGCGTCGCCCACCTCCTCAAGGGTGGAGCGGAAGGCCTCGACGAGCTGGTGGGGAAGGTTCCGGACGAATCCGACCGTGTCTGTCAGCGTGTACACGCGGCCGTCCGAGGTCTCGGAACGACGCACTGTCGCATCGAGCGTCGCGAACAGAGCGTTCTCCACCAGGACGCCGGCGCTCGTCAGAGCGTTCAGCAGGCTCGACTTGCCGGCGTTGGTGTAGCCGGCGATGGCCACAGAGGGGATCGTGTTGCGTTTGCGCTCGGCGCGCTTCGCTTCGCGAGCAGGACCGAAATCACGGATCTGCTTGCGCAGCAGCGCCATCTTCGTGCGGATGCGACGCCGATCGAGCTCGATCTTCGTCTCACCGGGTCCACGAGATCCCATACCGGCTCCGCCGGCTCCGACCTGACCACCGGCCTGTCGACTCATCGAGTCACCCCAGCCGCGCAGACGCGGCAGCAGGTACTCGAGCTGCGCGAGCTCGACCTGCGCCTTGCCTTCACGACTCTTCGCGTGCTGGCTGAAGATGTCGAGGATCACGGTGGTGCGGTCGATGACCTTGACCTTGACGACGTCCTCCAGGGCGCGACGCTGGCTCGGCGCGAGCTCCGTGTCGGCGATCACCGTGTCGGCGCCGGTGGCCGCGACGATGTCCTTGAGCTCCTGCGCCTTGCCACGTCCGATGTAGGTGGCGGCATCGGGGTGCGGGCGGCGCTGCAGCACGCCGTCGAGCACGACGGCGCCGGCCGTCTCGGCGAGGGCCGCGAGTTCGCGGAGCGAGTTCTCGGCATCCTCCTGAGTACCCTGCGGGTATACGCCCACCAGCACGACGTTCTCGAGCCGCAGCTGGCGGTACTCGACCTCGGTGACGTCTTCGAGCTCTGTCGAGAGTCCGCCGACGCGTCTCAGCGCGTGGCGGTCTTCCAGGTCCCACTGGTCGCCGTCCGAAGTGGCATGCGACGCCGTCGATCGATCCTGCAGCGCCTGTGCGGCGCCGAACACTCGAGCCTCCGTCCGCTTCTCCGCGTTCGCGAGCACCCGATCGACTGCTTCGTCGCCGGTGGAGTGTGAGGTGGTATCCGTCATCCGTTCCTAATCTCTGGGTTTCGTTGCGGTCCTTAACCTTAGCCCGCGGTGTCCGCTACGCTCACGGTATGGGGTCCGACCATTACTTCACTGCGGCCCCGGCAAGCCCCGAGAACCTGCGTCCGATCCGTGTGACGCTCGCAGGCCGAGAGCTGTCCGTCACCACTGCCGGTGGCGTCTTCAGCCCGGATCGGCTGGATGCCGGTACTGCCGTCCTACTCGCGAACATGCCTCCCGTACCGCCGGGAGGCCAACTTCTCGACCTCGGAAGCGGGTGGGGTCCCATCACGCTCTCGATGGCCCTCGCCGCTCCGCATTCGACGGTGTGGGCCGTCGATGTGAATGAGCGTGCACTCGACCTCGTTCGTCGGAACGCGGCAGCGCACGGCCTCACCAATGTCAACGCCTCGCTGCCGCAGGATGTTCCCTCAGACGTGACGTTCCGAACGATCCGATCGAATCCTCCGATCCGAGTCGGCAAGAATGAGCTGCACGGGCTGTTGGAGAAGTGGATACCCCGCCTCGACGAGCGCAGCGATGCGTGGCTGGTGGTGCAGCGCAACCTCGGTGCCGACTCGCTGCAGAGGTGGATCGCCGCGACGTTCAGCCCCGGTTACAGCGTCCACCGCACGACGACCTCCAAGGGCTACCGAGTACTCAAGGTCCGCAAGCACGGTAGTCCCCCGACCGAGCCCATCACCCTCGTCTGAGTCCGGGATCGAGACTGTTCACCCGCGCAGCAGTGCGGGCAGCACTCGCATGTCCGAGAACACCGTCGCGCCCTCCTGCTCGAGCCATTCGGGCGGGGTGAGACCGCCGGCGTACCCGAAGACCTGCATCCCCGCCGCCCGCGCGGCCTGCGCGCCGAATCGGCTGTCCTCCACCACAGCGCAACGTCGTGGAGCGACACCGAGGCTGTCCGCGGCATGCAGGAAGAGATCAGGGGCGGGCTTGCCCTCGACGACGTCATCCGCGCTGTAGATCCTTCCTGCGAAACGGGAAAGCAGCCCGGTCAGGCCCAGCGTGCGCCGGATCTTCGCGTGAGAGCCGCTGGACGCGACGCAGGTGCGAGTCGGGATCTCGTCCAGGGCCGCCTCCACACCGGGGACGGCGGTGAGTTCGCGGGAGAAGGCGTCCTCGTACCAGCTCTGATACGGGGCCTCCCAGTCGTCGGAGAGCGGTACCCCGAGCTGACGCTCGATCTCCGCACGGAAATGGGCCGCCGACCGTCCGACGAACCGGTGCAGGATCTCGCTGTGCGACAGCGACCATCCGAGGTCTGCCAGAACCCGACGATCCACCTCGATCGAGAGCCTCTCGCTGTCGACGAGGACGCCGTCGCAGTCGAAGATGACGAGGTCGAACGGACTCGCGACCGGCATCAGATCAGGTCGACCTCGCCGCTGTAGACGAGCTGTGCGGGACCGGAGAGGGCGACGTGCTCGCCGTCCTCCGCAGGGAACATCCGCACCCCGAGCGTGCCTCCCGGAACCTCGACCCGCCAATGGTGGGGGGCCTTCTCCCCCGCCCAGTGCCGGACGGCGAGAGCCGTGGCCGCGACGCCGGTGCCGCAGCTGAGCGTCTCGCCGACACCGCGCTCCGACACCCGCATGGTGACATGGCCGATCCCGTCACGCACGAGAGGCTCGCCCGGAACGACGAACTCGACGTTCGCACCGGCGGGAAGGATCGGATCGAGCTCCGGCGCGCGGTGCAACTCGAGTGACTCCAGCTCCTCCTCCGAGGCCAGCGCGACGACCACATGCGGGTTGCCGACATCGATCCCCAGGCCCGGACGGGTGACCGACAGCCCCTCAGCGGTCACGAGCGGGTCGTCACCGGAGAGCTTCCACAGCCCGAGATCGACCTGGTAACCGGTCTCGCTGCGCGTCACGTCGCGGACGCCCGCACGCGTACCGATGGGCAGAGTCGATCCGGGTTCGATGGTCGCGAGACCGGAGCGGACGAGATAGTGGGCGAAGACCCGGATGCCGTTGCCGCACATCTCAGCGATGGACCCGTCCGCGTTTCGGTAGTCCATGAACCATTCGGCGGCGGGTTCCTCGAGCAACGATGCCCGGCCCTCGTCGATCGCCGCGGAGCGCACGACGCGGAGGATGCCGTCGGCGCCGATGCCGAAGTGCCGATCGCACAGCACCGCCACCTGCTCCGAGGTGAGCTCGAGAGCGCCCTCGGGATCGGCGATGATGACGAAGTCGTTGCCGGTGCCGTGTCCCTTGGTGAATGCGACCATGCATCCAGTCTAGAGTCGCCCTTCAACCCAGACCGATCACCCGTCGGCGCTCAGACGTCGACGATCAACCGCTTGCCGAGGTTCGTGACCGAGAAGCGCTCGTAATCCAGAGCATCGTAGAACGCGAGGACGCCGTCATTGCCCTCTCGCACCATGAGCTGCACCTTCGGGCAGCCCATCGCCTCCAACAGCCGTTCGGCCTCGCGCACCAGTGTCCTGGCGATACCGCGGTGACGATGGGACTCCGCGCTGGCCAGGTAGTAGATCCATCCTCGGTGGCCGTCGTAACCGGCCATCACGGTGCCGACGATCGCCGCCCCGTCGACATCACCGGAGGTGTCCTCGGCGACGAGGAACAGCTCGGGCTGCACTCGCAGCTTGCGTTCGATGTCGAGTCGCGGATCGTTCCAGGGCCGGGTCAGCCCGGCCTCCGTCCACAGCGCGACCACCGATTCTGTGTCGGCGCGTTCGAACGCCCGTACCGCCCAACTCATGGTTCGAGTCTATGGTCGGTGCGAGTTCTGCAGCACCGCAGGTTCAGCCTCGCCGCACGCGGTACCGACCGCACAGGAACGCGCGGTTGCGTGCGACGTCGAGGAGCTCGAGGTCCAGTGCCCTGGGCAGTAGGGGCGCTCCGGACCCGAGGGTCACGGGGGCGTATTGGACCCACACTTCGTCAAGCAGCCCCGCGTCGGCGAACTGTCCTGCGAGGTCTCCTCCCCCGACGATCCAGAGGTCTTCGCCGCCGGCGGCAGCCAGCATGTCGGGGTGAACGTCCGCCACGTCGCCCTGAACCACGCGGATGTCAGCGCCCGGCGGCAGATCGAGGTCTCTGTGGGTGAAGACCCAGGTGGGCTGGGTGTATCCCCAGCGCCCGCGCTCATGTCGCATCACCCACTCGAAGGTCGAGGCCCCCATGGCGAGGGCGCCGATCGACTTCTCGAACGACGCGTAGGCCATCGGCCCCTCATCGTCGATGTCCTGCGTGAGCAGCCAGTCGAGCGAGTGGTCGTCTGTCGCGATGAACCCGTCGAGGCTGCTCGACGTGTAGTAGTGGACGGTCATGCTCCGACCCTCGCACACGCCACCGACATCAGGAGGCGTGCGTCAGACGCGCAGCAGCGCCTCCGCATCGACGGGCGGCTCGTGCCAGGTCAGTCCCGGGTAGCGCTTGAACCAGGACACCTGACGGCGCGCGTAACGGCGAGTGAGCGCCTGCGTCTCCGCGATCGCCTCGGGCTCGGTGAGGCGCCCGTCGAGCTGTCCGAGCGCCTGGGCGTACCCGATCGCACGCGAGGCGGTGACCCCCTGTTCCAGTCCGCGCTCCCGCAGATCCCGCACCTCGTCGATGAGACCTGCGTGCCACATCCGATACACACGGGCATCGAGTCTCTCGACCAGTGCGCCGCGGTCGACATGGAGTCCGAGCAGGCGCGTGTGCTCCTGCCAGAGCGCAGGGGCTTGCGGCAGCGCCGCGCCATGCGTACTGCTCCCCTGCTCGATGACCTCGAGAGCACGGATGACCCGTCGGTCATTGCGTGCGTCGATCCGCGCCGCAGTCTCGGGATCGAGGCGACGGAGCCGATCGAGCAGCACGCCGATGCCCTCGACCGCGAGTTCCTGTTCGAGACGCTCTCGGAGAACCGGGTCTCGTGGGGGGAAGGCGAAGTCGAACACCACGCTCGAGACGTACAGTCCGGAGCCGCCGACCAGGATCGCATCCCCTCCACGCTGCTGGATCTCCGAGATCGCCGAACGTGCCAACGGCTGATACCAGGCGACCGCCGCATCCTCGTCGACGTCACGCACATCGAAGAGATGATGCGGGATCCCGCGGCGCTCTTCGAGCGGCAGTTTCGCCGTACCGATGTCCATGCCGCGATAGAGCTGCATCGCATCGGCATTGACGATCTCCGCCGGGTTGCCGCGTGCGCGCAGGGCGTCGGCGAGATCGAGAGCGAGATCGCTCTTACCCGTCCCCGTCGCACCGACGATCGCCCAGAGGCGAGGACCTCCGAGGTCGCGGGAGGGGGTGGGGTCCGCCGCCTCGTGCGCGGAAGTCACACGCCGACGCGCAGGGTGGGGAGGCCGAGCGAGACCGCCCGCGCCGCTCCGCCGGAGGCCGGCGACGGCACCGCACAGGACTCCGCCTGCCCGCGCTCCCATGCGTCTCCGCCGCGAGTGCGACGGATGCGCAGAGGCGCGCCGGACGGATCGTCGGCGAGCAGATGGAACGGAGCCGCGTGGGTGACGGTCACCGAGACCACGTCACCGGGGCGCGGTACGTCCGACCCGGGTGTGATCTCGAAGTGCACGAGCCGGTTGTCCTCAGCGCGCCCGGTGAGCCGGTGCGTCGCAGCATCCTTCTTGCCCTCGCCGGTCGAGACGAGAACCTCGACCTCGCGGCCGACCTGGCGCTGATTCTCCTCGAGCGAGATCCGCTCCTGCAGAGCGATCAGGCGGTTGTATCGCTCTTGGACGATCTCTTTGGGGACCTGGTCGCCCATGGTCGCCGCCGGTGTGCCCTCGCGGATCGAGTACTGGAAAGTGAACGCGCTCGAGAACCGCGCCTTCCCGACGACACGCAGCGTGTCTTCGAAGTCTGCGTCGGTCTCACCGGGGAATCCGACGATGATGTCGGTCGTGATGGCCGCGTGCGGGATGCGCTCGCGCACGCGATCGAGGATGCCGAGGAACCGGTCGCTGCGGTACGAGCGCCGCATCGCCTTCAGAATGCTGTCGCTGCCTGACTGCAACGGCATGTGCAGCTGCGGCATGACGCTCGGGGTCTCAGCCATCGCATCGATCACGTCGTCGGTGAACGCCGCCGGGTGCGGGCTGGTGAAGCGGATGCGCTCGAGGCCCTCGATCTCGCCGGCGGCGCGCAGAAGCTTGCCGAACGCCTGACGGTCTCCGAACTCGACGCCGTAGGAGTTGACGTTCTGGCCGAGCAGGGTGACCTCGATGGCACCGTCATCGACGAGCAACCGGATCTCGTTGAGGATGTCACCCGGTCGGCGATCCTTCTCCTTGCCGCGCAGACTGGGCACGATGCAGAACGTGCAGGTGTTGTTGCATCCGACGGAGATCGACACCCAGCCGCTGTGCGCGGAGTCCCGCTTGGTGGGAAGGGTCGAGGGGAACACTTCGAGCGATTCCAGGATCTCGAGCTCCGCATCGCCGTTGTGACGAGCCCGCTCGAGGAGTCCCGGCAGGGACCCCATGTTGTGCGTGCCGAAGACGACATCGACCCATGGCGCCTTGTCGAGCACTGCCTGCTTGTCCATCTGAGCCAGGCAGCCGCCCACGGCGATCTGCATGCCGTCTTTCCGGCGCTTGACCGACGCGAGCTGACCGAGGGTTCCGTAGAGCTTGCCTGCGGCGTTGTCACGGACCGCGCAGGTGTTGATGATCACGACGTCGGCCTCGTCGCCGTCCGTGGCGCGGATGTATCCGGCGCTTTCCAACGAACCGGACAGTCGCTCGGAGTCGTGGACGTTCATCTGGCATCCGAAGGTACGCACTTCGTAGGAGCGCTGGCGTCCGTCGAGGTCGATTGCCGCCGACGAGGAACTGATGATCGTCGGCTCACTGCGCGGAATAGTCATGGTCCCTCCATTCTACGAGCGCTCCATCGCGGATGCCGTGCGCGGAACGGCGGGCCTGCGCACCCAGGGCTTCCCGCACTCCGATGGACACCCCGCGCTCCAACCGTGCTCCCGGTGACCTCGGCCCGCGTGGTCCGACGCGTGCCGCACCCGTCAGTCGGAATCCACGAAACGCACGCCGGACCGCGGTCCGCGGAACGACGCCTCCGCCAGTGCCGTCTTCGCGGCGTTCATGGCGACAGAGCCGTTGTACCCGCGCCTCGAGAGCTGACCGACCAGTCGCCGCAACGCGGTGTCGGCATCGAGGCGCGACAGGCTCTGCGCCTTGGTCCTCGCGAACTCCAGAGCGCGGTCCGCATCGTCGTCGGGAAGCTCGTCGAGCGCCGCGTCGATGACGTCGCGCGGCAGCCCACGCTGCGAGAGAGCTCGCGAGAGCGCGACTCGGCCCTGGCCCTTGCGCTCCACTCCCGAGGTGACGAGCTGCTCGGCGAGTACGGTGTCGTCGAGATATCCTCGCCGACAGAAATCGTCGATGATGTCGTCGATCACACCCGTCTCGAGCCTGATCCGATCCTGCTCGTACCCCTTCAGCACCATCCGCGATTCGGAGATGGAAAGGGAGCGCGAGCGGAGCTTGCGCACAAGCAATTGTTCCGCGGCCTCGCGCAGCGCATCGACATCAGGCGAGACATCGGCCCCTGAGGACTCGTCGTCGTCCACCTGCAACGCTCGCAGTCTGGGAGCCGACTTCGCCGCTCCTCCCCGTGCCGGGTGGCGCTCGCTCGGATCACGCGATCCTGTCGTCGAACCTGCACCTGCACCTGCACCTGCACCGGCACCCGCACCTGCACCGGCACCTGCACCGGCTGAACTGCCACTCCATGTCGACCGCCACGTACCGATGTCTTCGGTCGCGTCAGAGCGGCCACCGGCGCCTGCGCTCCGTGCCTGATCTTCTGCCGGATCGGACTCTTGTGGCACCGGAGCCGCGACGGCATCGGTGGTCCTGCTGTCGGGAGGAGTCGTACGGGGCGTACGACCGAACAGCGGGATCACGGGGGCGAGCTGTTCCGGCTTGCCCCCGTGATCATTCATCGCTCACTCCGAGTGCGGAGCTGACGCGGGTCGATGATCACGCCGGTCGACGCTCGGCGAGCTCATCAGCGGGAGTCTCGGAGGCTCCGCCGATGCCGAGCTTCTGCTTGATCTGCGTCTCGATCGCCAGGGCGATGTCAGGGTTCTTGAGGAGGAACGTGCGGGCGTTCTCCTTGCCCTGACCGAGCTGATCGCCGTCGTAGGTGTACCACGAACCGGACTTCTTGACGATCGCGTGCTCGACACCGAAGTCGATCAGGCTGCCCTCACGAGAGATACCGACTCCGTACAGGATGTCGAACTCCGCCTGCTTGAACGGCGGGGCCATCTTGTTCTTGACGACCTTGACCCTGGTGCGGTTTCCGACTGCGTCGGTGCCGTCTTTCAACGTCTCGATACGTCGGATGTCCATGCGGACGGAGGCGTAGAACTTGAGCGCCTTTCCACCGGCGGTGGTCTCGGGCGAACCGAAGAACACACCGATCTTCTCACGCAGCTGGTTGATGAAGATCATCGTGGTGTTCGTCTGGTTGAGACCACCGGTGAGCTTTCGCAGCGCCTGCGACATCAGGCGAGCCTGAAGTCCGACGTGCGAGTCGCCCATCTCGCCCTCGATCTCGGCACGCGGCACGAGGGCGGCGACCGAGTCGATGACGATCAGGTCGATGGCTCCCGAGCGGACGAGCATGTCTGCGATCTCGAGCGCCTGCTCACCCGTGTCGGGCTGGGAGACGAGGAGGGCGTCGATGTCGACGCCGAGCTTGGCGGCGTAGTCCGGGTCGAGCGCGTGCTCGGCGTCGATGAAGGCGGCGATGCCGCCGGCGCGCTGCGCGTTGGCGATCGCGTGCAGAGTCAGCGTCGTCTTACCGGAGGACTCCGGGCCGTAGATCTCGACGATACGTCCACGCGGCAGTCCTCCGACGCCGAGCGCGACGTCGAGGGCGATGGAGCCGGTCGGGATGACGGCGACGGGTGCGCGCTCGTCGCTGCCCAGCCGCATGACCGAGCCCTTTCCGAACTGACGATCGATCTGCGCGAGTGCGGTCTCGAGGGACTTCTCGCGGTCAGCGGGTGATGGCATGTCGTGCTCCTAATGCTCGCATGGTGCCGCCTGTAGGCTGTCGCGGTCCTCCCGGCTGGGCGGAACTCTCCGACAAGGCGTATGGCTCTTCGGCTTGTTCCTCACCGTACGAGGCACCTCCGACATTGCGCCGTAGGTACCGAGAATCCGGGAGAACAGTTCCGCTGAACCACTTGTGCAGAACACTACGCCGATTTCGAACACATATTCGACGACACGCCGACCGCACCGCGCGTCTTACCGAACGAATAGCGGGCGGGAGGCGTCAGCGACTGCGCGGCTCGAGCCGTCCGGCCCCGTGGCGACGCTCGACGGGCACATCGGTCTCGATGCAGAGAGCCGACCAGATGTCTCGGGGCGGGATGCCGACCTCGAGCGCCTCGCCTGCCGTACGTCCCGAGAGCTGGCGCAGGGAGAGATCACTGACGAGGGAGGACGCGCGGCCGCCGAACTCGGCGTCGACGGCGCGGAGGAATTCGCTACGGCGCATGCCAGTCCGGGAATCAGGCAGTCAGTGCAGCGAGAGCTCGGGCTCGACCGATGCGACGAGGTCGTCGGGAACGACATCGGGGAACACCTGGATGCCCTCAAGAACCGAGATCCGGTCTCCCACTTCGCGCATGATGATCGAGATCGGAACATCGAGGGCGTCGGCCACCGAGGCGAGGATCTCGCTCGAGGCCTCCTTCTGACCGCGCTCGACCTCACTGAGGTAGCCGAGGGCCACCGAAGCCTTGCTCGCAACCTGCCGGAGCGTGCGCCCCTTCTGCAGGCGGAAGTCCCTCAGCACATCGCCGATTTCCTGTCGTACAAGAATCATCGGAACCTCCTCCCAGGTCGTCCGATCGAGGTCTGCCTCGATGAGATCGCCAGTCTAGTCCTACTGAACTTCACAAAATCTACCCTTGCACGCTGTGGTTTCCGTGTGAGCACATTCCAGATAACCGTCGATCGCTCTCTCCTATTCCCCGACCATGCGCAGGAGCAGCGCGAGTGCGGCGTCGACCGTGAGGGCGCGGATCTGCGGCCGATCCCCCGAGAACTCGAAGAACTCTGCACTCTGTGCCTCGGGCGTGACGACGGCGATGTGCACGGTTCCGACGGGCTGACCGTCAGGCGAGTCCGGCCCGGCGATGCCAGTGGTCGACACACCGACATCGGCATCGCGCCCGTGCACCTGCACTGCTCGGCGCACGCCGGAGGCCATCTGCAGAGCGACCTCGGCATGCACGGGTCCGTGACGAGCGAGCAGCTCGTGATCCACGCCGAGAAGGCTGTGCTTAACGGGCGTCGCATAGGCCACGACACCGCCGAGAAGTGTGCTGGATGCTCCGGGAACCGCGACGATCTCGGCCGTGAGCGCCCCGCCGGTGAGCGACTCGGCGACGCCCAGCGTCCACCGGCGGGCCGTGAGCGCTGCGACGACGGTGGAGGATGCGGTCACGCGGATCGCCGGGACCCTCGCACCTGCGCGACGATGTAGTCGATCCCACTGGCGACGGTGAGGATCAGCACCGCGATCATCAGGATCGCTGTGATGACGATCCACAGCTCTGCGCCGATCAGCACGTGCAGCGGGAGCAGCGCCCACGAGAGGGCGACTCCCTGCACGGCGGTCTTCACCTTGCCCATCCAGGCTGCGGCGACGACGTGCTCCTTCGCAACGACCAGTCGGTGCACCGTGATGCCGATCTCGCGGACCAGGATGACCACGACGAGCCACCACTGCAGCTCTCCGAGAATGGCGAGCCCGACGAAACCGGCTCCGGTGAGGAGCTTGTCCGCGATCGGATCCCAGAGTTTGCCGAAGTCGCTGACGATGTCGAACCGTCGGGCGAGATACCCGTCTACCCAGTCGGTCGAGATCGCGACGATGAAGAGGATTCCGGCGACCCATCGCATCGCGAGGTCGTCGATGCCGTACGTGCCTCCGAGGAGGAGAACGACGAAGAAGACGACAGCGAGCGGAATCCGCGCCACCGTGATCGCGTTCGGGAGCTGGCGTGGGATGCCCATCAGTCGCGCCCCGTCAATCCCCAGGCGTCTTCATCGCCATCGTCGTCCGACTCCACCACGGGCAGCCCCTGGAACTGGGCCTCGACCGGATCGTGCGGCGTGCCCGCGGCCGTGGCTCCGACAGCCGCCGGTGCCGCGTTTGCGGCAGGACCATCATCACCGCGCAGCTTGGCCATGACCTGAGGCAGCTGCTCCGCTGTGGCCAACACGTCACGCGCCTTCGATCCTTCGGAGGGCCCGACGATCTCGCGGGACTCGAGCAGATCCATGAGGCGTCCGGCCTTCGCGAAACCGACACGGAGCTTGCGCTGCAGCATCGACGTCGAGCCGAACTGCGAGGAGACGATGAGCTCGGCGGCCGCGAGCAGGAGCTCGAGGTCGTCGCCGATGTCCTCGTCGACCTCCTTCTTCTTCGTCGGCTCCAGCGCCTCCTGCACGTCGGGACGGTAGTCGGGGCGTGCTTGACGCGTGACGTGCTTGACGACGGCGTCGATCTCCTTCTCGTCCACCCATGCGCCCTGCAGACGGAAGGGCTTGGACGATCCCATCGGAGAGAAGAGCGCATCACCCTGCCCGATCAGCTTGTCGGCTCCGGGACTGTCGAGGATGACGCGGCTGTCGGTGACGCTGGTCACCGCGAAGGCGAGGCGGGACGGGACGTTCGCCTTGATCAGGCCGGTCACCACGTCGACGCTCGGTCGCTGTGTGGCCAGCACCAGGTGGATGCCGGACGCGCGCGCGAGCTGCGTGATGCGCACGATCGAGTCCTCGACGTCGCGTGGGGCGACCATCATCAGGTCGGCGAGCTCGTCGACCACCACGAGCAGGTACGGATACGGCTTCAGCACGCGCTCGCTGCCCACCGGAAGCTGCACTTCGCCGGCGCGGACCGCACGGTTGAAGTCGTCGATGTGGCGGAACCCGAACGACGCGAGATCGTCGTACCGCATGTCCATCTCCTTCACGACCCACTGCAGCGCTTCGGCCGCCTTCTTCGGGTTCGTGATGATGGGCGTGATGAGGTGCGGCACTCCCGCGTAGCTCGTCAGCTCGACGCGCTTCGGGTCGATCAGGACCATCCGCACATCGCTGGGTCGCGCGCGCATCAGCAGGCTCGTGATCATGGAGTTGACGAAGCTCGACTTACCCGAGCCGGTGGATCCGGCCACGAGCAGGTGGGGCATCTTCGCCAGGTTCGCGATGACGATGTTGCCGCCGACGTCCTTGCCGACGCCGATCGTCATGGGATGCGTGCTCTTGTGCGCCGCAGGCGAGCGGAGAACGTCACCGAGCGCGACCATCTCCTTGTCGGCGTTGGGGATCTCGATGCCGATGGCGCTCTTGCCGGGGATCGGCGAGAGGATGCGCACATCGTTCGAGGCCACCGCGTAGGCGAAGTTGTTGCTCAGCTGCAGGATCTTCTCGACCTTGACGCCGTGACCGACCTCGACCTCGTACTGGGTGACCGTCGGACCGCGCGAGAAGCCGGTCACCTTGGCATCGACCTTGAACTGGGTCAGCACGCTCGTGATCTGCTCGATCACCTTGTCGGTCGCCTCGGATCGTACGACCGGTGGCGGCCCCTCGACCAGGAGACCCGGCGAGGGCAGGATGTACGGTGCGACGGGAGCCTGCGGCCCGCGCTCCCCCGGCCCCGCGGTGCCGAAGCCGTCGAGACCGGGAAGCTCGGGAGCTTCGCCGGTGTCGGACCCGTCGTCGAGAAGTGCCGTGGTCTGCTGCCCCGCGAGCGAGTCCGCGACCGCGCGCACCTCGGACAGCACCTCGGTGGCCGCGTCGTAGGGGTCTTCGACGACGACGGCCTGATCGTAGGCCGGCGTCGGCTCTGCGGTCGTCAGCAGCGCCGTGATGTCGTCGGAGCCGAGAGTGCCCTCGTCGGGGTCTTCCTCGCGTCCGGTCTTGTTGCGCCTCCACCACGGGAGCACATCGGGGTCGTCGACCTTGTCGGCGTCGTCGATCGATGCGGCGTCCTTGGCGGGCTTCTCGGTGCGCTCCGCGTCGAACATCCACGCGTAGAGGTCGCCGAGGCGCTGACCGATGCGGTTGGGAGGCGTCTTCGTGAGGATCAGGACGCTGAGGGCGGCGAGCACCGAGAGCAGGATGTACGCACCGATCGGCGTGAGGTAGGAGAGCGGCTCCCCGAGCATCCAGCCGAACAGTCCGCCCGCTTCGCTGAGAGCCGGCATGCCGTCTCTGGGCTGCGGGCGCGCGAGGATCCCCGCGGAATCGGCGCGGCCGGCCGCGGTATGGCAGAAGCCCGAGAGCGCGAGGATGAACAGCCCGAACCCGATGCCGATGCGCCCGTTGTCGTGCACGGACGACGGATGGCGGAACAGCCAGCCCGCGAGCAGCAGGAGAAGGACCGGCATGACGAAGGCCACGCGTCCGACGAGGAGCCCCACCGAGTAGGCGCTGATGTTCGCGGCGACCTCGTTGCCGATGAAGAACCACTCGTTGACCGCGCCGGCGATCGCCAGCAGCACGAGCAGGAACGGGAAGCCGTCGCGGCGGTCGTCCTTCTCGAGGGTCTCGGGTCCGAATGCCCGGAAGATCCCGCCGACGCCGTGGGCGAGTCCGTTCCAGGCCCGCACCGCCACCGGAGGCTTGTCGACTTCGTCGATGTACTTCTTGGGCGCTGCCTGAGCCTTCGGAGCGGCCTGCCTCTTCGGGCGAGGCGTGGCGCTCTCGGACGCGCGCGCTGATTTCGTGGTGCTCCTGGCCATGCTCTCACGTTACGGCGAGAGGCCGACATTGCCCGTAATGACGCGGCATTCCAGACGGTTCGGCTCCCCGCAGCACCGTCAGGACATCCGATTCACCATCGTGTCGCGCACAGACCCCGACTCGGTGACGATGAACCCCTCCGAACGGTAGAGCGCCTTCGCGAAGTTGTCGTGCTCCACGCTGAGGCTGATCCGGGAATGCCCCTGACTCCGGGCATGGACCACCAGCCGTCGCAGGAGCGCCCGACCGACCCCGTGCGCCCGCCATACCGGCCGCACCCCGATGATGAGCTCGGGGACGGCCGTGCCGACGTATCCGAAGCCGGGATCGTCCTGAGCGAGGATCCGATACCAGGCCGCACCGATCGGCGACTCGTCGGAGTCGATCGCGACGAAACCCGCATCCGCCGGTCGCATCCATCCGGTGACATACCGACGATGCTCGACGGCGGTGAGGATCTCATGACGGGCACGCGCTCCGCCGGCACGCCAGTTCGCCGCCTCGACGACCATGTCGCCGAGGAAGCTCCCGTCCGCCTGCACGGCGGCGCGGATCGAATAGGCGTCCGGCATGCCTGGAGGGTACGACGCCCGCGTTACAGCCGCATGACGCACGGCTGTGAACGCGGCTCGCCGCCGAGGATCAGGCCTCGATGACGAGCGGGACGATCATCGGACGGCGACGGAGCTTCTGGTTCACCCAACGACCGATGGTCCTGCGGATCACCTGCGAGAGCGCATGCGTGTCGCGGACTCCGTTGCCGGAGGCCTCCTTCAGCGCGGCGATGATCTTCGGCGTCACGTCGTCGAAGACGGAGTCGTCCTCGGCGATGCCGCGGGCGTGGATCTCGGGCCCGGAGATGATCCGCCCGGTCGCGGCATCCACGACGACGATGACGGAGACGAAGCCCTCCTCGGCGAGGATGCGACGGTCCTTGAGATCGGCGTCGGTGATGGCGCCGACGGTCGAGCCGTCGACGTACACGAACCCGAGGTCGAGCTGGCCGACCACGCGCGCGTCGCCGTCCTTCAGGTCGATCACGGTGCCGTTCGATGCGATGATCGTGCGCTCGGCCTCGACGCCGGTGTCCTGGGCGAGCTTGGCGTTCGCGATCAGGTGCCGGTACTCGCCGTGCACGGGGAGGACGTTCTTGGGCTTGAGGATGTTGTAGCAGTAGATGAGCTCGCCGGCGGCGGCGTGACCGGAGACGTGCACCTTGGCGTTCGCCTTGTGCACGACGTTCGCGCCGAGCTTGGTCAAGCCGTCGATCACGCGGTAGACGGCGTTCTCGTTGCCCGGGATCAGGCTGGACGCGAGGATGACCGTGTCGCCCGGTCCCGGCTCGATCGCGTGGTCGAGGTTCGCCATGCGGCTGAGCACGGCCATCGGCTCGCCCTGTGACCCCGTGGACATGTACACGATCTTGTCGTCGGGGAGGTCCTTGGCCTTCTTGTAGTCGATCAGCAGTCCACTGGGCACCTTCAGGTACCCGAGGTCTTCGGCGATCGTCATGTTGCGCAGCATGCTCCGTCCGAGCAGGGCGACGCGCCGGCCGTGCGCGTGGGCGGCGTCGAGGACCTGCTGCACACGGTGGACGTGGCTGGAGAAGCTCGCGACGATGACCCGGCGCGGGGCCTTGCCGATGACCTGGTCGAGCACGGGGCCGATCGAGCGCTCCGTGGGGGTGAACCCGGGGACGTCCGCGTTCGTGGAGTCCACGAGGAAGAGATCGACGCCCTCCTCGCCGAGGCGCGCGAAGGCACGCAGGTCGGTGATCCGGCCGTCGAGCGGGAGCTGGTCCATCTTGAAGTCGCCGGTGGCGAGGACGAGGCCGGCGGGGGTGCGGATCGCGACCGCGAGAGCATCCGGGATCGAGTGGTTCACGGCGACGAACTCGAGGTCGAAGGGCCCGACCTTCTCGTTCTGCCCTTCCTTCACCGTGAGCGTGTACGCCTTGATGCGGTGTTCCTTGAGCTTCGCCTCGACGAGGGCGAGGGTGAGGCCGGAGCCGATCACCGGGATGTCGCTCTTGAGGCGCAGCAGGTACGGCACGGCGCCGATGTGGTCTTCGTGGCCGTGGGTCAGCACGACGCCGACGATGTCGTCGAGGCGGTGCTTGATGGGCTCGAAGTCCGGCAGGATCAGGTCGACGCCCGGCTGGTGCTCCTCGGGGAAGAGCACGCCGCAGTCGACGATCAGGATCTTTCCGTCGAACTCGAAGATCGTCATGTTGCGGCCGATCTCGCCGAGTCCGCCGAGCGGGGTCACTCGGAGGGTGCCGTCGGCGAGGGCAGCGGGTTCTGAGAGCGGGATGGACATGTGGTCTCCTCAGTCGGATGCCCGAGGCATCCGTTCGTTCGTTACGACGCGCCTCGGCGCGCCAGGTGTCAGCGGGTGGTGCCGTGCACTTTCGGCAGGGCGCCGCCCGCGGCCGCGTTGCGGTCGGGGCGGAAGTTGGAGAAGTCGGCACCGGCGAGATCGCTCACGAGATCGAGCTCGTCCTCGATGAGGGCGGCCTCCCACTCTTCGGGACCGACGAGCGGCAGACGCACGCGGGGGCTCGAGATGCGCCCGAGGCCGTGCAGGATGTACTTCGCCGCGACCGTTCCCGGCACGTGCGTCATGACGGCGCGCACCAGGGGCTCGAGACGCTTGTGCTCGACGGTGGCGGCGGCGAGATCGCCGCGGTTCACGGCGTCGATGATGGTGCGGTAGGGGGTGGCGGTGATGTTCGCGGTCACGCCGATCAGGCCGGTGGCGCCGATCGAGAGATGCGGGAGTGCGTTCGCGTCGTCGCCGGAGAAGTACATCAGATCGGTCTGGTTGAGCACGCGGCTGACTTCGGAGAAGTCGCCCTTCGCATCCTTCACCGCGAGGATGTTCGGGTGCTTCGCGAGCCGCAGGATGGTCTCGTACTTGATCGGCACACCGGTGCGCCCGGGGATGTCGTAGAGGATGACCGGCAGATCCGTGGCGTCCGCCACGAGCCGGAAGTGCGTGAGGATTCCCGCCTGCGTGGGCTTGTTGTAATACGGGGTGACGATCATGATGCCGTCGGCACCGGCCTTCTCACTGGCCCGGTACAGCTCGATCGCGTGCGCGGTCTCGTTCGATCCACCGCCGGTGATGATCTTCGCGCGCCCGGAGGAGACGGACTTGCCGACCTCGACCAGCTTGAGCTTCTCGGGGTCGGTGAGGGTGGAGGTCTCCCCCGTCGTCCCCGTCACGACGATGCCGTCGGCCCCCGCGGTGATGACGTCGTCGATGTGCTTCTCGACGGCGGGCCAGTCGACTTCGCCGTCGGCCGTCATCGGGGTGACGAGCGCGACGAGGACCTGTCCGAAGGGATTGCCCGAATGCGTCATGCCCCCCAGCGTATCGCTTCGGATGCTGCTCACGCAGACGGGGCGGGACGGATGACGTCGCCGCGGGCGACCGCGATCTTCTCGCGGAGCAGGAGACCCACCGGCTCACCGACCGTGGCCTCTTTCACATGCTTCCGGAACATCTCGATGCCGGTGATTCGCGTCTGCGCCTGCACGACACCCTCGCGCAGCACCTGGATGTCATCGTCCACCCGCAGCACACCGGATCTCATCGTGCCCGTCGCGACCCTTCCGCGCCCCGTGATCGTGAAGACGTCCTCGACCTGGAACTCCGCCCCGCTCGAGTGCACGGACAGCGCACCGGACGCCGCAGGGCGCGTCCCGTCGTCGACCGTCGGCGGCGACGGGAGACCGGAGGTCATCGCCGTGAGCCGCGCGGCCTCGGCCTCGTTGTACCGCCGGAGCACCTCGTTCGCGTCCTCGGCGTCTTGCTTTCTTCCGAACAGCCATCCCATGCGGACGATCCTACGGAGCCACCTAGGCTCGACACCATGACATGGGTCACACACGAGTCGTCGACGGTCTACGCGAATCGGTGGATCGAGGTGCGGGAGGACCAGGTCACGGGCCCCGCGGGCGACGGGATCTACGGCGTGGTGACGATGCGGCATCCGGCGGTCTTCGTGATCGCGCTCGACGACGAGGATAGGATCTGCCTCGTCACGCTCGAGCGGTACACGACCGGCGTCTCGATCGAGGTACCGGCCGGGGGAAGCGATGGCGAGGATCCTCTCGCGGCCGCGAAACGCGAGCTGCTCGAGGAGACCGGGTACATCGCCTCCGACTGGACGCCGCTCGGAACCATGAACGCCCTGAACGGCATCGCGGATGCGCCCGAGCACGTGTACCTGGCCCGCAGCCTGACCTCGTCGGACGACTCCACGCGCACACAGGCGGAGGAGGGCATCGACGCCGTCACCTGGGTGCCGTTCGCCGAGGCTCTCGGCATGATCGCCGACGGACGCATCACCGACGGGGAGACCGTGGCGGCGATCGCCTACGCCGGCATCCACCTGCGCAGGTTCCGCTGACGGGTGTCGGTGCGCTCGAGGGAGATCGCTCCGAGGATCCGGCTCAGACGCGTCCGCGCCGTGCCACTCCTGATGTCACGGAGCTCGGAAGCAGGCTCGCGAGCGCCACGATCGCCTTGTAGCGCAGCGACGGGATCGAGACCGCCTTGCCCTGTGCGGCATCGCGAAGACCCGCACGGACCACATCTCGCGCATCCAGCCACAGGAGACCCGGGATTCCCTCGTGACCGGGCGCGAGTCCCATCCGCTCATGGAACGTCGTGTGGGTGAACCCCGGGCAGACCGCGGTCACGCTGACTCTGTCCGAGGCGTATTCGACATTCGCCCAACGGCTGAAGCCGATCAGCCAGCTCTTGCACGCCGAGTACGTGGAGCGCGAGATGAAGCCGGCGACCGAGGCGACGTTGATGATCCGTCCCCCGCGACCGCGCATCGACCCGAGCGCGGCGTGCATGAGGCGCATCGATGCCTCGACATGCACGCGCAGGTGCCTCACCTCGTCGTCGATGTCATTGTCGGCGAACTGCAGCGGCAGCCCGAAGCCCGCGTTGTTGATCAGCAGGTGCACCGGGTCGGACGCATCACCGAGACGCTCGGCCACGCGCTGCACGTCGTCGGTGACCGACAGGTCGGCCACAAGGACTTCCACCGCCACGCCGAATTCGCTGCGCAGCTCTGCGGCGACGTCCTCGAGCGCTCCGGCGGTTCGCGCGACGAGGATCAGATCAGCCTGTCGACGAGCGAGTTCGCGAGCGAACTCGGCGCCGAGTCCGGCGCTCGCTCCCGTGATGAGTGCGGTGGGCATCAGCGCTCGTATCCGAGGAAGCGGTAGCGGATGCCGGTGCGCGATGTCGCCCATTCGGACTCGTCGACCAGCCGCCAGCCGGTCGTGTCGGGCGCATAGGCATCACCCGAGACGTCGAGATCGAGTTCCGTGACCTCGAGACGGTCGGCATCGGTGATGACGAGGCGGAAGATCTCGGCTCCGCCGATGATCCAGACCCTGTCGTGTCCGCGCACCGCATCGGTCACGGTGGCGGCACGAGTCGCGCCCTCTGCAGACCAGTCCTGCTGCCGCGTGACCACGATGTTGTCGCGCCCGGGAAGAGGACGGAACCGGGCAGGCAGCGAGTCCCAGGTCTTGCGCCCCATGATCACGGGCGCGCCGAAGGTCTTCTCCTTGAAGTGGGCGAGATCCTCGGGCACGTTCCAGGGCATGCCGCCCTCGGCGCCGATGACCCCTCCCCTGGCTTCCGCCCAGATGAGGCCGACCCAGGTCATACCGCCACCGCCGCGCGGATCGGGGCGTGGTGCTGATAGTCCTCGACGATGAAGTCCTCGTACCGGTAGTCGAACACGTTCTGCGGGGTACGGGCGAAACGCAACGTCGGGTAGGGGTACGGCTCCCGGCTCAGCTGCTCGCGCACCTGCTCGACGTGGTTGTCGTAGATGTGGCAGTCACCACCGGTCCAGACGAAGTCGCCGGGCTCGAGCCCCACCTGCTGCGCGACCATGAGAGTGAGCAGCGCGTAGGAGGCGATGTTGAACGGCACTCCCAGGAAGAGGTCGGCGCTGCGCTGGTAGAGCTGGCACGAGAGCTTGCCGTCGGCGACGTAGAACTGGAAGAGCGCGTGACAGGGGGCCAGCGCCATGTCGGGGATGTCGGCGGGATTCCAGGCCGAGACGATGAGGCGACGCGAGTCGGGCGACCGGCGGATCTGCTCGATGACCTCGGCGAGCTGATCGATGCTCCGACCGTCCGGGGTCGGCCACGAGCGCCACTGCACGCCGTACACCGGACCGAGGTCGCCGGACTCGTCGGCCCACTCGTCCCAGATCGTGACACCGTTGTCCTGCAGCCACTTGACGTTCGACTCGCCGCGGAGGAACCAGAGCAGCTCGTAGGCGATCGATTTGAAGTGCACGCGCTTGGTCGTGATCAGGGGGAAGCCCTGCGCGAGATCGAAACGGATCTGCCGGCCGAAGACGCTGGTGGTCCCCGTGCCGGTTCGATCCGACTTGTGCGTGCCGGACTCCAGCACGTCGCGGAGCAGGTCTTCATACGGCGTCGGGACGGCTGCGCTCATGTCTGCCAGACTACCCGCCCCCGGGGCGCGGATGCCCGATCGTCACGAGCCGACACAACCGCGCTCGGCGCGCCGACGGCCCCGTATCCTCGATCCATGTCGCCCGCATTCGCCCTCGCCGCAGCCCTTGCTCTGCTCGGGCTCGCCACCGCCCTGGGCATCGTGCTGCGTGTCCGCGACGGGCGCCGCCGAACGGGCGGTCGACTGCGTTTCGACCCCGCCGATGCGGGTGTCGGCGCGCTGGGCCGCCATGCCACCCTGGTGCAGTTCAGCACCGAGATGTGCACACGCTGCCCGCAGGTGCGGCGAATGCTCTCGTCGTACGTCTCCGAGCGCGACGGTGTGCACCACGTCGAGGTCGATCTCACCCATCGCCCCGACCTGGCCTCCCGCTATCGGGTGCTCCAGACCCCCACCACCTTCGTCGTCGACGCCTCGGGCGCCGTCCTGGCCCGTTTCCACGGCGTGCCGCAGCGCCACGCCCTCACCGACGCACTCACCGCCTGAGGCGGCAGAACCTGGAGCAGAGATGACCAGCACCCCCGGTATCGACCCGCGCGGGCCGCGCTTCGCGGCCACGATCACGACAGTGCTCCTGCTGGTGGCCACCTTCCTCGGTCTGATCGGGATCTCGACAGCCCGGACGTTCGGCTGGTTCGCATACCAGCCGCTCGCGTCGGCGGGACTCGGATCCGGCACCTGGGCGGTCGCCTCGGCATCGCTCGCCCAGCGGGCAGTCGACCCTGGATTCCTCCTCACCGTCGTGATCGCGCTCCTGTTCCTCTGGGGCGTGGCGTGGCCCTCGACCGCCCCCTGGGGCGTCGTCTTCCGGCGGTTCGTGCGCCCTCGTCTCTCGCCTCCGACCGAGCTCGAGGACCCGCGTCCGCCGCGCTTCGCACAGGGCGTCGGCCTCTTCGTCGTCACCGTCGGACTCGTCCTGCATCTGGTCGGCGTGCCGTGGGCGCTTCCGATCGCGACCGCCGCGGCGTTCGTCGCCGCGTTCCTCAACGCCGCTTTCTCGGTCTGCCTCGGCTGCCGGCTGTACCTGCTGTTGCAGCGCGCAGGACTCGTCGCGCGCGGCTCCACCGCGACCTGAGGATCACGCGCCGGCCGCCCGACGGCTGTTCCCCCGCCTCGCCGCGCTCGGTAGGCTGACCGGACACGCGTCCGCACATCCCGCGGCGCGAGAATCGGAGAGATCATGCCCGTCACCAGCGAAGCCGCCACCACCTGGACCGGATCCCTCGCGGAGGGTTCGGGCACCGTGTCGTTCTCCTCGTCGAAGCTCGGCACCTTCCCCATCAACTGGAAGGCGCGCAGCGAAGGCAGCGACACGACCACCACTCCGGAGGAGCTGATCGCCGCCGCTCACGCGTCGTGCTTCAGTATGGCGCTGTCTCACGCGCTCTCCGAGAACGGCACTCCGCCCGAGCGCGTCGACACCAGCGCCTCGGTCACCTTCAAGCCGGGCGTCGGGATCTCCGGCAGCCACCTCAACGTCAATGCGGTCGTACCGGGGCTCGACGCCGACGACTTCCAGCGGATCGCCGCCGAGGCGAAGGTCGGCTGCCCGGTGTCCCAGGCTCTTGCGGGCATCGAGATCACGCTCGAGGCCACACTCGCCTGAGTCCCGTCAGCCGCGGGCCACGCGGATCGCCGCACGGATGCTCGCGCGGGCGTCCTTGCGGCGCCCCGCGGCATCCTGCACCACCCCGAGCCGGTACCGCGCTCGCCAGTCGCTCGGTGCGGCATCCGCCTCGGCTGCGTAGCGCGCGATCAGAGGATCGGCGTCCGAGCGGGCGATACGTCCGCTCGGAGTGAGCTCCGACTCCGCCTCCGGCATCCCGCCCTCGGCATCGAGTTCACGCCCCAGACGGTCGGCCGCGAATCCGAACTGCATCTCGCGCACCAGCGCCCAGGCACCGATCGGCGTGAGCACGATCAGCGCGACTCCCATCCCGATCGACACGGCGGTGCCCACGGCGAAGAACATCACCGCGAGCCAGATCGCGACCGCGAGGTAGACCAGCAGCGCCGCGGCCATGAGCGCGACGCCGATCCTCGACATCATGAGCGGATGCCGATGTCGATCATGCTCTCCAGCCCGACGTGCACGCCGATCGCCTGCACGGCGAACGGGACCGCGAGACGGATGCCGGGCGCGTAGGCCAGAGCGGGCTCGACCGTGTCATGGGTGAAGGTGAGCGACTCCCCCGGGCCTGCGAGCACGACCTCCTGCTTCGCGACCACCCCTGGACGACGCAGGGAATGGATGGGCACGCTGCCCACCTGCTGCCCGCGGGCGCGCTGGTCGGCATGAGGCGCGCTCACGGGTCCCTGCTCCGCTCGGGCGGCGGCGATCAGCTCGGCCGTCCGCACGGCCGTGCCACTGGGGGAATCGACCTTCCCCTCGTGGTGCGCCTCGACGATCTCCGCGGAGCCGAAGAACGGCGCGGCCGCGGCGGCGAGGGCGGAGCCCAGCACCGATCCGAGGGAGAAGTTCGGGATGAACACGGCACCCGTGCCTGCGTCCTCGACGAGCGGACGCACCAGGGCCAGCCGCTGAGTCGACCAGCCGGAGGTCGCGACGAGCACGTTGATGTGCCTCTCCACCGCTGCGCGCACGACGTCGATGCTCACCTGAGGCGTGGTGGCGTCGATCACGAGCCCGGCGCCGTCGAGCTCAGCGAGATCGCTGCGCGAGGTGAGCACGCGGCCCACCTCGAAGCCCTCGAGGTCGTCGATCACCGAATGGATGATCGAGCCGAGCTTCCCGGTTCCGCCGACGAGTGCTACCTGCGTGGTCATGCACCCAGTCTATTTCGCCGGGGCTCTGCAGCCTCGCGGCGGGCCGTGCCCCGAGGGATCAGACCGGCATCGTGTCGGGGATGCCGGTGCGCAGCTCGACCGGAAGATGGCCGGTGTCGTTATGCGTGAGCAGCGTCCACGGCCTTCCCTGCTTCTGCGCGATGACCGTGAGTCCGCAATGCGCCTGGTTGAGGGTCATCCACCGCCACTCTGGCGCTCCGAGAACCTCTCGGACGAACCAGGAGATGACGAAGTTGTGGGTGATGAGCACCTCGTGGACGTCTCCCGGCTTGCGCACCAGGAACTCGTTGACGGCATCGAACATCTGCGCGCGTCCCGCCTCGAGCTCGGCCTCGGTGACGGCTCCGAAGAACGGCTCGTAGGCGGCAGGCGTCTCGTCGGTCATGCCGGTGGGCACGCAGTCGAACAGCAGCGCCGTCGGCTCGGGGTCGACCGACGGCAGACGGGCGGCGATCGCCCTCGCCGTCTCGTTCGCGCGCAGCAGGGGCGAGTGCCAGACGGCGTCGAGCGGAAGGCCCGACAGGCGATCGGCGATCAGCTCGGCCTGGCGCTGACCTCGAGGCGACAGGGGTCCGTCGGCGAGACCGTGCTCGGCGTCCTGATGTTCGCCATGTCTGACCAGATATATGTAATGCGTCACAAACTCGCTCGCTTCATCGACAGCGTTTGTCGGTTCCACTCCACCCTATGCCAGGTCTGTGACAGCGTCGTGACGCCGCTCAGTTGCCGGCGCGGGTGAGTTCTGCGACCTGTGCGCGCGACAGCGTGACACCGGCCCCCTGCATCAGCTCGTCGACGTGCTCCGCGGCGAAGGCGTTCACGATCGGCGCCGCGACAGTGCGCTGGGCGAGCAGCCACGCGATCGACACGGCGGCGACCGGCACCTCGAGTTCGGTGGCGACCTGATCGAGGGCGCGGAGGATCTTGGTGCCGCGACGGTTCAGATGTCCGCGCAGCTGCTCTCCGCGCACGCCCTTCGAGGCCAGCGCCTTGCTGCGGTGCCTCCCCGAGAGGAAGCCATGCTCCAGCGCGTGCGACGGAGTCACCGCGAGGCCCTGCGCGCCGGCGACGAGACGCAGATCGCCCTCGAAGGGCTGACGCCTGACCAGGTTGTACGGAGAGTCGATGACTTCGATGCGCGGATATCCGGCCGAGGCGAGGATCCGCGCCTCGACGAGGCGCTCAGGGGCGAAGCCGAAGGCTCCGAGCGCACCGATCTTTCCCGCGTCGACCATCCATTCGACCGTCGCGAGAGTGTCTTCGAGGTTCGTGGTCTTGTCGAGAGTCGCATCGAGGTAGACCACGTCGATCCGCTCGACACCCAGTCGGGTGAGGGATCCTTCGACGGCGCGAACGAGGTTGACGGATCCGAGTCCGGGGTTGTCGGCGTGCGCGCCGATGCGCGCGCTCACCACCGAGCGCTCCCTCTGACCACGGGACTGCAGCCACTGACCGATGATGTGCTCGCTGCGTCCGCCGGAGAATCCGTCTGCCGTGTGGATCGCGTTGCCGCCGAATTCGACATATCTGTCGAGGATCCCGTGACTGGTCTCGAGGTCGACGTTCCAGCCGAACTCCGCGGCACCGAGCATCAGAGGGAACGTCTCGAAACCCGTCTCGCCGAGCGGGACGCGGATGTTCTCCCCTATTCCGGGTCCGATGACCGGGATGGGAGCCGACGGATGCTCAGCCAGGCTCTCCTGCGCGCGGTCGTTCGAGGCTCCTGTGCCTACGCCGAACAACCGCATATCCTCACCCCGCCTCGGCCGTGGACCACGGCCCGCATCACTGCCCGAATACACCCCCCGGTGCGTACTTCGAGAGTAGGCGAGTTCTGCGAACTCCCCGACCAATCCGAGGAACGGCGGGCGAACTTCCCATAACGGTTTGGTCACGTCGGACACGACGAAGCCCGGGCGTCCTGAGGGACGGCCCGGGCTCCGTGTCGAAGCGCTGGGGATTACTCCGCAGCGGACTCCTCGGCAGCAGCGGCTGCAGGAGCCTCGTCGATGACGGGCTCGAGCGACAGCTTGCCGCGGTCGTCGATCTTCGTGATCTTCACGAGGATCTTCTGTCCGACGGAGAGGACGTCGTCGACGTTCTCGACGCGCTTGCCACCGGCGAGCTTGCGCACCTCGGTGACGTGCAGCAGACCGTCCTTGCCCGGAAGCAGCGAGACGAACGCACCGAACGTCGCGATCTTCACGACGGTTCCGAGGAACTGCTCACCCACCTCGGGGTTGGTCGGGTTCGCGATCGCGTTGACCTGGGCCCGTGCGGCCTCGGCCGACGGTCCGTCGGTCGCGCCGATGTAGACGGTGCCGTCCTCCTCGATGGAGATCTGCGCGCCGGTCTCGTCCTGGATCGAGTTGATCGTCTTGCCCTTCGGGCCGATCAGCTCACCGATCTTGTCGACCGGGATCTGCACGCTGATGACGCGAGGCGCGGTGGGCGCCATCTCGTCGGGCGCGTCGATCGCGGCGTTCAGGACGTTGAGGATCGTCAGACGGGCGTCGCGGGCCTGGGTGAGCGCACCGGCGAGGACCGAGGTCGGGATGCCGTCGAGCTTCGTGTCGAGCTGGATGGCGGTGATGAACTCACCGGTACCCGCGACCTTGAAGTCCATGTCGCCCAGAGCGTCTTCTGCGCCGAGGATGTCGGTCAGCGCCGCGTAGCGGGTCTCGCCGTCGACCTCATCGGAGACGAGGCCCATGGCGATACCGGCGACGGGTGCGCGCAGCGGCACACCGGCGTTCAGCAGCGACAGGGTCGACGCGCAGACGGAGCCCATCGAGGTCGAGCCGTTGGAGCTCAGCGCCTCGGACACCTGACGGATCGCGTACGGGAACTCCTCGCGGCTCGGCAGGACCGGCACGAGCGCGCGCTCGGCGAGGAAGCCGTGCCCGATCTCGCGACGCTTCGGCGAACCGACCCGGCCGGTCTCACCGGTCGAGTAGGGCGGGAAGTTGTAGTGGTGCATGTAGCGCTTGCTCGTGGTGGGCGACAGCGAGTCGATCTGCTGCTCCATCTTGAGCATGTTCAGCGTGGTGACGCCCAGGATCTGGGTCTCACCGCGCTGGAAGATCGCCGATCCGTGCACGCGCGGGATGACCTGCACCTCGGCGTCGAGCGGGCGGATGTCGGCGAGGCCACGGCCGTCGATGCGAGCGCCCTCGGTGAGGATGCGACCGCGGACGATCTTCTTCGTCACGGACTTGTACGCCGCGGAGAACTCCAGCGGGGCGCCGGCGTGGAGCGAACCCGACTCGGTGGCCTCGATGAGCTCTGCCCGGACGCGGTCCTTGATCGCGTCGTCCGCAGCCTGACGGTCGGACTTGTCGGCGATCTGGTAGACGCCGACGAGGTCGTCGTAGGAGCGGCCGGCGACGAAGTCGTAGACCTCCTGGCTGTACGCCGGGAAGACCGGGTACACGCCCGGCTCCTTCGACGAGGTGGCGGCGAGCTCGGCCTGAGCCTTGACGAGCTGAGCGATGAAGGGCTTCGACGCCTCGAGGCCCTGCGCGACGATGGTCTCGTCGGGCTTGGTGGCGCCGGCCTTGATCAGGTTCCAGCTGCCCTCGGTGGCCTCGGCCTCGACCATCATGATCGCGACGTCTTCGGAGCCGTCGGACTTGGTGACGACGCGACCGGCGACGATGAGGTCGAACACGGCCTCTGCGACCTGCTCGGCATTCGGGAACGCGACCCACTGGTCGGCGTGCTCGCCGTGGCCCGGGACGAACGCGAGGCGCACACCGGCGACGGGACCCGAGAAGGGCAGACCCGAGATCTGCGTCGACGCGGAGGCCGCGTTGATCGCGAGAGCGTCGTAGTACTCGCCGGGAGCGATCGACATCACCGTGATGACGACCTGGACCTCATTGCGCAGGCCGTCGACGAACGACGGACGCAGCGGACGGTCGATCAGACGGCAGACGAGGATCGCCTCGGTGGAGGGGCGGCCCTCACGACGGAAGAACGAGCCGGGGATCTTGCCGGCGGCGTAGGAGCGCTCCTCGACGTCGACCGTCAGCGGGAAGAAGTCGAAGCCCTCGCGCGGGTGCTTGCCTGCGCTGGTGGCCGAGAGGAGCATGGTCTCGCCGTCGAGGTACGCGGCGACTGCGCCCTGAGCCTGCTGCGCGAGGCGGCCGGTCTCGAAGCGGATGGTGCGGGTGCCGAAGCGGCCGTTGTCGAGAACGGCCTCGGTGGCGGTGATTTCAGGACCTTCCAAGAGGTCTCTCCTTCTTTGTTTAGGCTCGCGCACCCGTATGGTGCGCGAGCGTATTCATGAAGGAGCGGATGCGGCAGGATATGGGCGCGCGGGCATTCCCGCGAATGTCACCTGCGCTGGCCACCAGTAGAAAGCCACCCGACGCGACCCGCCGAGGAACCCACCACAGGGGACCAGCTCTCCGCCGATCGCTCCATGAGTCGATATGAAGTTATGCGGTCGACACGCGTCGACCGCATCCAGCCTATCAGCGGCGGCCCGAAAAGCCCCGTGGGCTCGACGCCCGGGTGTTCCGACATGCGCCGTCCACGTGGCGTTCACCCCTCCGATGCTCTCGCGTGAGGAGCATCGGGTCTTGTGGGCGCATGCGCATGTCAGTGATCGGATGCGGGTACCTCGGTGCCGTGCACGCCGCAGCGATGGCCTCGATCGGACACGACGTCGTCGGTATCGACGTCGACGAGCACAAGGTCGCCGTGCTCGCGCACGGGACGGCACCGTTCTTCGAGCCACGGCTCGAGGAGCTGCTGCGGGACGGACTGACCTCGGGACGCCTGCGGTTCAGCAGCGATATGGCCGACGCGCGCGGATCCGACGTGCATTTCCTCGCCGTGGGCACCCCGCAGGTCGCGGGCGGGCATGCGGCCGATCTGCGGTTCGTCGACGCGGCCCTCGAGTCGCTCCTCCCCCATCTCCGCCGAGGTGATGTCGTCGCCGGCAAGTCGACGGTGCCGGTCGGCACCGCGGAACGCCTGGCCGCGCGCGTCGACGAGACGGGCGCGACGCTGGTGTGGAACCCCGAGTTCCTTCGTGAGGGCTGGGCCGTGCACGACACGCTCACACCCGACCGCCTCGTCGTCGGCGTGCCAGACGGAGCCGGGGGTGCCGGGGCCGCGACGCTGCTACGGAAGGCCTACGCCTCCGCCGTCGCGACGGGAACCCCGTTCCTCGTCACCGATCTCGCGACCGCCGAGCTCGTCAAGGGAGCCGCGAACGCCTTCCTCGCCACCAAGATCTCGTTCATCAACGCGATGGCCGAGATCGCGGAAGCCGCGGGCGCCGATGTCGCGCTGCTCGCGGACGCGCTCGGATACGACACCCGCATCGGCAGACGCTATCTCGGCTCGGGGATCGGCTTCGGCGGCGGGTGTCTGCCCAAGGACATCCGCGCCTTCACTGCGCGTGCCGAGGAACTGGGCCGCGGAGAGGCCGTGGGTTTCCTCCGCGAGGTCGACGCGATCAACCTGCGTCGTCGCGACAGGGCGGTGCAGATGGTCGTCGACGCACTGGGCGGGCTCGTGTTCGGGCGACGGGTCGCGGTGCTCGGCGCGGCGTTCAAGCCCTTCAGCGACGACATCCGCGACTCCCCCGCGCTCGATGTCGCGGTGCGGCTGCGGGGGTTGGGCGCCGACGTCGTGGTGACGGATCCGGCGGCGCTCGCGAACGCGGAGGCCGCTCATCCTCAGCTCGGGTATGCCGCCGAGCGCGATGACGCCCTGCGCGACGCGGATGCCGTCGTGATCGTCACGGAATGGGACGAGTACCGCCGCGACCTCACCCCCGAGCATGCGGGGTCGCTCGTCGCCGGGCGGGTGATCATCGACGGCAGGAACTGCCTCGACGCCGATCTCTGGCGAGCGGCCGGCTGGTCGTATCACGGCATGGGTCGCCGCTGACCCGCGCGGCCTCGCCGACGATCAGCCGACGCTGACCCCGCGCGGAGCTCGCGAGCGCCCGAGATAGACGTAGTCGTCGTGCTTCGCGACACGCCCGTCGCCGGCCGCACGGCCGTGCAGGCGTCGCCACACCCAGGGCAGCGCGTGGCGACGCCACCACAGACCGGCGCTGATCGGCTCGTCGTCGTGCAGCGACGCATCGAGCGCACCCAGCGCGTCGGCGTGCGGGACGCCCAGCACCTCTCCCACCCGGTAGGCGAGGAAGCGATGACCGCGGCTGCTGAGATGCACGAGGTCCTCACCCCAGTGGGGACGCTCGGGCAGCGTCGGATGCAGATCGGTGTCGATCAGGATCGCGCCCGTGCGTGCCGCGATACCCGCCAGGGCGGTGGCGAACGACGCGAAGCGCGCGGCGTAGATGCCCGCCGCACGGCGGTCGGGGAGAAAGGGCGTGACCAGGACCACGTCGGCGCCGATGGCGCGGAGCCGGGTCACTGCGCTCTCGAGCTCGGCTGCGAGCGCGGTCACGTCGACACGCGGTTTCACGAGGTCGTTGGCGCCGATGAGCACCGACACGAGGTCGGGACGGAGCTCGATCGCCCGCGGCAGCTGGGTCTCGCAGACGTCGCGCACGCGCTTCGAGCGGATGGCGAGGTTGGCATAGTGCAGTCCTCCCCTGGACGCGAGCAGCAGCGCCAGTCGGTCCGCCCATCCCCGCAGGGTTTCCTCGGGTCCGGGATCGCACAGCCCCTCGGTGAGAGAGTCCCCCAGGGCGACGTAGCGCTGCCAGCGACGCGCGTCGATCGATCGCGACGGATCGGGGCGGGTCCTGCGGCGAGCGCGCGCGCCCGCGTCGACGGCCTGCAGTGCCCTCGCCTCGTCGAAGTGGCCCAGCAGCTGGTCGCAGACGCTGGCCCAGCTGCGTCCCTGCACGGCCTGATGCCCGGCGGCCCCGAACGCTCTGCGCTTTCGGGCGTCGCCGGCGAGATCGGCGACGCGCATGCGCAGATCCTCGAGATCTCCCGGGCGGTAGAGCCATCCGTCGATCCCCATCCGCACGAGATCGAGCGGCCCGCCGCGCCCGGTGGCGACGACAGGCACTCCGCTGGCGTGCGCCTCCTGCAGCGTCTGTCCGAAGGTCTCGCTCTCGCCGGGGTGCACGAACACGTCGAAGGAGGCCAGCGCGGCGGCGAGCGCATCCCCCTCGAGATGTCCGAGGAACACCGCGCTCGGCATCAGCGTCTCGAGTCGGGGCCGGCTCGGCCCGTCCCCCACGATCACGAGGCGCGCCCCGGGGATGTCCTGCAGCGCCGCGAGGTCTTCCACCTGCTTCTCCGGAGCGAGTCGGCCGACGTAGCCGATCACGGTCTCGGTACCCCATGCGGCACGCAGCTGCGCACTCCGGCGCATCGGCTGAAAGCGTTCCGCATCGACTCCTCTGCCCCATCTCCTGACCCGATCGACCCCGAGGTCGGCGAGTCGGTGCGCGGCGTCTTCGGAGGGCGCGAGCGTGAGGGTCGCCCGCCGGTGCAGGCGCGCGATGTGGGTGTGGGCGAGGCCTGTGGTCGCGGGGACCCGGTATCTCGCCGCGTACGCCGCGACGTCGGTCTGATAGGCCGCCACCGAGGGCACCTCCAGTCGCTCTGCGGCGAGCGCACCGCGCCATCCCAGCGCGAAAGGGGAGGCGAGGTGCACGACGTCCGGTTGAAAGCGTCGGAGGGAGGCGGCCACGCGGTGGGCGGGCGAGGTCCCCACCCTGACGTTGCGGTAGCCGGGGAGTGCCAGGCTCGGGATGGCTTCGACGGCCGCGCCGGAGATCTCGGTCGGCAGGCCGACGGCATCCGGTGCGAGCACGTGCGCCTCATGGCCCGTGCGCTCGAGGTGCCGGAGGATCTGCAGCACGGATCCGGTGACACCGTTCATGTGCGGAAGGAAGGACTCGGTCACGATCGCGACTCTCACCCGCCCAGGATGCCCGGTGTCGGCGCCGTCTGAGGCGCGAACGTGCCCCTGCCACCAGAAGTTCACCGGATGCTGGAGCGCCGGTCACCGGCTATCCCGACGTTGGTTGCCGTTCACCTCCGGCGCGCAGTGTGGTGGGGTGCCGTTCGAGCTGCTCACCGGCCCCTGGGCCCTGCTCATCATGAGCCTCCTCGTCCTCGGGGACTCCTTCCTGGTTGTCGTCCCCGGGGAGATCGCCGTGACGGTTCTCGGCGCGATCGCCTCGACGTCGGGTTCTCCCCCGCTGTGGGCCGTCATCGGATGTGCGGGAGCGGCGGCGGCCTGCGGCGACATCGCCTGCTATCTCGTCGGACGCACCGTGGGCATCGAGCGCTGGGCGTGGATGCGCCGCCCCCGCGTCCGGGCAGCGCTGGACTGGGCAGGGCTCCGGCTCGACGGGGGCACGGCGAGCGTGCTCTTCACCGCGCGGTTCGTCCCCTTCGCGAGGCTGGCGATCAACCTCGTGGCCGGGGCCTCGCGCATCCATCCTGGACGCTACATCGGCCTCGTGACGACGGCTGCGCTCGGATGGGCCGCCTATCAGGCGTCGGTCGGCGCGGTGGTGGCCGCGGTGATCCCCGGGGGTCCGGTGGTGGCTGTGGTCGTCTCGGTCGCCGTGGCGCTCGGCCTCGGCGCGGCGATCGACCTCGCCGTGCGACGCGCGCGACGCAGGTCGTCGGCATCCACTCGGCCGCCGCGCAGCGACGTGGCCTAGGCTTGCGGGCATGAGCACCGAAGAAGGCGCGTCCTCCACCGAGGACATGAAGCGCAAGTTCAAGGAAGCGCTCGAGAAGAAGAACGCGCACCACCGTCAGGGCGAGTCGCACCTGGATGGCGACTCCGCCGTCCATGGAGCAGCGGCCCCGCAGACGCGGCGTGAGTTCCGACGCAAGAGCGGTTGATCGCACGGATGCGGGAGCCGACGAATCGTCGACTCCCGCATCCCTCTCCCTCGCTCGGGCTCAGCCGCGCTCCTCGCGTGCACGTGCGCGTGCCTGCTTGGCCGCCATCTCGTCGAGTGCGGACTCCTTGAGCCCCTGCACGTCGACGGCGCTCTCCTCGTCCACCATGCCGTGATCGTCGACACCGTCGAGCTGCGACTCCTCGAACGGGATCCGGCCACTCAGCACCTGTGTCACCCGGTCGCGGTCGATCTGACGCGTCCAGGTGCCGATGAGCAGGGTGGCGACCGCGTTGCCGGTGAAGTTGGTGAGCGCGCGTCCCTCCGACATGAAGCGGTCGATGCCGACGATGACGCCGACGCCGTCGACCAGGTCGGGGCGGTAGGCCTGCAGCCCGCCGGCGAGCGTCGCGAGCCCTGCACCGGTGACGCCGGCGGCGCCCTTGCTCGCGATGATCATGAACACGAGCAGCCCGATCTGCTCGCCGATCGCCATCGGCTGCCCCATTCCGGTGGCGATGAACAGCGAGGCCATCGTCAGGTAGATGGCGGTGCCGTCGAGGTTGAACGAATATCCGGTCGGCACGGTGATGCCGACGACCGGCTTCGAGACGCCGATGTGCTCCATCTTCGCGATCAGTCGAGGCAGCGCGGACTCCGACGACGACGTGCCGACGATCAGGAGGTACTCCCTGGCGAGGTACTTCACGAGGCTGAAGATGTTGACCCGGGTGACCGCGTAGAGCAGCGTTCCCAGCACGACGACGATGAACAGGAAGCAGGTGATGTAGAACGCGATCATCAGCACGCCCAGACTCCAGATCGCGGCCACCCCGGTCTTGCCGACGACCGCGGCGATCGCGCCGAATGCACCGAGCGGCGCGAGCCAGAGGATCATTCCGAGGATGCGGAAGACCAGCTTCTGCAGGTTCTTCACCGCATCCATGATCGGGGCGCCCTTGTCACCGAGTCCCTGCAGCGCGAAGCCGACCAGGAGGGCGATGAACAGCACCTGCAGGACGCTCTCACCGGTGAACGCGGAGAAGAACGTGGTGGGGATGATGCCGAGGATGAACTCGGTCGTGGTCTTCGCCTCGGTGTCGGTCGCGTCGTAGTTCGAATTGGCCATGTCGAGGCCGGACCCCGGGTGGATGATGTTGCCGACGACGAGGCCGATCGCGAGAGCGAACGTCGACATGACCATGAAGTACAGCAACGCCAGACCGCCGATCTTGCCGACGGTTGCCGCCTTGGCGATCGACCCCACTCCCACGACGATCGTGCAGAAGATGATCGGCGCGATCATCATCTTGATCAGCGACACGAACCCCTTGCCGATCGGCTCCAGGCTCTGACCGACCTGCGGCCAGAGCAGCCCCACCGCCGCGCCGAGGACGACCGCGATGATCACCGACACGTACAACCAGGTGTGCCTGTCCCAGGCCTGCTTGCCTCGGCGAGAATTGAAACCGGGAAGGGAGAACCCCGTCGTGATGGCCATGTTTTCCTCCTTGATCATGAACGTCGTCGTCTCATGACCGACGGCGTCGTCGCCTGTCGGTGTGTTCACCGTCGCCGACTTCCCTCCTCGGCACCATTTGTGGTCGTATTGGTCACTACCGAGATCACGGACCCCGCGATCACCGCCGATCGGAAGGACCCGATGAGACCCGCGCGCAGCATCGCCTCACGGGTCTTCCTCGTACTGCTGGTCGCGGCGGTGGTGCTCGGGGCACTGGTCGCGGTCTTCCTGGTGGTGGACGCCCAGCGGGCCACCCATGCCGAAGCCGAACGGGTCACGGCGGCGACCGCGGCGACCGTCGCATCCTCTCCGCTCGTCGTCGACATGCTCGGGGGCGAGGATCGCACGGCGATGAGCGCCGGACTCGAGCCGTACGCGCTCGACGTCATGGCCGATGCAGGTCTGGACTTCGTGACGATCATGACCCTCGACGGCACGCGCGTGACCCACCCGGATCTCGACCAGATCGGTGCGCGCTACCTCGGCACCATCCCCGATGCGCCGCGGCCGCTGACGGAGGTGTTCACCGGGACACTGGGCCCGTCTGTGCGCACGATCGTTCCGGTGATCGGATCCGGCGGCGACCCGGTCGGCTGGGTGTCCTCCGGCGTCACCATCGAGTCGATCTCGGAGACCCTGGTGCGCAGGCTCCCCCTCTCTGTCGGCATCACCGCGGGCCTCGTCGCCTTCGGGGCCATAGGCGCCCTGGCGGCTCGCCGATTCACCCGCCGGATCGCCGGGGATCTGCCGCCGGGGCAGGTGCGCGACGCGGTGTCGTCGTACGAGTCCCTGCGCCCCCTGGGCGACGCGATCCGCGCGCAGACCCACGAGCACGGGAACCGCATGCACACCGCCGTCGCCCTGCTCGAGCTCGGGCGCACGGACGAGGCGATCGACATCCTGACCGAGACATCGCGGCAGAGCCAGTCGCTGGTCGACCAGGTCACGGCCCGTCGCGCCGGCGACCCTGCGGTGGGAGCGCTGCTGCTCGGCAAGGCCTCGCAGGCCAAGGAGCGCGGCATCGACTGGCGGGTGCGCATCGATCCCGACACTCCCCGCTCGCCGCTCTCAGCGGTCGAGAGCGTCGCCGTGCTCGGCAACCTCATCGACAACGCCATGGATGCGGCGGGTGAGGCCGAGGAGCGCTGGGTCGAGGTCACTCTGCAGACGGCCGTCGACGGAGGCATCCTCCTGGAGGTCTCGGACAGCGGCCGAGGGATCCCCGTGCCGATCCGCGAGCAGATCTTCGTCCAGGGGTTCTCGACCAAACCCGCCGATACGCACGGACGCGGCGTCGGCCTGGCACTCGTCCGCTCGGTGGTGCTGGGGGCGGGCGGCACGGTCGCGGTGTCCGAGCACCCGACGACCTTCCGCGTCGCCCTCCCGCCGACCCGGGGGAAGGCACCGAGATGATCCGCACCCTGCTCGTCGACGACGACGCTCTGACGATCGAACTGCATCGGACCTACCTCGAGCGGATCGACGGCTTCGTCGTCGGCGGAGAGTGCACCGGAGCCCGCGCCGCGCTCTCGGCCGTGCTGGCACAGCCGACGGATCAGCCGTTCGACCTCGTGCTGCTCGACCTGACGATGCCCGACGGTTCGGGCATCGACGTCCTGCGTGCACTGCGCGCCCGCGGCGCGGCAGTCGACGTGATCGCGATCACCGGCGTGCGCGACGCCGAGAGCGTGCGGCAGATGGCCGCGCTGGGGGTGCACCAGTACCTGGTCAAGCCCTTCCCGTTCGCCGTCTTCCAGGAGCGCCTGACCGCGTACCGGTCGCACCGTGAGCAGGCGCGTGCGACCGACGGCGAGGCCACCCAATCGGAGATCGATGCCCTGCTCGGCCGTGCCACCGGCACCGTCTCCATCCCGAAGGGACTCTCCGACGCGACGCTGCAGAAGGTCATCGCGGCGCTGCGTGCGGGAGGCGCGATATCGGCGAGCGAGGCGGCCGAGCGGCTCGGCATGTCCCGCGTGTCGGTGCGCCGATACCTCGAGCATCTCGCCGATACCGGTGTGGCGATCCGCGGCGCACGGTACGGGGCACGGGGTCGCCCGGAGACCGAGTACGGCTGGAATCGCCGTGCGGGTGGGCGTGGCTGACCTGCACGGCCGGAAACGCGAGTGCGCCGCTCGACCGTGGTCGAGCGGCGCACGACGAGGTCACTCGCCGGCGAGACCGCCGAGCATGTGACCGAACGACCGGCCCTCGCCGAGGTAGGTCGCGGGATCGTACGGGTCGAGGACCTCGGTGGTGTCCCGCCTGGCGATGGCCTCGGCGAGCTCACGCGCACCCTTCTCCACCCTCTTCGCGAGAGGGGCGACGTCGTCGCCTGCTCCGCCCCAGTCGCTGGAGGCCGCGAACACGCCCGTCGAGACGGCATCCGCATGCAGATAGGCGAAGAGCGGGCGGATCGCGTAGTCGATGGCGAGCGAATGCCTGGCCGTGCCGGCGTTCGCGCCGATCAGCACGGGCATCCCGGCGAGCGCGTCGGGATCGAGCACGTCGATGAACGACTTGAAGAGGCCGTTGTAGCTCGTCGAGAAGATCGGCGTGACCGCGATGAGCGCGTCTGCGGACACCACGGTGTTGATCGCGGTCTCCAGCGCCGGCGGCGCGAACCCGGTGAGCAGATTGTTGGTGATGTCGTGCGCGTAGTCCCGCAGCTCGACGACGTCGACCGTCGCTTCGATGTCATGACCGGCGAGAGCCCTGACGGTCTCGGCCGCGAGGCGATCGGCCAGCATGCGAGTGGACGACGGGTTCGAGAGGCCGGCCGAGACGACCGCGATCCGACGGCTGGCCATCTCAGGCACCCTTCCGGCTCAGACCGAAGGCGGAACCGGCGGGAGCGGGCGTGTCCTGGTAGGGCGAGTCACCGGTGAGGTTGTCGCCCCGGTTCGCTCCGGGCCGCGCCTGGCGGGTCGGGCCGTCGCCGAACTCGGCCAGAACCCGCGATGCATGGGTCGGGGCGTCCGGGACGTTCGCCGGACGGTCCTTCGCGAGCTCCTTGCGCAGCACCGGCACGACCTCGGAGCCCAGGATGTCGAGCTGCTCCAGCACCGTCTTCAGAGGAAGACCGGCGTGGTCGATGAGGAAGAGCTGCCGCTGGTAGTCCCCGTAGTGCTCCCGCATCGCGGCATAGCGGTCGATGACCTGCTGCGGCGACCCCACGGTGAGCGGGGTCATCTCGGTGAAGTCCTCCATGCTCGGACCGTGTCCGTACACGGGGGCGTTGTCGAAGTACGGGCGGAAGCGGTTCACGGCATCCTGCGACTTCGCCGCCATGAACACCTGACCGCCGAGGCCGACGATCGCCTGCTCCGGCGCGCCGTGTCCGTAGTGCGCGTACCGCTGACGGTAGAGCTCGATCAGACGCTGGTAGTGCTCCTTGGGCCAGAAGATGTTGTTCGCGAAGAATCCGTCGCCGTAGTAGGCGGCCTGCTCGGCGATCTCGGGTGTGCGGATCGAGCCGTGCCAGACGAACGGGGCGACACCGTCGAGCGGACGCGGCGTCGAGGTGAAGCCCTGCAGCGGCGTACGGAACTTGCCTTCCCAGTCCACGACGTCCTCACGCCACAGCTTGTGCAGCAGCGCGTAGTTCTCGATCGCGAGCGGAAGACCCTGGCGGATGTCCTGGCCGAACCACGGGTACACGGGACCGGTGTTGCCGCGACCCAGCATGAGGTCCATGCGGCCGTCCGACACGTGCTGGAGCATCGCGTACTCCTCGGCGATGCGCACCGGGTCGTTCGTGGTGATGAGGGTCGTCGAGGTCGACACGATCAGACGCTCGGTCTGCGCGGCGAGCGCAGCGAGGAACGTGGTGGGGCTGGACGACCAGAACGGCGGGTTGTGGTGCTCGCCGATCGCGAAGACGTCGAGACCGACCTCCTCCGCGTGCGTGGCGATCCGCAGGGTCGCCTTGATGCGCTCCTGCTCGCTCGGCGTGATGCCGGTCGTGGGATCGCGGGTGATGTCGCTGACCGACATGATGCCGAACTGCACCGGGACGCCTGCCTGCTCGCTCATGATTGCTCCGTCTTCTCGAATCGGGTGCCGCGCATCCGGTTCTATTCATGTGAATGTATATGAGTCAACGCGATCCCCACAACTTTATTCCCCGAGTAGCCTCGGAGGATGCACAGCACCGGAGCCGACCCGACGAGCCCCGCCACCGCGTCCGCCCCGAGACCGCGCAAGAGAGTCCCCTTCTGGGACAACGCGCGGTACGCCTGCATCGTGCTGGTGGTGCTGGGACACGCGATCCAGCGGCTCACGTACGACTCCGACATCGCTCTCGCGGCGTATCTCGCGCTGTACGCGTTCCACATGCCCGCGTTCGCGATCATCTCCGGCTACTTCTCGAAATCCGGCTCCCCCACGCGGGTGCAGATGGCGAGGGTCATCACCGACATCCTCGTCCCCTACGTCATCTTCGAGTTCCTCTGGACCCTCACGAAGTGGTTCGTCGAAGGACAGGCGGATCCGAACTTCACGAAGCCGTCCTGGACGCTGTGGTTCCTGCTGGCGCTGGGGATCTTCCGCCTCGTCCTCCCCTATCTCGCCCTGCTGCGCTGGCCACTGCTGTGGACGGTGATCATCTCGGTGGGCGTCGGCTACCTCCCCAACGTCGACAGCACGTTCTCGCTGTCGCGCACCCTCGGGCTGCTGCCGTTCTTCGCGCTGGGCTGGTGGCTGCGCGATCGCGACGTCGTCACACGCCTCCGCCTGCTCGACGTCCGCCCCTGGTGGGTCAGGGCGACAGCCCTGTGCGTGCTCGGCATCGCGGGCTTCGCAGCGTGGAACTGGATCGACGTGTGGAAGCAGGTCGACCTCGGCCGGTGGTTCTTCTACGAGGATGCCTATGCGGACCTCGGCGGCGAGCAATGGTGGGCGGGTGGCGCGCGCATCGCGCTGATGCTGCTGGCGGTCATCCTCAGCGCCGCGTTCTTCGCCCTCATCCCCCGCGGCACCCACTGGTGGACGCGATTCGGCCAGTACACGATGTACGTGTTCCTCCTGCACTCCTTCGTGCTCTACCCGTTCCGCGAGTCAGGAGTGCTGCGGGACCTCGATCCGACCTGGCTGTGGCTGCCGCTCGTGACCCTGCTGTCGGTCGTCCTCGCCCTGGCTCTCGCGACGAAGCCGATCCGGTCGATCTTCCGCCCCCTCGTCGAACCCCGGCCGCGCTGGCTGTTCACCGACCCGGAGCTCACCGGCAGGCAGGGACACCGCAGCGACCCCACCGGCTCCCGGCGGCCCCGGCAGACTCCGGATGCGAGCGTGAAGCGGTGACCCGAGCCGCGCGGATCCGCGATCTCATCGTCGAGCAGGTCGATGCGACGGGCTTCGTCGCACATGGTCTGCACGTGCGCATCGGCCACGACGTCGCCGAGTACCGCTGGACCGAGGACGTCCGAGAGGAGATCCATTCGGTGGCGAAGGCGGTGTGCGTCCTGGCCGCGGGCATCGCCGTGGACGAGGGACTCGTCTCGCTCGATGCACCCGTCGCCGAGTACGTGCCGGACGTCGTCCTCGGAGACGGTGTCGAAGAGGTGACCCTCCGGCATCTGCTCACGATGTCGAGCGGCATCGATCTGCCCTACTCGGAGACCCTGATGACGGACTGGCCCGATCTCGCCCGTGAGTTCCTCGGTCGTCCGACATCCGGTCGCGTGTTCCAGTACTCCAATGCCAGCAGCTACACGGCGATGGCAGTGCTGGCGACCCGGACAGGCGACATCGTCGACTATCTGCGGCCGCGGCTGCTCGACCCCCTGGGTCTCGGCGACATCGCCTGGGAGCGCTGCCCGCGGGGTCGGGTCGTCGCCGGCAGCGGCATCGCTCTGCGCACCGAGGAGATGTCGAGACTCGGACGGCTGATCCGCGACCGCGGCGAATGGGAGGGCGAGCGCCTCGTCTCCGCAGCACTCATCGACGGGATGCACTCCGACTGGGTCGCCTCGGGCCAGAACCCCGGGTACGAGCGGTATGCACTCGCAGGCTGGGACGGCCCCGGACCGCAGTGGCGACTGCACGGCGCACACGGTCAGCTCATCCTCTTCGCCGGAGATGCGGTCGTGACCATCAGCGCCGACGACCACCTCGGAGCGGACTCGACGGCGGCCTTCGTCGCCGACCTCCTCGACGCCTGACCGGGGAGCGGGTCAGGCGAAGAGCTCCGCGCCGACGTAGGAGCCCGATGTCGCCCCGCGCGGGACCGCCCAGATACCCGATCCCACGTGTCGGATGTACTCGTTCATGCGATCCGTCGAGAGGGCTCGCTGCAGGCTGACGAACTGCGCGGGATCTCGCTGGTACGAGAGGAAGAACAGCCCTGCGTCGAGTCGCCCGAGATCGTTGTTGCCGTTGACGTAGTTGAAGCCGCGGCGCAGGATGCGGATGCCTCCGTTCTGCTCCGGATGCGCGAGCCGCACGTGCGAGTTCGCATCGATGGCGGAGGTGCCGAAGTCGGGCGCGGTGAACTCGTCGCCCCCGGAGAGGGGAGCCCCTGAGCCCTTGTCCCTCCCGACGATCGTGTCCTGTTCCGACAGGCGCACCCGGTCCCAGGTCTCGATCAGCATTGCGATCCTGCGGGCCACGAGGTACGACCCACCGGCCAACCAGGCGGGCTCGTCGTCCGCACCGACCCAGACGTGCGCCGCGAGTGCATCGGCGTCGTCCGCGAGGATGTTCGCCGTGCCGTCCTTGTAGCCGAAGAGGTTGCGCGGAGTGGTCTGCGCCGAGGTCGTGCGCGACGTCTTGCCGAAGCCGAGCTGCGACCAGCGCAGCCGTGCGCGCCCGAAGGCGATCCGGCTGAGATTGCGGATCGCGTGCACCGCCACCTGCGGGTCATCGGCGCAGGCCTGGATGCAGAGGTCGCCGTGGGAGCCCTGCGGATCGAGGTCATCGCCCAGGAAGGCCGGCAGCCGTTCGAGTCCTTCGGGTCGCTGCGCGGCGATGCCGTAGCGATCCCCGTCCTCGTTCTCGAACAGGCTCGGGCCGAAGCCGATCGTGATCGTGAGCGACGCCGCCGGCAGCCCCAGCGCCTCGCCGGTGTCGTCGGGCGGCACCTCGGCGTCCCCGCCGACAGCGCCGGTGGCGCTCACCTCGAGCCCCGCGACCATCCTGGAGGCTGCGTACGACCAGTCCTGCAGCAGCGAGATCAGGTCGTCGCGGTCGGTACGGGGCATCATGTCGAACGCGGCGAAGTGCAGATGCTCCTGCACGGGCGTCGTGATGCCCGCCTGATGCGCGCCGAAGAAGTCGTACGCCCGCTGCGCATCGTCGGCAGCCTCCGCCCTGCCCGCCGCGGTGCCGCCGACGAAGCCCGCTCCGACGCCTGCCGCGAGGGAGGCTACGCCGCCCCCGAGGGCGAGTCCGAGCAGTCCTCGGCGGCTGAGACCACCCGACGAGGGTGCCGCGGACGGCGGCTCCGACACGGACTGCGCGTCGGCGTCGTCGTTCGATCGTTCGTCCACGTGCGAGACCGTACCCTTCGGATCAGTCGAGGACCGTGCCGGTGAGCTGCGACAGCGGCTCCGCGAGGGCGTTGATCAGATCGGTGAACTCGCGCTTGTCGGCATCCGTGAGCGCCGAGTACCCCACGAATCCGTCGGCGAGGGAGCCGTGTGCGGCGAGAGACCCCTCGAGGGCGGTGTATCCGTCCTCGATCTCGGACACCAGCGCGGCGCCGTCGTCGCCCTGCGCCGCAGCGAAGTCCTGCACCAGGGAGAACGCCATCTTCGACCCCTCGACGTTCGCCGCGAAGTCGTAGAGGTCGGTACCGGACCACCAGTCCTCCTCGCCCGAGATCTTGCCTGTCGCGACCTCGTCGAGCAGCGCGATGGCGCCGTTGGAGATACCGCCGATGCCCTGATCGTCCAGTGCCGCGGTGAAGTCGTCGGAGTGCACGTAGTCGTACAGCTCCTGCACGTCGGCCAGCAGCTGGTCGCCGTAGTCGGCGCGCTCCTGGCTCGTCGAGGGCGCCCAGTCCTGCCATGCCGGAGTCTCGCCGTCGGCGTTGAGGGCATCCTGCGCCGGCACCCACAGGTCCTTCTCGATGCGGTGGAATCCCGTCCAGTCGAGCCCCTCGGCCACGGCATCCACCTCGCGGTAGTCGATGCGCGGGTCGAGCGTGCCGAGCGCCTCGGCGACCGGCTCGATGCGCTCGTAGAAGGCGCGCGTCTGCGGGAAGAGCGTGCGCGCGGTCTCGTCGTCGCCCGATTCGTAGGCCGCGACCAGTGCCTCGACAGAGGGAACGAGCTGTCCGACCTGATCCTTCACGAAGGCGGCGTAGAGGTCCACCGCCTGCTGCTTCTGCTCGGAGTCCTCCCCGGCGACCTCGACCCGGTCTCCGGTCACCGTGAACTCCGACTTGCCGACGCCCTCGCCGATCATGCCCGGCTTGCACAGGGTGAAGTACTTCCCGGGCTGGGCGACGACGGTCAACGTGCGCGACGCGGACGGCGCGATGTTCTCGACCTCGCCGACGATGCGCAGGCCGTCCTCGGCCAGCAGGTAGAACTCGGACGTCTGGCCGCTGTCGTTCTTCACATCGAAGGTCAGCGTGCCGCTCGCCGCGGTGGCACCGGAGACGGCGCACGCGGAATCGGTCGACGACACGTCGAACGCCGCGCCGGAGGCGACGTCGCTCTTCGCGACGCAGCCGCTGAGGACGAGAGCCGCGGCGCCTGCCGCGGCGACGGCACCGATGATTCGACGAGAGGTGGTCATGCTGCTCCTTGCTGGGTGAGGGTGGCCGTCGAGCCGCTGTCCACGGACGCAGACGGGGACGGGGACGGGCGAGAAGAAGTGGGGAGACGGGATCGCAGCCCGCGGACGAAGAGCGATCCGACGATGAGGACGTACGCCGACCATGCCGCGACCTGGAGCCACGTCATCCGCGGCATGAAACCGACGGTCGCCTGGAGAACGGTCGCCCAGGCGCTGTCGGGAGCGATGACGTTCGTGACGTCGAATGCCCAGCCGAACGGGAAGGCCGCCCAGCCGAGTGCCACGGCGCCCGTGACGGCATCGATCGGAGCGGCGGAGGTGAAGGGACCGGGCAGCGCACCGGCCTCCTGGAGGTCCATGATCGCGTATGCCAGCACTCCTGCCGCGACGATGACGAGGAATCCGCTCGTCCAGGTGAAGAACCTGCGCAGGTCGAGTCGCACCGCACCGCGGGCGAGCAGCCAGCCGATCACCACGGCGACGAGCAGGCCGAGGACGGCGCCGATCAGAGCCGCGGGCGCGTCGCCGAACGACTGCACCATCGACCACAGCAGAAGCGTGGTCTCGATGCCCTCCCGTGCGACCGAGACGAAGCCGATCGCGATCAGCGCCCAGATGCCGCCCTGGGTGAGCGCCCGGTCGAGCCCGCCCTCGAGGGTCGCCTTCATGGTGCGGCCGGCCTTCTGCATCCAGAAGATCATCCAGGTGACCATGCCCACCGCGAGCAGGGAGAGCAGACCGCCGATCAGCTCCTGCGCCTCGAAGGTGAGTGTGTAGGCGCCGAAGGTGAGGATCGCTCCGATGCCCAGCGCCAGGGCGATGGCGAGTCCGACGCCGGTCCAGAGTCGCGGCAGCGCGTCGCCGCGTCCGAGCCGGCGGAGGTAGGCGACGAGGATGCCGACGACGAGTGCGGCTTCGAGGCCTTCACGGAGGCCGATGAGGAAGGTGGCGAGCACGGAGGAACACTCTCTGACACAAGAAATGAGGTAAGGCATCCCTTACCTCCAGAGACTTTAGCACCACCGCGGGTGTGTGTTTCACCGTGCGTTCCGCGCGCACGCCGCGGGTAACGCGGCGCAACACAGCGCCACCCTCGAGAGGACCGAATTACGCTCGGGTCATGGCTGATCTCTCGCTCCCCATCCTCGACCTCTCCCAGCTCGACGCCGGCCCCGAGGCCGCGGCGCAGTTCCGCGACGAGCTGCGCGCAGCGACGCACGACGTAGGGTTCTTCTACCTCACGGGGACCGGCATCTCCCCCGCACTGGAGGAGCGTCTGCACCGTGCGGCGCTCGACTTCTTCGCACTTGCGGAGGAGGACAAGCTCGCGATCGAGAATGTGAAGAGCCCGCACTTCCGCGGCTACACGCGCGTCGGCGGAGAGCGCACGCAGGGCAAGGTCGATTGGCGTGAGCAGATCGACATCGGCCCCGAGCGCGAACCCGTCGAGGGAGGCCCGGCCTTCAATCGGCTGACCGGTCCGAACCTGTGGCCCGCCGCACAGCCCGAGCTCAAGGCCGTCGTCACCGAATGGCATGACACCCTGACCGAGATCGCCCGCAAGCTGCTGCGCGCCTGGGCGCTCACCCTGGGGGCGGACGAGACCTACTTCGACGAGCCCTTCCACGACCCGTCGACCCTCATCAAGATCGTGCGCTACCCGGGCACGAACGACCCCGAGCCGCAGCAGGGCGTCGGCGCGCACAAGGACTCGGGCGTGCTCACGCTGCTGTGGGTCGAACCGGGCAAGGGCGGCCTCCAGGTGGAGCGCGACGGCGAATGGGTGTCCGCGCCGCCGGTCCCCGGCGCTTTCGTCGTCAACATCGGAGAGCTCCTCGAGTACGCCACGGGTGGATACCTGAAGGCGACCAACCACCGGGTGATCTCGCCTCGCGCCCCCGAGGAGCGCATCTCGATCCCGTTCTTCTTCAACCCCGCGCTGGATCAGCAGCTGCCGCTGCTCGAGCTCCCCGAGGATCTCGCCGCCGAGGCGACCGGGATCACCGAGGACCCGAACAACCCCATTCACGCGACCTATGGCGAGAACGCGATGAAGTCGCGCCTTCGCGCGCATCCCGATGTCGCAGCGATCCACCACCCCGACCTGGTGTCATCCCGGAACTGAGCCGGTCAGAGCGAGGGACCCCCGCCGAGCGCGACGATCTCCCGCAGCGCCTGGAGGTGGCCGGCGAAAGCCGCGCGACCGGCCGCTGTCGAATGGACCCACGTGCGGGGGCGATTGCCGAGGCTGCCCTTGCGGGCGACGACGTACTCCGCCGCCTGAAGGTGCGAGATGGCCTTGCTCAACGGTGAGTCACCGCACTGGAGGATCTCGCGCAACGCCGCGAAATCCAGTTCGACGCCGTCGCCGAGCGATGCAAGAAGCGAGAACCGGATCGGCGACGCGAAATTGTCGTCGAGCCTGGTCCGCGGGTGCGGCCGGGACCCGCTCTCACTCACGCAGATCACGTCCGGGGACGAATGAGACGGCGATGAACAGTGCGATGATGCCCGAACCGCTGAGCACGCCGACCAGAACCGGAATCTCGTCGACAAGCACCACCAGAGACAGCACGGAGGCGGCTACGGCGAAGGCGGCGAGGTGGGGCCAGCGCCAGGAGGCACCGACGGCGGGGAGGCCCATCTCTGTGCGCGCCGCCGTGAACCAGGCGAACAACACCAGCACGACGAGCAGCAGCAGCGCGCTCGTCAGAGTCCCGTCCGACGAGGACCCGAGCATCGCGAGCACACCGAGAGCGACGCCGACGCCGATCGTTCCCCACCGCACGCCGCGCGTGAGCGGGGCGGGATGCGACCGTGGAGGGCGACCGTCACCGGCCGCACGAGCGAGCTGCACCACCCCGTAGCCGCCATACCCGAGCAGCACGAGCGCGGCGGGGATCCACATCCCGATCGCCGGGAACCGGGGATCCCAGACCACGAAGCCGAACACGACGAATGCCGCGACCGTCAGCACGGCCCCCGAGACCCACAGCAGCCAACGCGACCGCGTCAGGCGCCACTGCATCCCATTGCGCTGCGCGATGCCACCTGCCAGCTGCCCCCACAGGATGAACCCGAAGAGGATCACCTGGCTCGCCCCCACCTGTTGGCCGCCACGTAGGGCCGCCGCCATCGCGACGAGGTACACGGCGGTGATGACGGCATTCGCGATCTGCAGCCACGCCAGCCCTCGCCGATCGACGACACGCCCGCGTCGATGCACCACCGCGTCCGCCTCATCGAGATAGCTCTGGGCGAGCTCCGCGCTCGGCGGTGCGAGCGCCTCCTGTCCCTGGACCGGCTTCTGGTCCATCGTGTGTCCTCCGATCGCTTTCCACTAGGAAAGCACATTACTTTCCTACTGGAAAGACATCGAGAGATCAACCCCGGACATGACGAAGACCGCCCCACACCTGGGACGGCCTTCTCAAGAATGTTTTGCGCGATTGTACGCGCGAGCGCTCTGCGTTATCGGCGGAGACCCAGGCGAGCGATCAGCGAGCGGTAACGCTCGATGTCGACGCTCTGGAGGTAGCCGAGCAGACGACGGCGCTGACCCACGAGCAGGAAGAGGCCACGACGCGAGTGGTGGTCGTGCTTGTGCTCCTTCAGGTGCTCGGTGAGGTCCTTGATGCGCTGCGTCAGCATCGCGGCCTGCACCTCGGGGGATCCGGTGTCACCGGGGTGCGTCGCGTACTCTTCGATGATCGCCTTCTTGACGTCTGCTTCCAGTGCCATAGATTCGATCCCCTCTCTGCTTGTTGCGCGGTGCCCGACGCCTGATGCGTGAGCTCTCTTTATCCGCGGCCGATCAAACGGCAACCTGTCGAGTCTACCAGGCATCTGCACCGTCGCAGGACGCGAGCAGACGAAGATCCACCGCCCTGGATACGGCGAGAACCCCGAGCCTCCGGGCCCGGGGTTCCCTCATGCGATCCGAGATCAGTCCTGCTGCAGAGCCGCCTGCAGGTCGAGGTTGATCGTGACGTCCTTGCCGACGAGCACTCCGCCGGTCTCGAGGGCGGCGTTCCAGGTCAGACCGAAGTCCTCGCGGTTGATGACGGCCTTCGCCGACGCGCCCGCCTTGTAGTTTCCCCACGGGTCGGAGCCGAAGCCGCCGAAGTCGACCTCGAACGTGACGGGCTTGGTGATGCCGCGGATCGTGAGATCTCCGTCGACGAACAGCTCACCCTTCTCGGCACGTGCACCGGTGGAGACGAAGTCCATGGTCGGGAAGTTCTCGGTGTCGAAGAACTCGGCCGACCGCAGGTGCTGGTCGCGTCCCTCGTCCTTGGTGTCGACGGAGGTCACGTCGACGCTCGCCTCGACCGTGGTCTCGAGGGGGTTCTCGGGAGCGGTGAGCGTCGCGCTCTTCACGCCGAAGGTGCCGCGCACCTTGGAGATCATCATGTGGCGGACGCTGAACGTGACCTCGCTGTGGGCGGGGTCGAGGACGTAGGTGCCGGGACGGTAGCCGGGGATGTCGATGGTGGTCATGGTTTTCTCCTCGGAGACGGGGGCCGCAGGTGGCGGCAGGGATGAGGGGCCGCGTTCACGGCGTCACGCGTAACAACTTACATGCGTACGCATATATTCCGCTGTACGTGGGCAATGTCGCACGAAAACGCAGAAGGCGCCGAGCCTGTCGGGGCGCGGCGCCTTCATCGTTCGTCGGGGTCAGCCGACCTTCACGAGGTCGATGATGAAGATGAGGGTCTTACCGGAGAGGAAGTGCCCACCTCCCACGGGGCCGTAGGCGAGGTGCGGCGGGATGACGAGCTCACGCCGACCGCCCTCCTTCATGCCCGGGATGCCGTCCTGCCAGCCCTGGATCAGGCCGCGCAGCGGGAACTGGATGGTCTCGCCGCGACCCCACGAGGAATCGAACTCCTCGCCGGACTCGAACTCGACTCCGGCGTAGTGCACGGTGACGGTGTCGCCGGGCTTCGCCTCGGCTCCGTCCCCTTCGATGATGTCGCGGACCACGAGCTCCGCGGGAGCGGGGCCGGTGGGGGCGTCGAACTCAGGCTTTGTGCGATCAGTCATGATGTCCATCCAACCCGAGCACCGGGGGCACGGTCAACGCGACGGCGCCCGCTCACAGCGAACACGTCGGATCCTGCCAGCTGGCCGCTCAGCGCACCGCAGCGCACCTCGACCCCGAGGGCGCGCGGAAGGCAGGTCTTGACACCCGTCGGCACCGGGTGCACCCTGTTTACAGACCAACTCAGCGCCCGGTAGACATGCAGGCATCGCCGCAGCACCGGGCGCTGAGTCTTTCCCCCGGCACCCGGCACTGCGCGAGTGATCGCGCCGCCACCGAGGCCATCAGTACGCCAGCAGCGCCGCCCTCGCCGCACGCGTGCGCGCGAGCAGTGCCTGCTCGTCTACGGGGGCCATCGGATCCCGCCCGGTGATCGCCCGTTGGCGCACCGAGGCGAGCATCGTCGCATCCTTGATGAACTGCCGCATGAGGGGGCGACGGTCACCCCGCAGCTGCGAAGCCCAGGCCAGCCCGGTCTTGCGTCCAGCCGGCGTCGCCAGCATCGTGACCTCCTCGGGTGTGAACCACCCGGCGGCGGCGTAGTCGCCGAGTCGTTCCCTGGTGAGGCGCGACTCCTCACGCCTCAGCGCGATGATGCCGAAGATGAAGCCGACGAACAGCGGCACCTGCAGCACGAAGTACAGCAGGAAGAAGTTCACGAAGGACGATCCGTTCCACAGGCCGTGCAGCAGCATCGCACCGAGCATGCCGAGGACGCCGAACCCGAGCGCCGCACCGGCGGACGCGTGGCGTCGGGCGGCGAGACCGATCGCCAGGCCGGTCAGCGACGTGAACATCGCGTGAGCGAACGGAGACATGATCGCTCGGAGGATGAAGGTCACGGTGAGCTGCCCGCTGCCGCCCTCGATGAGGCTGACCGCGAAGTACTGGATGTTCTCGGTGAAGGCGAAGCCGGCGCCCACCAGTGCACCGTAGACGACGCCGTCGACCGGACCGTCGAACGAGCGCCGGGCGATCAGGAAGATCAGGAAGACGCCGATGCCCTTCCAGAACTCCTCCACGATCGGAGCCTGGACGACCGCTCCCGCCGCCTCGCTGCGCAATCCGAAGACCGCGGTGAGACCCAGATCGACCAGCAGGGTGAGGCCCACCGCGGCGATAGCCCCCCAGGCGATGGCGAAGAACACCAGCGACTTGGGCTCCGGTTCCCACCGGTCGATCATGCGCACGACGAAGAACACGATCGCCAGCGGGACGAGTGCGAGCACCAGGCCGATGAACGATGCGGCCGCGCCGAGGAAGAGCCCGAAGTAGGCCACGAGAGCGAGCATCAGCAGACCGAGGAAGCCGAAGAGCGAGTAGAGAGCGATCCGGCCGCCCCGTCGCCCTGGCGGAAGAGGGGGAAGCCCCGGCGCGGGCGACGGCGCCGCAGGAGCCGGCGGCGAGTAGGGGGTCGGCTGCGCGAGCACCGAGGCGTAGACGGGCTGCTGCGCGAACTGCGGCGGCGTGTAGTTCGACCGGGCGTACTGCTGGGGCGAGTACTGCGGCGGCTGTCCGTACTGCGGCGGCTGCCCGTGCTGCGGCTGTTGTCCCTGTTGCTGCGGCTGGGCGGGCGGCGGCGAGTAGGGCGATGGCTGGGACGGTCCTCCGGAACTCATAGCGAAAGCATATGGCGAACAAGCTCCTCCGCCCGGGTATGGCGACTTCCTCCAGCCGATCCGGGGCCGCACCGGATAGCGTAGGAGTATGCGGTTCGCTCATCTGCGCCGTGCCAACTCCCCCGCTGTGCATCTCGCAGTGGTGGAGGGGGCCGACGCCATCCTCGTCTCCGATCTCCTCACCGACCCTCCTGCGACTCTGCAGCAGCTGATCGAGAGCGGTGAGCCGGCTCTCGCCGCCCTGCGCTCTGCGGTCGCCGGCGGCGAGGCTCCCCGGCATCCGCTCGACGGGTGGGACTACGCGTCGGCCGTCATCACTCCCCCGGCGGTGCTCGCCGTGGGCCTCAACTACGCCGCGCACTCCAGTGAGCTCGGCCTGAAGACCGACGCGGCGCCGACGGTGTTCACGCTGTGGCCGAACTCGCTCACCGGTCATGAGCAGACCACCTCCTGGCCGCGCGCGCTGAGCGAGGCCGTCGATTACGAAGCCGAGCTCGGGGTGCTCATCGGCACCCCGGCGAAGGACGTCGCCGAGGCCGAGGCGCTGTCCCATGTGTGGGGCTACACCGTCGTCAACGACATCACCGCGCGCAACGTGCAGTTCTCCGAGGCGCAGTGGTCGCGCTGCAAGTCGTTCGACGGCTTCACCCCGACGGGCCCCTTCGCCGTGACCGCCGACGAGATCGCGGATCCTCAGGACCTCCACATCTGGGCCGTCGTCGACGGGCAGACCGTGCAGGACGCCAGCACCGACCAGATGGTGCGATCCGTCGCGAAGCTCATCGCGCACCTCTCGCAGTCGCTGACCCTGCTGCCGGGAACCCTGATCTCCACCGGGAGCCCCGGCGGCGCGGGCTACTCCCGCGATCCGCAGATCTTCCTCCGCGACCGTTCCACCGTCACCGTCGGCATCGACGGCATCGGCGAGCTGACGACGCACTGTCGCGTGCAGGACTGACCGCAGCTTCTGCTCCCTCGCAGACGACGAAGGGCCCGGCGATCTCCGCCGGGCCCTTCGTCATCTGCGGATTCCGCTCAGATCTCGATCAGATCCTCGGAGGCGATGATCGGGATCGCCGCGGTGATCGCCTCGAGACCCGACAGACGTGCGGGCGACAGCTGCTTGATGACCTCGTCGCGCGACATCAGTCCGGCCTCGACGACCAGATCCGCGACATTGCGGTTCGTGAGCAGAGCGGTCTTCGCCAGAGCGGCTGCGGCCGCGTAGCCGATGAAGGGGGTGAGCGCGGTGATGACACCGACGGACGCACCGACCATCGCACCCAGACGATCGCGGTTCGCCGTGATCCCGTCGACGCAGTTCACCCGCAGCGTCCACATCGCCTGCCGCATCCAGGTGATCGACTGGAAGATGGAGTGCGCGATCACCGGCTCGAAGGCGTTCAGCTGCAGCTGGCCGGCTTCGGCAGCCATAGTCACGGTCATGTCGGCGCCGGCGACCGCGAAGGCGACCTGATTGACGACCTCGGGGATCACCGGGTTGACCTTGCCGGGCATGATGCTGGAGCCGGCCTGCATCGCCGGGAGGTTGATCTCACCGAAGCCCGCCTGCGGCCCCGACGACAGCAGACGCAGGTCGTTGCAGATCTTCGACAGCTTCATGGCGTTGCGCTTCAGGGTCGACGAGAACGACATGAAGGAGCCGGTGTCGCTCGTGGCCTCGACCAGGTCGGCGGAGGTCATCAGATCGAGGGTCGTGATCTCGCGCAGATGCTTGAGCACGGCGGGTGCGTAGTCGGCGTGGGTGGTGATGCCGGTGCCGATGGCCGTCGCGCCCATGTTGATCTCGAACATCAGCGAGGCGTTCTCGGTCAGGCGCGTGTGGTCGTAGCCCAGCGTCGACGCGAAGCCGTGGAACTCCTGGCCGAGGGTCATCGGCACGGCATCCTGCAGCTGGGTGCGACCGACCTTCAGCACATCGTGGAACTCGCGGGACTTGTTGAGGAAGGAGATCCGCAGGAGATCGAGTTCCTCGAGCAGGGAGCGCAGCGTGAGCGAGAGACCGATCTTCACCGCGGTCGGGTAGACGTCGTTGGTCGACTGGCTGCGGTTCGTGTGGTCGATGGGCGAGAGGAACGCGTAGTCGCCCTTCTCGCGGCCGGCGAGCTCGAGCGCGATGTTGGTGATGACCTCGTTGGCGTTCATGTTCGTCGAGGTGCCGGCACCGCCCTGGATGACGCCCACGGTGAACTGGTCGTGGAACTCGCCGTCGATGACCCGCTGTGCCGCACGGTCGATCAGGTCGGCCCGCTCGGCGTCGAGGACGCCGATCTGCCTGTTCGCACGCGCGCTGGCCTGCTTGACCATCGCGAGAGCGACCACGAGATCGGGGTAGACCGAGATCGGACGCTTGGTGATCGGGAAGTTCGCGTCGGCGCGAGCGGTGTGGATCCCCCAGTAGGCGTCGGCGGGAATCTCCATGCTCCCGAGCGAATCGGTCTCGGTACGGGTACGGGTAGGCGCGGCAGAAGCCATGTCACATCCTTGTGGGTAGTGGCGAGTGTGGAGTGCGGGGGATGTCCCAAGTCTACGCCCGCACGCATGCGCGCACCGGGATACGCACCCGGATCAGCGTTTCCGCGAGAAGACCTCGAGGCGCTCGTCAGGGGTGAGCGCCGCCATTCGCTCGATCCAGGCCTGCGAGAACACGTCTGCGGTCGGCGCATCGGTCACCGGCACCACCGTGTGGGTGATCGTGTCGGCGCGGACATGCACGATCTGGAACGCCTGCGCCGCATCCATCCCGTTGACGTCGGCCGCCGGGCGCGCGACGTTCATGGTGTAGCACGTGGCCGACGACACGCTGACGGGGACACCGGCGAACATCCCGTGAGCGGAATAATGCAGGTGCCCGGCGAGGATTCCGCGCACATCGCTCCCCCGGATCGCATCGGCCAACTCGTCCTGATGACGAAGCTCGAGGATGTCGAAGAGCGGAAGGTGGCTCGGCAGGGGCGGGTGATGCATCGCGAGCAGCGTGCCGTGCGGCGCCGGCTCACGGAGGACATCGCGCAGCCACGACAGCTGGTCTTCGTCGAGATCGCCGTGATGCCAGCCCGGAACACTCGTGTCGAGGGCGATCAGCCTCAGCCCGTCGAGATCCCAGACGCCTGTCACCGGATCCGATGTCGGCTCCAGTCCCAGCAGGCCCTCGCGCAGCGCCGGGCGTTCGTCGTGGTTGCCGGCGACCCACACCACGGTGGTGCCCAGCTCCTCGGCGACGGGCTCGACCGCCGCACGAAGCCGCCGGTACGCGTCGGGTTCGCCGAGATCGGCGAGATCGCCGGTGACGACGATCGCCGTGGGGTCCGGGTGCACGGCGCGGACGGCCTCGAGCGTCCGCGCGAAGTTCGACTCGACGTCGTACCGTCCGCCCAGTCGCGCACCCTCGGCGAGGAAGTGCGGGTCGCTCACGTGGATGATCACGTGGGACGCGGGCTGGTGGCGACCGAAGACGTGCTCGCTCTCGGAATGCGCTGACATGCTCCCAGCCTAGGCCGCGCTCCGACACCGGATCCGGCTCTGCACCACGTCAGGTGTAGTGATGACGATAGGGTTCTCGGATGGCGAAGAACGAGGCACGCAGGCGACTCATCGCGGATGCGGGATTGACGATCCTCGCGACGGAAGGCTCGCGTGGGCTCACCCATCGAGCCGTCGACCTGGCCGCCGGACTGCCGGTCGGCACGACGTCGAACTACTTCCGCAGCCGTGACGCCCTCATCGAGGGACTGGTCGATCGCATCGGGGAGCGCCTCGCCCCGAGCGAGGACGACCTGGCGCGTCGGTCGTCGGCGACCCCGAGCGCCGAGCTCTTCGCCGACTACCTGCGCGACATCGTCAGACGGCTCAGCGATGACCGGGACGTGACGGTGGCTCTGTTCGAGCTGCGCCTCGAGAGCACCCGCCGACCCGAAGTCGCCGCGCTGCTCGGGGCGTGGCAGCGCGCGGGCTTCGAAGCCGACGTGGCGTTCAACGCCTCCGCCTCCCTGCCGGGCGGACGGCACGAGATCGCGCTGTTCCATTACGCCATCGACGGCCTGCTGCTCGACCGACTGACCACGCCGATCGATCCCGGCACCTCGACGGACGAGATCATCGACCGTCTCGTGTCAGGGCTGCTGCGCTGAGACGGCGGAGCAGCCCCGCAGCGTGGGCTGCTCCGGACAGTGATGATGCCCGGCGGCCCGACGACGAGACTTGGAGCCCGACCTCGGTGAGGGCCAGAGCCCGACGTCCGTGAGAATCAGTGCCCGACGACGATGAGGGTCAGTGCCCGACGACGATGATGAGGATGCCGGCGACGACGGCGACGGCGCACAGTGCGAAGCAGCCGTAGGCGCCGAGCAGTGCGATCCGTCGCTGCCCCTCGGTCAGCGGACTCTTCTTGGCGGCCTTCGCCGCCTGCTTGGCCGCACGACGCAGCTCCTTCTCGGTGATCACGGTGATGGCGTCCGTGAACTCGGCCGGGCTCACGACCGGCGCGCGGCCGCTGCGCACCAGCAGCCGCAGCCCCAGCGAATAGAAGGTCACGACGGCGCATGCGCCGATCAGAGCGGCGAGGAACACCTGGAGGAAAGCGCTCCAGTCGATGTCGACGCTCACTTCGCATCCTCGCTGTCCGTCGTCTCGGTACTGTCGATCCTGGTCGCGGCGCCGGTGCTCGGTGCGCGCTTGGAGGCCTTCGCCCTGGCCTTCTCCTTGGCATCGGCCTTGGCCTTGGCCTTCGCCTTCTCGCGCGCGTCGGCGCGCGCCTTGGCCTCGGCCTTCGCCTCGATCGCCCGCTGCTGACGGCGGGTGGGCGGCGGCATGTCCGGGTGCTCGACCGCGAGACCGGACTCGGCCACGTCGCTCATGGCGTTCGCGGGCGTCACGGCGTCCTTGCGCGAACGGAGGAACAATCCGATGATGACCAGCAGGGCGAGCACCGCATCGATCGCGATGCCCCAGGTGCCGAGCCAGGTGATCAGCAGCGCCGCGAGAGCGCCGACCGCGCCGGCGGCCGGGAGCGTGAGCAGCCATCCGATCGCGATGCGACCGGCGGTCCGCCAGCGCACCGTGGATCCGCGGCGGCCGAGACCGGAGCCGATGACCGACCCCGAGGCGACCTGAGTCGTCGACAGCGCGAATCCGAACGCGCTGGAGGCGAGGATCGTCGCGGCTGTGGAGCTCTCGGCCGAGAACCCCTGCGCCGGCTTGACCTCGGTGAGGCCCTTGCCGAGAGTGCGGATGATGCGCCATCCGCCGAGGTACGTGCCGAGGGCGATCGTGACGGCGCAGGCGATGATGACCCACAGGTGCGGATCCGCCTGCGAGCTGCTCTGCCAGCCGACGGTGATCAGCGCGAGCGTGATGACTCCCATGGTCTTCTGCGCGTCGTTCGTGCCGTGGGCGAGGGCGACGAGCGACGAGGTGAAGATCTGCCCCCACCGGAAGCCGTCCCGTCCGTCGGGCTTGCCGTCGTAGCGCCGGGTGATCGAGTAGGCGAGCTTCGTGGCCGCGAAGGCGATGATGCCGGCGGTGAGCGGGGCGATCAGAGCCGGGAGGATGATCTTCGACAGGACCATGCCGAAGTCGATTCCTCCGACGCCGACGCCGACCAGCGTCGCACCGATCAGGCCGCCGAACAGCGCGTGCGACGAGCTCGAGGGCAGACCGAGCAGCCAGGTCAGCATGTTCCAGGTGATCGCGCCGATCAGCCCCGCGAAGATCATGGGCAGGAACGCATCGCCCTGGATCGTGTCCTCCCGGATGATGCCGTGCGAGACGGTCTTCGAGACCTCGGTCGAGAGGAAGGCTCCGACGAGGTTGAGCACGGCCGCGAGGAGAACCGCGGTCTTGGGCTTGAGGGCACCGGTCGCGATGGGCGTGGCCATCGCGTTCGCGGTGTCGTGGAACCCGTTGGTGAAGTCGAAGAAGAGTGCCAGCAGGATCACCAGCACGACGATGAGGGCTGCGGTTTCCACCGGTCGCTTTCGGTCGTTGAGGAAGAAGGAGGTGTCGACGTGATCGACGTGACGAACGAAGAGTTCACCGTGGGTTTGACTTCCGTTAACCGGCCCCGTTGAATCTTCCCACCCTCCCGAGTGCCGGTCAACTCGACCTGGGCTAGCGTGGATCCCGTGACTGATGCTCCGATCGCAGACCGCCGCTCGACCCTCCGCACTCACCACGGCGACACGTTCGACGATCCGTACGAGTGGCTCCGCGCGAAGGACTCCCCCGAGGTGATCGCGCACCTCGAGGCCGAGAACGCCCACACAGACGCCGAGCTCGATCACCTCGCTCCGCTGCGCGAGACGCTGTTCCAGGAGATCAAGGGTCGGGTGCAGGAGACGGATCTGTCGGTCCCCACCCGCCGCGGCGACTGGTGGTACTACAGCCGCACCGAGGAGGGCGCCCAGTACGGCATCCACTGCCGCACCGCGGCGACCGAGGGCGACTGGACTCCCCCTGTTCTCGAGCCCGGCGTCCCGGTGCCCGGAGAGACCGTGCTGCTCGACGGCAACGTCGAGGCCGAAGGCCATGAGTTCTTCTCGCTCGGCGCCTTCGACACCTCGGACGACGCCACGAAGATGCTGTGGGCGACCGATTTCGAGGGCGACGAGCTCTACACCGTGCACGTGCGAGACCTCGCGAGCGGCGAGACACTCGCCGACGAGATCCCCGACACCGGAGGCGCGTTCTTCACCCCCGACGGCACCGGCATCCTCTACACGACCCGTGACGACGCCTGGCGCCCCGACACCCTCTGGCTGCATCGCCTCGGCACCCCCGTGGCGGAGGACGTGAAGCTCTTCCACGAGCCCGATGAGAAGTACTGGCTCGGCGCGGGCATCACGCGCAGCCGGAAGTACCTCGTGATCGCGGTCGGCTCCAGCATCACGAGCGAGGAGTACCTGGTCGACCTGTCCGGCGACCTGACGGCGGCGCCGCAGATCGTGTGGCCGCGTCGCGAGGGCGTGGAGTACTCGCTCGAGCACGCGGTGGTCGGCGGCGAGGACCGGCTCTACATCCTGCACAACGACGACGCACTGGACTTCGAGCTCGTCTCGGTGGCCGCCGTCGACCCGCTCGGCGCACGGCGCGTGGTGCTCGCGCATGAGCCGGGCCGACGACTTCTCGGCATGGACGCGTTCCGCGACTTCGCTACCGTGGAGTACCGCAGCGAGGGGCTCGAGCGCGTCGGGCTGCTCGACTACACGACGGATGCCGTGGAGGACGTCGTCTTCGACGAGCCGCTGTACTCGGCAGGAGTCAGCGGCAACCCCGAATGGCACTCGCCGTTCCTGCGGCTCGGCTACACCTCGTTCGTCACTCCCGGAACGGTCTACGAGCTCGACCTCGCGACCCGCGAGCTCGAGCTGCGCAAGCAGGTGTCGGTGCTGGGTGGCTACGATCCGCTCGACTACGGCCAGGAGCGCGCCTGGGCGACGGCATCCGACGGCACGAGAGTGCCGATCTCACTCGTCTGGAAGCGCTCGTTCGGCGCTCCCGGAGCCGAGCCTCGCCCCGTGCACCTATACGGCTACGGGTCGTACGAGCACTCGATCGACCCGGGCTTCTCGGTCGCACGCCTCTCGGAGCTCGACCGCGGCATCGTCTTCGCCGTCGCACACGTCCGCGGCGGGGGCGAGATGGGGCGCCAGTGGTACGAGGACGGCAAACTGCTGAACAAGCGGAACACGTTCACCGATTTCGTGGCGTGCGCCAGGCACCTCGTCGACGAGGGGATCACCTCCCCCGAGACGCTGGTCGCCGAGGGCGGCAGCGCGGGTGGACTGCTGATGGGGGCGATCACCAACCTCGCTCCCGAGCTCTTCGCCGGCGTGCTGGCGGCTGTTCCCTTCGTGGACGCCCTCACCACGATCCTCGATCCCTCGCTCCCCCTGACCGTCATCGAATGGGACGAGTGGGGAGACCCGCTGCACAGGGCCGACGTCTACGAGTACATGAAGTCGTACTCGCCCTACGAGAACGTCCGTGACGGCGTCGCCTACCCCCGCATCCTCGCGGTGACCTCACTCAACGACACGCGCGTGCTCTACGTGGAGCCGGCGAAGTGGATCGCCGCGCTGCGCGTCGCCGGTGCCGCGGACGCGCTGCTCAAGTGCGAGATGGTCGCCGGGCACGGCGGCGTCAGCGGGCGCTACAACTCGTGGCGGGAGCGCGCGTTCGAACTGGCCTGGATCCTCGACACCGTGGGGCTCGCCGGGGAGTGAGCCCTGCAGGGTGGGCGTCCCGGGGTGGACGCCCACTGTGAGCGCCCCGCCGTATCAGGAGTTCGATCTCTGATCCGCGGGGCCCGATGTTCAGCCGAAGAGAGCAGCAGCCTCGTCGTAGCGGCTGCGTGGGACCGTGTTGAGCTCGCCCAGAGCCTCGGCGAACGGGACCCGGACGATATCGGTGCCCTGCATGGCCACCATCTGCCCCCACGAGCCCTCGACGATCGCATCGGCGGCGTGCAGACCGAGGCGCGTGGCGAGCACGCGGTCGAACGCCGACGGGGAGCCACCGCGCTGGATGTGTCCGAGGATCGTCGCGCGGGTCTCGATGCCGGTGATCCGTTCGATCGCGGGGGCGAGCTGATCGCCGATCCCGCCGAGACGCGGCCGGTTGAAGGCGTCCATCCCCTTGTCGCTGAATGCCTCGTCCATGCCGAGCAGCTTGAAGCCCTCGGACACCACGACCAGCGGAGCGCGGCCGCGGTCGTGGGCGCTCGAGACGAGATCGCAGATGTCGTCGATCGACATGGGGACCTCGGGAATGCAGATCGCATGGGCGCCTGCGGCCATCCCGGCGTGCAGCGCGATCCATCCGACGTGGCGCCCCATGACCTCGGCGACCATGCAGCGCTGGTGGGAGTCACCCGTGGTGCGCAGACGATCCATGGCATCCGTGGCGATGTTCACCGCCGTGTCGAAACCGAAGGAGTAGTCGGTCGCGCGCAGGTCGTTGTCGATCGTCTTGGGCACGCCGATGACGTTGATGCCATCCTTCGCAAGACGGTCTGCCGCGGCGAGGGTGCCTTCACCGCCGATCGCGATGATGCCGTCGATCTTGTGGCCGTACAGGGTCTTGGCGATGTTCTCCGCTCCGCCGCGCTCCCCCTCGTACGGGTTCGTCCGGCTCGTGCCGAGGATCGTGCCGCCGACCTTCGAGAGTCCCTTGACCTCGTGTCGGGTGAGGGGGAAGAAGTCGCCGTCGACGACTCCCCGCCATCCGTCGCGGATGCCGACGAACTCGAGATCGTACGTGGTGGTGCCCTTGAGCACGATGCCGCGGATGACCGCGTTGAGTCCGGGGCAGTCGCCGCCGCTCGTCAGAATGCCGATCTTCATGCTTGCCTCAGACGGGTTCAGGGGAAAGGGAACAGGCGACGGTGCCTGCGATCGACACTATCGGTCTGCGACGTGCCGGCGCCATTCGAGAGGTAGAAAACCGCGGATCTTGACCGCGGTTCAGCCACGATCTGCCGAACATTCGCGATCGAGCCCCCTCGGACGCGAGATCGGCGTCAAGAACCGTGGTTCTTGACGCCGATCTCGGATGACGATCCTCGCTCAGGAGGTGGCGAGCGTCTCGCGCAGCAGGTGCATGAGCGCGCCGAGCTGCACGGGCTCGGCCGCAGCCTGGTCCAGGGCCTCGCCGTCGAGCGCACGGGCGGCGAGCCCCTGCTTCTGATCGATGAGCTCTGCGATCTTGGCGTCGATCGTGTGGGCCGCGATGATCCGCCACGCGGTCACCGGCTCGCCCTGACCGATACGGTGCACGCGGTCGATCGCCTGCGTCTGCTCGGCGGCCGTCCACGACAGCTCCGCGAGCACGACGTTCGACGCGGCCTGCAGGTTGAGTCCCACACCCGCCGCGGTGAGCGAGCAGACGGCGATGCCGACCCCCGGGTCGCCGTTGAAGTCATCGATCGCCTGCTGGCGCGTCGTCGTCGTCTGATCTCCACGGATCGACACCGCACGGATCCCGACCGACGCGAAGTGCGCCTCCGCCTGATCCATCACGTCGATGTGCTTCGCGAAGAACACGACCTTGCCGACCGAACGCTGCAGCTGGGCGGCGTAGTCGGCGGCGAGATGCGCCTTGGCCTGTCCGATCCGACGCACCATGGTGAAGACGTTGTCGCCCCCGGTTCCCGCGGCCTTGGACTCCTCGAGCTCGTTCTGGGCGACCAGACGCACGATGTCGTCGTCGATCTCTCCCGGCGCGAGGCCCCGGTCGCCGCGTGCCTCGAGAATGCGACGGTAGCGCGCGGCGAGCCGCTCGCCCAGCTCGCGCTCCGCCTGGCGGATGCTGCGACCGAATTCGTCGTCGAGTTGCACGGGCAGGTCGGCGATGAGCTTGTCGGGCAGGTCGGCGGCCACGTCCTTCTTCTTCCGACGGACGATCCCCATCGAGATCACCGCTTCACGCGCCTCGGGATAGAAGGCCTTGTCGGCCGGGGTGAAACCGGTCGCATCGAGCTTCTCCATCAGCTCCGGTCCCGGCTTCTCACCCGTGGTCCAGCCGAGGAAGCGCCAGATCGCGTCGAAATCCTCGACGTCGTTGATGAGCGGGGTTCCGGTGAGCGCCAGCATGAGCGGCTTTCCGCCGGGGGTGCGCTCGCGCACGCGATTGGCGAGCGACAGCACGTTCTGCGAACGCTGCGAGCTGAGGTTCTTGATGAAGTGCGCCTCATCGACCACCATGCCGCGAAGCCCGATCGAGGCGAGCCATGACATGTGCCGGTCGAGGATCTCGTAGTTCACGATGAAGATGTCGGCGAAGGCGTCGATGTCCGCGCCATCGCCCTGGATGACCGTCGCGCGTCTCTGCGGAGTCCACCGCTCGACCTCGCGCGCCCAGTTCATCTTCACGACGTTGGGCACGACGACCAGCAGCGGGTAGGCGCCGGCGACAGAGGCGGCCAGCACCGACTGCGCGGTCTTTCCCAGGCCCGGCTCATCGGCGAGCAGGAAGCTCCGATGCCCCTCCCGCACGGCCTCGAGGAACCGGGACTGGTGCACCATGATCTCGAGCCCCTTGGGCGAGAGGTGGTCGTACTCGGGCGCGGGAGGCAGGTCCATGCTGGCCGCCCCTCCCCCGGCTCCCGTCTCGAATGCCTTGTACAGCGGCCCCATGAGCTCCCAGCCGTCCAGGCGACGACGCGGCGTCGTGGCCGCGCGCGGCGTGAGGTCCGGTACCAGGAACGGGTTCGCGAGCTGACGCGCCTCGACGGACGGCGGCGTGACCTGGCGCTCGGCGATCGCCGCGGAGACCACGGGCATCTGCACCGGTGCGACGTCCGCGATGATCAGCTCCTCGGGGGCGAGTTCGGCCCCCGATTCGAGCAGCCAGTCGCGACGCATGCGCTTCGCCACGGGCGACGTCGCCTGATCCGCCTCGAGAAGCTGGATGAGCGAGGTGTCGCGCGCCGCGGTCTTCGCGAGGATCGTCGCCACGCCGTCGAGCCGCTTGAGCAGCTCCGCCCTGGCGGAATCGACGATCTCGGTGTCCGCCTTCACTCTGGCGCGCTCCTCGCGCACCAGGAATGCGATCACCTGGAACTTGACCCGATTCGTGGGGCCGAGCTTTCCTCGTTGCGACTTCGCCTCGATCTCGCGCACCTTGCGCGCGAGGATCGGGATGAGTGGTGCCTCGTCGTCGCGACGAGACGTCTTCTTGCGCCGCGATGCGGCGGTTGCCGTGGTCGGCATGCTCCTCCTGAGCGTGAAGGCCGAAGCATCCCCGGGGATGCAGGGGCCGTTCTCGATGTCCGCGTGTGGCGTGAGCCAGGACCGTACGAACGATGGTTCCGGTGATCGTCGACACGACTGACGCGAGGACCGTGAACCACCGACGCCAATCCTATGCCATCGTGCAGGAGGGCGCAGAACATCGCAGGAGAGTCGGGATCCCGTCAGCGCTCTCCGGCGAGCACACGCTCCGCGTCGGTGACATCGGCGGCCATCTGGTCCTTGAGCTTCTCGATGCCTTCGAAGGCGACCATGCCGCGCAGCCGGCTCACGAACTCCACGGTCACGTCGTGGCCGTAGAGATCGAGATCGGTCTCGCCGATGACGTGGGCCTCGACCTGGCGCTCGAGCACGTCGTCGAAGGTGGGGTTGGTCCCCACCGAGATCGCGGACCGATGACGGATACCGGTCACGTGGTCGATGAGCCAGCCCGCGTACACGCCGTCGGCCGGCACGAAGGAGTCGACGGACGCCGACAGGTTGGCGGTCGGGAACCCCAGCTCGCGGCCGCGCTTGAGACCGTGCACCACTTCGCCGCGCACGTCGACGTTGCGATCGAGCACCCGCGCGGCCGCGGTCACGTCGCCCGCCATCAGGAGCTCCCTGATCCAGGTCGACGACACGCGACGATCGGAGCCCTCGAGGAAGACGTCGTCGACCACCTCGACCGTGAATCCGTACCGCGGACCGAGCTCGCGCAGGAGCGCGGGCGTGCCCTCTCCTCCGTGGCCGAATCGGAAATCCTCGCCGACCAGCACGGTCGAGACCCGGAGCGCATCGACGAGGATGCCGGTGACGAAGTCCTCGGCACTGCGGGAGGCGAACTCCGCGTCGAAGGTCAGCAGAAGGGTGGCGTCGAGAGCCAGTTCGCCGAGCAGCTCGAGCTTGCGGTCGACCGTGACCACGTTCTCGGGGCACCGATCGGGGCGGAGCACCGCGAGCGGGTTGCGGTCGAACGTGACCGCGACGGTGCGCAGACCGGACTCGGCGGCGACTTCGGTCAGACGGCGGATGACCGCGCGGTGCCCCGCGTGCACCCCGTCGAACTTGCCGATCGCGACGGCGGAGGCGCCGAAGTCGGTCGGCACCTCGTTCGGGTCGCGGAAGACGATCATGCGCCGACCTCGACGGATGCCCGTGCCTCGGTCGTCGCGACCGGTCGGTGGGTGCGGAGCCACCAGATGCCGAACACGGGAAGCACGAGCGGGACGAACAGGTACCCCCGACCGAACATCGACCACACGGTGTCGTGCGGGAACAGGTCGGGCAGGAAGATGCTCAGCGCACCGACCACCAGCACGCCGGTGAGTTCGAACACGATCGCCACCCAGGCCACGACGTACCAGCCGCGACGTCCGGCGAGCACGAGGGCGAGCGTCGCGAGGATGTACACGGCGGCGGCGAGCGCCGAGAGAGCGTAGGCCAGCGGCGCCTCGTCGAACTGCCGGAAGATCTGCACGAAGCTCCGACCGGTCGCGGCCAGCGCCATCACGGCGTAGACGATCACGAGGACGCGGCCGATGCCGGTCATCCGGGAGGTGGGGACGGTGGTGCTCATAGCGCCACCCATTCTAGTTCCGGGCCGGGGCACGGGATGCGCGCGCGGCGGGCATCCCGAGCGGATCAGGCGATCTGGATCGTCCAGATGACGTGCATGCGCCACACCATGATCGCGACGGCGAGGGCGGCGACCCCGAGGATGACGGTGCTCCAGCGACTGCGCTCCATGAGAGCCCAGAGCACGGCGCCGACGGGCAGCAGCACGGCCGAGACGAGGTAGACCCAGTACTCGAGCAGATCGCCGGTGGGAGGGTTGCCCGCCAGCGGCGCCACGATCGCGACGACCACCTGCACGACGAGCAGCAGCTCGACCAGGGCGAGTGCACCCACGGTGTAGTCGCTCGGGCGTCTGCCCGCGAAGCCGGCGACGAGGCAGAAGAGCCCCGCGACGACGGCGACGGCCACCTGCGCGAGAGTCAGCCACAGGATCATCGCTGCACCTCGGGCATGTTCATCACGCTCTTCAGGTCGGCGCCACGCTTCTCGACCACACCGACGAGGACGTCGTCCTCATCGATCGCGGCCGCGAGCGCACCGCCCAGACGCACCGCCTGCTGCGCGAGTCGCTTGCCGTGGCGGAGATCCCTCGCCTCGTCGTTCGACACCCGCAGGGCGTCGAGCACTCGGACGGCTGCGGCCGCAGGGGTGAGCAGGGCGGACTCGGTCACCGCATCCACCTGCACCGCATCTGCGACATCGAAGTCCCCGACGCGCGTGCGGCGCAGCGCCGTCAGGTGCCCGCCGACCCCGAGGTCGGCGCCCAGATCCCGGGCCAGTGAGCGGATGTAGGTGCCGGAGGAGCAGTCGACGACGACATCGAGGTCGAGGAAGCCGTCACCACGGCGCTCTCCGAGAACATCGAACCGAGAGACGGTGACCTCGCGCGCCGCGAGGACCACCTCCTCGCCGGCACGCACGCGATCGTATGCGCGGCGCCCGTCGACCTTGATCGCGGACACGGAGCTGGGCACCTGGGAGATCGCACCGGTGAGCGATGCGATGCCTGCGGCCACGCGCGCCGGAGTCACCGCAGTCCAGGCCTGCTCGGGGGCGCGGGTCAGGACATCGCCGTCTGCGTCATCGGTTGCCGTGGTCTGTCCGAGTCGGATCGTCGCCTCGTAGGTCTTGTCCGCGCCGACGATGAACGTGAGCAGTCTCGTGGCTCCTTCGACACCGATCACGAGCAGCCCCGTGGCCATCGGATCGAGCGTGCCCGCGTGCCCGACCTTGCGGGTGCCGAGCGCGCGGCGCGTGCGGGCGACGACATCGTGGCTGGTCAGCCCAGCAGGTTTGTCGACGAGGAGGATGCCGGGCGAGACCATCCCTCAAGCCTACGGTGCGCCCCGCCCCGCATCGGCACAGACACCGAGGGCCGTCGGCCGGTCTGTGCTCGACCCCGTTCGCCTAGGCTGTCGTGGGTGCGCTCGACTCCCCCTCCCGCCGATGCCGTGACGATGCCTCTTGCGCGCTGGTACGGCGACGCCGCACGCGACCTTCCGTGGAGACGACCCGAGTTCCACGACGAGTTCGGCGCCTGGGGCACGCTGGTCAGCGAGTTCATGCTCCAGCAGACCCCGGTGAATCGGGTGATCCCGCATCTGGAGGCATGGCTCGCCCGCTGGCCCACACCGTCGGCACTCGCTGCGGCGACGACCGCCGAGGTCGTGCAGCAGTGGGCGAACCTCGGCTATCCCCGCCGCGCACTCTGGCTTCACCGGGCGGCCGTCGAGATCACGGAACGCCACGACGGCGTCGTGCCGCGCGATGTGGAGGCTCTGCTCGGCCTGTCGGGGATCGGCGACTACACCGCACGAGCGGTCGCCGTGTTCGCGTACGCCGACCGTCACCCCGTCGTCGACACGAACACCCGCCGGGTGCTGGCCCGCGCGGTGCTCGGACAGGCGCAGCCCGGCTCCCCGTCCCGCCGTGACCTCGCCCTCATGGAGACGCTGCTGCCTGAGGACGCCGGGGAATCGGCCGTGTTCAACGCCGCGGCGATGGAGCTCGGCGCGACGGTGTGCACCTCGAGAGCACCTCGTTGCGAGATCTGCCCGCTCCTCGACGGGTGCGCCTGGGTGGCGGCCGGTCGGCCCGACACCGGCGATGCCCGTCGCCGTCAGGCGGCGTTCGAAGGGTCCGATCGGCAGGCGCGCGGGGCGGTGCTCAGGATCCTCCGGGATGCGGCACCGGACTCCGTGCCGCTCGATTCCGTACTGCCCGAGTGGCCGGACCCTCTGCAGCGGCACCGTGCCATCGACTCGCTCATCGCCGACGGGCTGGCCGAGGCCGACGGCGAGCTCATCTCTCTCCCCCGCTGAGAGCTCCCCGCGTCTGGCGCCGATCGGCCCGAACGGGAACGCTATCCGCCGATCCGATGCGCCAGGACCGTGAGCTCGACGCGCGTGCGCACGTCGAGCTTGCCGAAGACCCGGCCGAGGTGAACCTCGACGGTTCGCACCGACACGTGCAGCGCATCGGCGATGTCGCGGTTCGACGCACCCTCGACGACCAGCATGGCCACCTCGAGCTCGCGGGCGGTCAGCTGCGCCTCCCACGCCCGCCGCGACGACGAGAGGGGGTCCTTCGCGCTCGGCGCCGTCTCTGCGGCATCCACCCGGTCGATCCGGCACTCCACGGCCCGAGTCCAGGCGGTCGCGCCCGACACCTCCAGGAGATGTCGGGCGTCTGCCAGGTACTCCCGACCGATCCTGATCTCGCCATCGCGAATCGACCGGATGCCGATCATGGCTTCCACGCGACCGCGGGTGAACGGGGAACGGAGGGTCCGTGCCACCGCGGAGATCGAGGCACGCTCTGTCTGCCACTCCTCAGCGGGAAGGTTCAGGATGCGGGATCGAAGCCCGCGGGCGAGCGTGATCTCCGGCGGTTCGATCGGGGCGGATCGTGGCGGGTCGTCATCGGTCTCGATGCTCGACTCCTCCAGGCCCGGCACGGACAGCGACGGTCGCGGCGCTCCGCGATCGTGCCACAGCCGCATCAGCGCGATGGCCTCCTCCTCATCGCCGGCCAGGAAGGCCTCGATGCCCCGATCCACCAGCCGATCGATCCGTTGGGGCGCCGGGAGCGACGCTGTGAGGGCGCGGGCGAAGGGGCCGAGCCTGCCGAGCACGGCGAGGTCGAGGCGGCGACTGATCACCACGCCGAGGCCGGCGAACGGCAGCGCGACGGGCAGGGCCACAGCCGCCCTCATCATGCGGATGCGGGCGGCGCCGATATCGCCCCGCCACATCAGCAGCAGCACCTCGACCACCGCGCGGTAGGCGGCGACCAGCGGGCTGCGTTCGCACCCGGCGACGAGCGGGTCGACCTCCTCGTCCATTCCTGTGTCCCAGGCGGCCAGCAGACGAAGACCGCGATCGATGTCCCCGTCCATCCCCGCGTGAAGCGCTCCGAGGATCCCGCGCGAGAGCGGCCCGGTGCCCGGCGCATCGTCGATGTCCCGATCGCCGAGAACCAACCACGAGAGGGCGACGACGGGATCGCGAAGGCAGCGGTCTGCGCCCACTTTCGCGCTGCCCTCCCTCATGGCGTCGAGCCAGGCACGCATCCCCCGACGGTCACCGCGCTCGGCGCAGAGGAACGCCGCGAGCGCCGCGGCTCGCGTCCAGGAGTACCAGTCGTCGCGGTCGTCGGTCCGAGGCGCGAACGCATGGGCATCCAACTCCGGCACCGCACCCCGGACGAAGGCTTGGGCCACCAGCAGACTCCCGAGACCCTGCAGCCGGTGGCGCTCGGTCGCATCGGGATACAGCCCGACGAGCAGGCGCACGGCTTCCACCGCGTGGCCGGCGGCGATCGCCGACACCCCTGCCACGAGCGTGGCCTCGTCGCGCTCAGCGCCGGAGGTGTGCGCTGCCGCCTCGCCGGCGATCTGGAACGCCCGCACGTTCTTCCCCGTCTGCGCGAGGACGCGGGCTGTGCGGGTGAGCGCGCTCGCGGCCACCGGGCTCCGAGACGTGGACGATCTCGCCGCATGCCAGTCTGCGCACACCTGCTCTCTGCGGCTCAGGAAGACATGGTGCAGACGCGTGTGCAGGGCGACGGTGTCCGAGGGAGCCGTGCTGGCCTGCAACCAGATGCCGAGCCGCGGATCGATGAGTCGGATCCTTCCGGCATGCATCTCGATCAGATCCCCGACCGGGCTGACTGCCAGCTCAGCGGCCGTGCGGCCGTCGATGGCGAGGATCGGCTCGAGAGAGTCGCTGAGGTGCAGCGCCACCGCCAGGAGCAGATCGCGATCGCGATCGGTCAATCGCAGGCTCCCGTAGAGCGCGTCGATCTCAGGCACCGACGGCAGCGGCGACGGCAGGGCCCTGAGCCCCTGACGCTGCGCGAAATCGAGACGGGCCGCCATCGCCCTGACGGTCGCCGCGTCTCCGGTCACCTCCGACACGAGGCGTGCGACCACGTGCGGAGCACAGCTCAGGTCGTCATCCAGCAGTTCGGAGACCAGGGCCTCCAGCGAGACCGGGTCGATCGAGACCGCCCCCCGCGCACTCGATCCGTCGATGCCGAACCCCCCAAGTCCGTACGAGCATCCGCTCGTTCAGGTGAGGCTAGCAAGCCCGCACGCTCGGAGCGGCGCAGGCACACGTCAGGGGCGCGAGTCGTCCTCATCCGGATGCAAGTAGGGGTCAGCATCTCCTGCGTGCGATGCCGAGGAGGCGAGCGCGGCGACCTCCGCATCCCGCTGCTGCGCCTCGCGGAGCAGCGCGGAGATGTGGTCGGCGTTCTCGGGCAGAGCGTCCGGGATGAACTCGAGCGTCGGCACCAGTCGGGTGCTCAGCTGCCGCCCGACCTCGCTGCGCAGCATGCCGGTGGCCGATGCGAGGGCGGCGCCGCTGGCGATCCGCTCCTCCTCCGTGCCGAGCACCGTGTAGAAGACGGACGCATGCTGCAGATCGCCGCTGACACGGCAGTCGGTGATGGTCACGAAGCCGAGGCGCGGATCGCGCAGCCCCTTCTCGAGTCGCTCGGCCAGGATCACTCGGATCCGATCGGCCAGACGGGCCTGACGTTCACCAGCCATTGTTCTCTCCTTCTCCGTACCCTTCGGGCGCCCTTCGTCTCGCTGGCCCGCTGAGGAGCCGGAGCGAAGGACGCCCGAAGAGATATCGAAATCGATCAGCCGCGCGGCTTCTCGACCAGTTCGGTCGTCTCGATCTCGTCGCCGATCTGGATGTCGTTGAACTTACCGAGGCCGATACCGGCCTCGTAGTCCGTGCGCACCTCGGTGACGTCGTCCTTGAAACGACGCAGCGACTCGATGGCGAGGCCATCGGCGATCACGACGCCATCGCGGATGACACGAGCCTTGGCGTTTCGCGTGATCGTTCCCGACCGCACGATGACACCGGCGATGTTGCCGAACTTCGAGGAGCGGAACACCTCGCGGATCTCGGCGACACCCGACTGGATCTCTTCGTACTCCGGCTTGAGCATGCCCTTGAGCGAGCTCTCGATCTCGTCGATCGCGTTGTAGATCACCGAGTAGAACCGGATGTCGACGCCCTCGCGCTGAGCACGCTCACGCGCCTTCGTGTCGGGACGGACGTTGAAGCCCACGATGATCGCGTTGTCGATCGTCGCCAGGTTCACGTCGGACTCCGTGATCGCACCGACACCACGGTGGATGATGCGGAGCTGCACCGAGTCGTCGACCTCGATCTTGAGCAGTGACTCCTCGAGTGCCTCGACGGCACCGGAGACGTCACCCTTGATGATGAGGTTGAGCGACTCGACCTTGCCGTCCTCGAGAGCACGGGTGAAGTCCTCGAGCGAGATGCGCTTGCGGGCCTTGGCCAGCTGCGCGTTGCGCTCGACCGCTTCACGCTTCTCAGCGATCTGGCGAGCCATACGGTCTTCCTCGGTCACGATGAAGACGTCACCGGCACGAGGCACCGAGTTGAGACCCTGGACCTGCACGGGACGCGACGGGTAGGCCTCGAGGACCTGCTCGCCGTTCTCGTCGGCCATGGCACGAACTCGTCCGTACGCGGTTCCGGCGACGATGGCGTCTCCGATCCGGAGCGTTCCGGACTGGATGAGCACCGTCGCGACCGATCCGCGGCCCTTGTCGAGCTTCGCCTCGATGGCCACACCACGCGCACCCTTGTTCGGGTTCGCGGTGAGGTCGAGACCCGCATCGGCGGTGAGCAGCACCGCGTCGAGGAGTTCCTGGATGCCGGTGTTGGCACGAGCCGACACATCGACGAACAGCACGTCTCCGCCGTACTCCTCAGCGACCAGACCGTATTCGGTCAGCTGCTGACGGACCTTGGCCGGGTTGGCGTCGGGCTTGTCGACCTTGTTCACCGCGACCACGATCGGCACGTTCGCCGCCTGGGCGTGGTTGAGCGCCTCGACCGTCTGCGGCATGATGCCGTCGTCGGCCGCGACCACGAGGATCGCGAGGTCGGTGACCTGCGCACCACGGGCACGCATGGCGGTGAACGCCTCGTGACCCGGGGTGTCGATGAAGGTGATGGCCCGCTCGATGCCCTCGTGCTCGGTCCAGACCTGGTACGCACCGATGTGCTGGGTGATGCCACCCGCTTCGCCGTCGATGACGTTGGTCTGACGGATCGCGTCGAGCAGTCGGGTCTTACCGTGGTCGACGTGACCCATGACGGTGACGACCGGAGGACGGATCTCGAGGTCGTCCTCGCTCTCCGCCTCCAGCTCGGCCTCGAGGTCGAGACCGAAGCCCTCGAGGAGCTCCTTGTCCTCATCCTCGGGCGAGACCATCTGGATCTTGTAGCCGAGCTCCTCACCGAGCACCTCGAACGTCGCCTCATCCAGCGACTCGGTGGCCGTGGCCATCTCGCCGAGGTTGAAGAGGATCGTCACGAGAGTTCCGGGCTGGACCGTGTAGCCGGTCAGCGTCTCGATCTTGTCGGCGAAGTCCGCGATGGACGCGCCACGGCGCATGCGGATGATCTCTCCGTTGCCGCGGGTGACGTTGACGCCACCGACGACCGGAGCACTCCGCATCTCGAACTCTTGCCGCTTCGCCCGCCGCGACTTGCGCTGCTTGCTCTTGCCGCCGCCCTTGCCGAAGGCACCTGCGGTACCTCCACCGGGACCACGGCCACGGCCACCGCCGCCACCAGGGCGACCTGCGAAGCCGCCACCGGGACGTGCGCCGGGGCCACCTGCACCACCGGGTCCACCGGCGCCGCCGGGACGACCGGGGCCGCCCGGACGCTGCTGGAACGGTGCGCCGCCGGGACGACCACCCTGACCGCCGCGCGGAGCGCCGGGACGGGGGGAACCGGGACGAGGCGCACCCGGACGCGGGGCACCCGGACGAGGCGCCTGCGGACGCGGGATGTTGCCGGGGGTCGGGCTCGGACGCTGGCCCATGCCCTGAGCCGACGCGAACGGGTTGTTACCCGGACGCGGACCGGCCGGGCGCTGACCCATGCCCTGAGCCGACGAGAAGGGATTGTTGCCGGGGCGCGGGGCGCCGGGCTTCGGCGCTCCACCCTCGGCGGGCTTGGCCTCTGCGGGGCCGGGCGTCGCCGCTGCGGGGGCGGCCTGCGGGGCCGGAGCCTCGTCGACCGCAGCAGCGGGCTGCTCGGGAGCAGGTGCCGGCTTGGGGCCGGGCTTGGGACCAGGGGTCGGCGCGCCGGGCCGCGATGCGGCGGGCGTCGCCGCACCGGTCTTGGCTGCGTCGTCCTCGGCAGCACCGGTCTTGGCTGCACCGGACTTTGTAGCACCGGGCTTTGCAGCACCGGGCTTTGCCGCACCGGGCTTTGCCGCACCGGTCTTGGCTGCCGCTGTCGTGTCTGCGGACGGCTTCAGGGAAGCATCCGCCTCGATCGCCGCGCGCAGTTTGCGCGCCACCGGCGGTTCGATGGTCGAAGAGGGGCTCTTGACGAACTCTCCGAGTTCCTTGAGCTTTGCAAGTGCGATCTTGCTGTCGACGCCGAGTTCGGCGGCGATCTCGTGTACGCGTGGTTTACCAGCCACAATTCTCCTGTCTGAGTCGGTCCACCCAGACAGGGCAGACCACTAGTCGCGGACGGGTCTCATTTCGAGCCGTTCACTTTGTTTCCATAGCTGTTCAGCCTTTGTTTCTTGGTGGGTGCTGTGCGATGTTCCGCGTGTCCAGGTCGCTGGTCACGCGCAGTGCTCTTCCGAAGGCGCGACGTCGCAGGGCGGTGTCGATGCACTCCGGTGTCGGATGCACCCACGCGCCGCGCCCCGGCAGGACAGCACTCTCATCGGGGATGAGGATGTCGTTCTGGGACACCACCCTGAGCAGAGTGGAGCGGGGAGCACGCGTGCGACAGCCGACGCACGTTCGTACGGGTTCCATCTTACACCTGAGTTCCCGTACGACTCACGTGAGAGCCGCGAGTCGTACGTGCCGCGTGGTCAGTCGAGGACGCTGTCCGGCTGGATGTCGATCTTGGCGCCGGTGAGCTTGGCGGCGAGTCGGGCGTTCTGCCCCTCCTTGCCGATCGCCAGCGAGAGCTGGTAGTCCGGCACGAGTGCGCGCACGGCCTTGGTGTTCGCGTCGAGGATGAACGAGCTGGTCACCTTCGCCGGCGACAGCGCATTCGCCACGAAGGGGGCGAGCTCGGGGTCGTAGTCGACGATGTCGATCTTCTCGCCCGCGAGCTCCTCGGTGACGGCGCGGACGCGGCGGCCCATCTCGCCGATGCAGGCACCCTTGGCGTTGATCGCCGGGTCGTTCGCCCTGACGGCGATCTTGGTGCGGTGTCCGGCCTCACGCGCGAGCGACACGATCTCGACGAGCCCGGCGGCGATCTCGGGAACCTCGAGCGCGAACAGCTTGCGGACCAGTCCCGGGTGCGTGCGCGAGACCGTGATCTGCGGACCCTTGAGCCCCTTGGCGACACTGGTGACGTAGACACGCAGACGCGAACCGTGCGCGTACACCTCGCCGGGGACCTGCTCCTCGGGCGGCAGGATCGCCTCGACGGCTCCGAGGTCGACGTGGATCATGCGCGGGTTCGGACCCTGCTGCACGACCCCGGCGACGATGTCGCCCTCCTTGTCCTTGAAGTCGCCGAGCACGACGTCGTCGGCGATGTCGCGAAGACGCTGGCTGATGACCTGCTTCGCCGCGAACGCGGCGATGCGGCCGAAGTCGCCGGGGGTCGCATCCTCCTCGCCGATGATCGCGCCCTCGTCGTCCTTGACGACCTGCAGCACGGCGACGTGGCCGGTGCGACGATCGAGCTCGACGCGCACGCCCTCAGGGGTGGCGCCGTCTTCGGAGACGTGCTTGGAGTAGGCGGTCAGGATGGCCTGTTCGATGATCGAGACGAGTTCGTCGAAGGGAATCGCCTTCTCCTTCTCGATCCCACGCAGCAGACTCAGTTCGATATCCATGACAACTCCCTATTCAGCTCTCGTCGCGCGGGTGTGCACACGCGACATCCGTACCACGATACCCTGTGCCCACCGCCCGTGCCACGAGTGCGGAGCAGCGCAGCCCGGTGACACCCGCAGGAGGATCCAGTGACCACGTACGACACGATCGTGATCGGTGCCGGGATGTCGGGCGTGACCGCGGCGCGGATGCTGGCGGACGCCGGTGCCTCGGTGCTCGTGCTCGAGGCTCGCGACCGCATCGGAGGCCGGATGAACACGGACCGCTCCGCGGGCTTCCCGGTGGACCTCGGCGCCTCGTGGGTCCATGGGATCGACGACTCGCCTCTCTGGGAGCTCGTGCAGGCACTCGGCGTGTCCACCATCGAGTACACGGTCGGCAGTTTCCAGGCCGGCGGGCGCCCGATCGAGAACTTCGACGGAGACGGTGCGCGGATGGCTGGTGCCGCCACCGCGAAGTGGGTCGACGACGTCACCGAGGCCGATCGCCTGCTCGTCGAGGAGATCGCGGATTCCTCTCCCGGCGACACCTACCTCGATGTCACCGAGCGCGCGCTCGACAGATCGGGCCTGGATCCGGAACGGATCGACGAGATCCGGGAGTTCTTCCGCCACCGGGTCGAGGAGCAGTGCGGGGCATGGATCGGCGATCTCGACGCCCACGGCCTCGACGAGGACGAGATCGACGGCGACGAGGTGATCTTCCCTCACGGGTACGACGAGCTCCCCCGGCGCATCGCCGCCGGCCTCGAGATCCGACTCGACCACGTCGTGACCCGTGTGGTGCGCACGGCGGATGGAGTCGTGATCTCGACGGCGGACGGCGAGTTCTCGGCCCGCACCGCGCTGGTCACGGTGCCGCTCGGCGTGCTCAAGGCGGGTTCGATCCGCTTCTCCCCTCCGCTGCCCGATGCGGTCGCGGGTCCCGTGGAACGTCTGGGAATGGGGGTCTTCAACAAGATCTTCCTGCAGTTCCCCGAGCGCTTCTGGGACGACGACAGCTACGTGCTGCGTGCGCTCGGCGAGGCCGGCGAGCACTGGCACTCCTGGTACGACGTATCGGCCGTCAGCGGTCTCCCGACTCTCCTCACTTTCGCGGCAGGACCGTTCGGCACGAGGATGCAAGAACTCACCGACGACGAGATCGTCGCGGACGTGCTCGCCGCCCTGCACAGGCTGTACGGCGACGCCGTCGGAGCCCCCACGGCGCGGTGGATCACCCGGTGGGGACACGACCCGTTCTCGAACGGGTCGTACTCGCACCTCGCCGTCGGGTCCTCGCATCATGATCATGATGACCTCGCGGGCCCCGTCGACGGGGTGCTGCACTTCGCGGGCGAGGCCACCTGGGGAGACGAACCCGCCACCGTGGGGGCCGCCTACTACTCGGGGCACCGCGCCGCAGAGCGCATCCTCGGCCGATCGATCGACCTGGCTGCCTTCGCCGCCGCCATCAGAGCGCGGGAGCAGACTCCAGCGAATTGATCGCGCCGATCAGACGGAACAGGTTGCCGACCTGCCGCTGGTCGAGGTGGAGCGCGAGCCTCGGCAGATGCAGGACGTCGTCGTCGGTGACCTCCGGTGACCGCGGTGCGGACCGCTCGATGCGGCCGCTGACCAGCATCCCGGCGAACTGCTCGTTGAGCGCGTCGAGCTCGACGTCGGTCGGCTCGGCGCGGAGACGGAGCACGAGCGTGTCGCCCACCCAGCGCAGCGAATCGTAGTTGCGCCAGAACCCGGCGATCACGGCGGCAGCCGATTCCACCGAGTCCGTGATGACGACGCGGTCGAAGTCGCCCTCGGAGATCACGCCGGTGGGCGCGAGATCTTCGTCGATGAAGCGCTTGAGTCCCCTCCAGAAGGTGCCGCCCGGCTCGTCGAGCAGCACGATGGGGGTCGGCTCGGCCTTGCCCGTCTGCTGCAGAGTGAGGAGCTCGAACATCTCGTCGAGAGTGCCGAATCCGCCCGGGAGGCAGATGAACCCGATGGATTCCTTGATCAGCATCAGCTTGCGGGTGAAGAAGTACTTCATCGCGACGACATGGTCGCTTCCCGCGACGAGGCTGTTCGCCTTCTCCTCGAACGGCAGCCGGATCGACACGCCCAGAGACAGCGCAGGACCCGCGCCCTCGGCGGCGGCCTGCATGATGCCCGGTCCCGCTCCCGTCACGACCATCCACCCGTCTGCGGCGAGCGCAGCGGCGACATCGCGCGCCTGGACGTACAGCGGATCGTCCTGACGCGTGCGGGCGGAGCCGAAGACGGTGACCTTGGGGACTCCTTCGAACGGCGCGAAGAGCCGGAAGGCGTCGCGCATCTCCGCCAGTGCCGCCGAGGCGATCTTGAGGTCGAGTCGGTCGGTGCCGTCCTCCCCCAGAAGCAGCGCGGTTCGCATCATCCGCAGCACGAGTCGTCGGTCGGTCCTGACCCCCGCCTCGTCGAGCACGGTGTTGATCTCGGCACTCAGTGATTCCGGCAGCACGTCGTCGGTCATGCCTCCAGCCTGTCACACGCGGCCCCCGCGATGCACAGGGCACGAGCCGGGGGGGGCGAGTGGGTACGGCGCAGCACGCGCCACGGGCCGTGTCAACCCCGCGCGCGTCCGCCGGCGGTGCACCAGCATTGTCCACATGACAGAGATCACCGGACCTGAGGCACTGGCACGAGTCACCGAGCTCGTGGAGGACATCGACTTCACGATGCTGACGACGATCGACGACGACGGCAATCTGGTCAGTCGCCCGATGTCGACCCGGCAGATGGACGAGGCCGGCGACATCTGGTTCTTCACGGCGGAGGACACCGAGAAGGTCGAAGAGGTGAAGGAGCACCGCCAGGTCGGGCTCTCATACTGCGACGCCGGCGGCATGCGCTACGTGTCGGTCGCGGGCAACGCATCGGTCGTCCACGACCGGGCGAAGATGGAGGAGCTCTACTCCCCCTCGCTCGACATCTGGTTCGAGGACGGGCTGGACACCCCGGGGATCGCGCTGCTGAAGGTGACCCCCACGGTGACGGAGTTCTGGGAGCCGTCGAAGGGCAAAATCGCGTTGGCCGCAGGGATGCTCAAGTCTCTGGTCACGCGAGACACCCCGGACGACGACACCATGAACCACGGGCGCATCGTCTGCTGAGCGCTCCCTCGACGCAGAACGCCGCGCGGCCCGAGGGACGCGCGGCGTTCTGCATGGAAGATCAGCGCTGCGTGAGCCGCTCCACGGCCTCGACGATCGACACGGCATCCCGGTCGCCCGTGCTGCGATCCCACAGTTCGACCTGACCGTCGGCGGCCCCGCGGCCGACGATCACGATCTTCGGCACGCCGACGAGCTCGGCGTCGCCGAACTTCACTCCCGGAGACACCTTGGGGCGATCGTCGTAGAGCACATCGAGACCCGCGGACTCGAGCTGTGCGGAGAGGTCCGCCGCCACGTCGAACGCGACCTGATCGCGGCCCGCGGCCACGACCTGCACGTCGAACGGAGAGACGGATGCGGGCCAGATGAGGCCTTTCTCGTCGTTGTTCAGCTCGGCGATGATGGCGAGGATGCGGGTCACACCGATCCCGTACGAGCCCATGGTGACGGTGACCAGCTTGCCGTTCTCGTTCAGGACCTTGAGACCGAGCGCCTCGGCGTACTTGCGCCCCAGCTGGAAGACGTGGCCGATCTCCATGCCGCGCGCGAGCTCCACCGGACCCGAGCCGTCGGGCGCGGGGTCGCCCGCGCGGACGTTCGCGATCTCGACGATCCCGTCGGCGAAGAAGTCCCGACCCGCGACGACGGAATGGGCGTGCTTCTGGTCGATGTTCGCACCGGTGATCCACGAGGTGCCCTCGCTCACGCGCGGATCGACCAGGTAGCGGATGCCGGTGGCCGATTCCTCGCCCAGCACCGCACCGGTGGCCGACCAGGGCCCGATGTATCCCTTGACCAGCAGCGGGTTGTTCTCGAAATCGTCGGCCGTCGCGGTGTCGACCTCGGCCGGCGCGAACGCGACCTCAGCGCGCTTCTGGTCGACCTCGCGGTCACCGGGCAGGCCGACCACGACCAGCTCACGGGAGCCGTCGAGGTGCGTGAGCGCGAGAACGACGTTCTTGAGCGTGTGGGCGGCGGTGTATTCGCCGTCGAGGTTCGCATTGACGTGTGCCACCAGCGTCTCGATCGTCGGAGTGCCGGGCGAGTCGAAGATCACGGGCGATGCATCCGCGTCGAAGGCCACCGCATCGGGCACCGCCGTGGTGAACGCCTCGACATTCGCGGCATAGCCGCCCGCGCTGCGCACGAAGGTGTCTTCGCCGACGGGCGTCGGGTGCAGGAACTCCTCGCTGCGCGAGCCGCCCATCGCTCCCGCATCCGCCTGGACGATGACGTATTCGAGTCCGAGGCGCTGGAAGATGCGCTCGTACGCGTCGCGCTGGGCCTGATAGCTCACGTCGAGGCCCTCGTCGGAGGCATCGAAGGAGTAGGCGTCCTTCATCGTGAACTCACGGCCGCGCAGCAGGCCGGCACGGGGACGGGCCTCGTCGCGGTACTTGTCCTGGATCTGGTAGATCGTCAGGGGCAGATCCTTGTATGACGAGTAGAGATCCTTCACCAGCAGCGTGAAGGCCTCCTCGTGCGTCGGCGCCAGCAGGTAGTCGCCGCCCTTGCGGTCCTGCAGTCGGAACAGGAGGTCGCCGTACTCCTCCCAGCGCCCGGTCGCCTCGTAGGACTCACGCGGCATCAGTGCGGGGAAGTGCACCTCCTGGGCACCGGCCGCGGCCATCTCCTCGCGGACGACGGTCTCGATCTTCGCCTTGACGCGCAGGCCGAGCGGCAGCCAGGCGAAGATGCCGGCTGCCTGCGGTCGGATGTATCCGGCGCGGATCAGCAGCTTGTGGCTCGCGACCTCTGCACCTGCAGGGTCTTCACGGAGCGTACGGAGGAAGAAGTTCGAAAGACGAGTGACCACGGGGCAAGTCTACTGACCGTGGCCACTCGCCTTCGCGGTGGATCAGTTGAGCGCGGGCAGACCGTTGGGGATCACGCCGCCGGCGTACAGGCTCGCCGCCAGCTCCTGCGTCGCGGTGAGCGCGACACGCTGCGGAAGCGGCCCGTACGAGATGCGGGCGACGCCGAGCTTCTCGTACTCGGAGGCCGCGAGGGTGCCGGGGAGACCGATGACGCTGAGCTTCCCCTCCCCGAGACCCTCCACGAGCTGGCGGGTGACGGCCGCGTCGAGCATCCCCGGGACGAACACCGCGGTGGCACCCGCGTCGAGGAACGCGCGGCCGCGCTGGATCGCATCGGCGACGCTCTCGGCGACCGGGCGGTGGCCCGCGCGCACGAATGCGTCCGTGCGGGCGTTGAGAGCGAACGGCACCCCCTCGGCCTCGGCGGCCTTGACGATGGCTTCGACGGCGGCGACGGACTCGTCGAAGGGCTTGAGGCGGTCCTCGATGTTGGCACCCACCACACCTGCGGCGATCGCGAGGCGGGTCGTCTCGCCGGCGTCGCCGTATCCGTCGTCGAGATCGGCGGTCACGGGCACCGGGACGGCCGCCGCGATGCGACCGACCATGTCGATCATGATGTCGCGGGTGATGGTGCCGTCTTCGAAACCGAATGATGCGGCGATGCCGTGCCCTGCGGTGGCGATGGCCTTCGTCTCGGGGAGTGCAGCGACGGCGCGGGCGGAGACGACGTCCCACACATTCACGACGCGGAGGATCTCCGGTGCTTCGTAGAGTCCGATCAGGGTCTGGGCTTTCGCAGCAGTGGTCATGCCCCCACGCTAACGCCCAGCATTCCGGTCGGGGCCGGACGGACACGCGAATCACAGGTTCCGGATGCCGAGCAGGTGCGCTCATAGGTCGCTCCGCAGCGATCCAGTACCGTGTTCCGACACCTCACGGCGCGAGACCAGCGATGCCGTTCTCCGACCTGCGGGCACTCCGCTCGAGCGTGTGACGTCGACCACACGCGTGACCACGCGACAGGGGGGACCACCGAGACCGACAACCTCGGCGATCTCTGCCGACGCCTTAATTCCCTCACACATCGCACCCCTGGCATGTCGACCATCTCGGCGACGGCGTCTTCGCCTGGACCAGTCCGACGGGACAGACCTATGTCGATAAACCCCCGACGCAGAACACCACGACCACGGAAGACGACATGTCACCGCCCTTCTGACGAGTCCGCCGAGGCACGCCCCCCGAGGATGTGCGGGTCCACAGCGCCGCCTGGCCACAGCGCCGCCTGGCCACAGCGTCGCCTGGCCGCAGCGCCGTCTGTTCACAGCGTCGCCTGTCCACAGCGTCGCCTGTCCACAGCGTCGCCTGTCCACAGCGTCGCCTCACCTCGAAACCTCCTTCTACGACATCTCTTTCTTCCGCACTCCGCGTCGCGCCGCGACGCCGCAGCGCGCGACATAGTGTGGGGCATGCCTCAGCGCCGATCCCACGTTGCTCCGTCCGCCGCACAGACGGAACTCGCCGCGGCACTCGCCGCGCTCAAGGAATCCCTGGAAGCGCCCGCCGACTTCCCGGCTGCGGTGCTCGCCGAGGCAGCGGCGTCGGAGGCCGCCGCTCCCGGACTCGACCTGCGCGACATCGCGTTCGCCACACTCGATCCCCGCGGGTCCCGTGACCTCGATCAGGCCTTCCACCTCGAGCGGCGGGGTTCCGGATACACCGTCCGCTACGCGATCGCCGACGTGCCCGGATTCGTGACCCCTGGCGGCACGGTTGACGAGGAAGCACGCCGTCGCGGGCAGACGTTGTACGCGGCCGACGGCACGATCCCGCTGCATCCGAAGGTGCTGAGCGAGGATCGCGCGTCACTGCTGGCGGATGTGGACCGCCCCGCGCTCGTCTGGACCTTCGCTCTCGATTCTGCGGGAGTCGTGGAGGACTTCCGCCTCGAGCGAGCCCTGATCCGCTCGCGCGCGCAGCTCGACTACGCCAGCACGCAGGCGGCGCTCGACCGGGGCGAAGACGGGCCGGCCGCGCTGCTGCCGGAGATCGGCGCCCTGCGGATCGCCCAGGAGAAGCTCCGCGGCGGAGCGAGCCTGAATCTTCCGGACGAAGAGGTCGTTCGCGGCGTCGACGGAACCTACTCGATCGAACGTCGGCATCCCCTTCCCGTCGAGGAATGGAATGCGCAGCTCTCCCTCATGACCGGCATGGCCGCCGCGTCACTGATGATCGACGCCGGCATCGGCATCCTGCGCACCATGCCGCAGCCCGATGAGAGGTCCTTCGCCGCATTCCGTCATCAGACCGAGGCCCTCGGCCGACCCTGGACGACCGGGAGGTACGGCGACTACCTGCGCGAGCTGGATCGCGCAGACCCCATGACCCTCCCGATCCTCGAGGCGGCGGCGTCGCTGTTCCGCGGAGCGGGGTACGTGACTTTCGACGGCCCGGTGCCGCCAGAGACGGAGCAGGCTGCCATCGCCGCTCCGTACGCGCACGCCACGGCACCTCTGCGTCGTCTCGTCGACCGCTGGTCGCTCGCGATCTGCCTCGCCGTGTCCGAGGGACGTGAGGTGCCGGGCTGGGTTCGCGAGTCCCTCGCCGATCTCCCCGCACTGATGCAGGAGTCCGGTCAACGGGCGTCCAGGCTCGATTCCGCGACGATCAACTGCGTCGAGGCCGCACTGATGACTCCCCTGGTCGGCTCCACGGTCGGTGCGACAGTGATCGAGGTCCGAGGCGAGCGGGCGACGGTCCAGATCGCCGCCCCCGCCGTCACCGCCTCGGCGCCGCTCCCGGAGGGCGCCGTGCCAGGAAGCACCGTGCAGCTTCGAGTGGTGCGCGCCGACATCACCCGGGGTGAGGTCGAGTTCGCCGTCTGACTCGCTCGCCGCTGCCTCGGCGCCGGAACGCGCAGGGCACGGCGTTACGCTTGCGGCGTGGACCACCTCGCTGTCGCTGAACGATTCGTCGCTGCCCGCTACCCCGGAACGGACATCGCCATCGTGGCGGGAAGCACGGCACGCGGCGAGCGCACCCCGACGAGCGACATCGATCTGCTGCTCCTCGGCGATGCGCTCTTCGAGACCGAGGACCAGACGAGCGAGGCCTCGACTCATGAGTTCGAGGGCGAGATCATCGAGGTCTTCGCGTATACACCCGCGGGTTTCGAGGAGTGGGCAGACCGAGGTGTGGCACAGCACAGACCGGTGATCGTGCACATGCTCGTCGAAGGCACCCCGTTCCGAGACGACGGCCGCCTGGCCCCGCTCCGAGATCGCTGGCAAACCGCCCTCGACGCGGGCCCGTCGCTCAGTCCGCAGGAGTCCGCCTTCCGTCGCTACGTCATCACCGACGTGCTCGACGACCTCAGAGACGCCGCCGACCCGCTCGAGCAGCAGGTCGAGGCCGCCATCCTGTTCGAGAGGATCGCGGAGCTGATGCTGCTCAGCGAGGGACGCTGGATCGCGACGGGCAAATGGCTCCCCCGGCGCCTCCGTACACTCAGTCGCGAGCGTGCCGACCGGCTGAGCATCCCGCTGCTCGACCGCGACTACACGACGTTCGCCGACCGTGTCGGCGACGAGCTCGATCGTGCCGGCGGCCGCGTGCAGAGCGGCTTCGTGCGCTGAGCACGGCTCACGACGCAGGCACAGCCCGCGTCGTCATGACCAGCAGCTGCGGATCGGTGAGGTCGAGAGTCACGGAGATCGAGACGAACTCGGCGAGAGACCCCACGTGCGTGCCACCGCACAGGATCTCTGCCGTGCCCTCGGGAAGCTCGCACTGCCAGCTGCGTCGGTCCACGATCGTCGGACCTTCCGTCGTCACCCGGCTCGACGCGCCGGACTCGACCCACGCGGCCAGCTGGGCGTTGATCGACGCCTCACGGTCCGCGAGAGTCGCGGCGAACGTCTCGGTGTCGAACCCCGCCCTGCGCAGGCTCTTGCCCAGGCGGTACTCGTCGACGGCGCCGTCCGCATGGATGCGGCTGGACTGATTGGCCTTGGCCTCGAAGTTCGGGGCGCCGAGAGCATCCTCCCCCGGATCCTTGCGCCACAGGTCCGCGAGCGCACGATCGAGCGCCAAGGACGCCAGGTGGCAGGCGGTGTGTCCCCGACTCAGCCCGGCCCGTCGGGACGAATCGACCGACAGCTCCACGCGTGCGCCCTCGACCAGCCAGGAAGGGGCGTCGCCCTCGATGGGATGGCCGACGAGCCACGTCCACCCTTCACCGCCGCGCTTGACGGGGATGTCGGAGCCGACGGCGAACTGCCCCTCGTCGGAGACGGCGGCCATCACAGCCTCGGACACGCGGACGACAGAACCGTCGAGCGTGATCTCGCCGCTGTCGCCGGGCTGATCCGGCCACGTGTGATCGACCGGGTGGAACGGTGTCGCCTCCACCACGACGACGACACCCGCGGATGTCGACTCGACACTGGTGACGATGCTCGACCCCGAGACATCTCCGCCCGCGAAGGACACGATGGTTGACGAGGACATGAGACTCCTTGAGAGGTTCATGACGAGCGCCGCCCCTCGCAAGAAGGGTCGTGCGCTCGAATCGGGTTGAGAACGAGTCCCGGCGGCGGGGTCGAGACGACTTGCGCGATCGTGGGTGCGTCGGGGCGTGCCCGGCCGTCAGACCGTGACGACCTGCGCGGTGCCGAGAGGAGCCTCAGGTCCCATCTCGGCGGCGATCCGGTTGGCCTCTTCGATCAGGGTGGCGACGATGTCGGCCTCAGGCACGGTCTTGATGACCTCGCCCTTGACGAAGATCTGCCCCTTGCCGTTGCCCGAGGCGACACCGAGATCGGCCTCGCGCGCCTCGCCCGGCCCGTTCACGACACAGCCCATGACCGCGACGCGCAGCGGGACGGTCATGTCCTTGAGCCCCTCGGTCACGTTCTCGGCGAGCGTGTAGACGTCGACCTGCGCGCGCCCGCAGGAGGGGCACGAGACGATCTCGAGCTTGCGCTCTCGCAGGTTCAGCGACTGCAGGATCTGGTGGCCGACCTTGACCTCTTCGGCCGGAGGCGCCGAGAGGGACACGCGGATGGTGTCGCCGATGCCCTCCCCGAGCAGGATGCCGAACGCCGTGGCGCTCTTGATCGTGCCCTGGAACGCGGGCCCCGCCTCGGTGACGCCGAGGTGCAGCGGCCAGTCTCCCCGCTCGGCGAGCAGACGGTACGCCTTGACCATGACGATCGGGTCGTTGTGCTTGACCGAGATCTTGAAGTCGTGGAAGTCGTGCTCCTCGAACAGCGAGGCCTCCCAGACGGCGCTCTCGACGAGGGCCTCGGCCGTCGCCTTGCCGTACTTGGTGAGGATGCGACGGTCGAGCGATCCGGCGTTCACGCCGATGCGCAGGGAGACGCCCGCGGCCTTGGCCGCCTCGGCGATCTTGCCGACGTTGCCGTCGAACTCGCGGATGTTGCCGGGGTTCACGCGCACCGCGCCGCATCCGGCGTCGATCGCCGTGTAGATGTAGCGGGGCTGGAAGTGGATGTCAGCGATCACCGGGATCTGGCTCTTCATCGCGATGATCTTCAGCGCGTCGGCGTCGTCCTGGTGAGGCACGGCCACGCGGACGATCTCGCAGCCGGATGCGGTGAGCTCCGCGATCTGCTGAAGCGTCCCGTTGATGTCGGTGGTCTTCGTGGTGGTCATCGACTGCACGCTCACGGGAGCGTCGCCGCCGACCAGGACCTTGCCCACCTTGATCTGGCGGGACTTGCGACGCGGGGCGAGGACTTCGGGGATCTTCGGCATCCCGAGATTGACTGCTGGCACACCCCCAGCCTACGCCGCCCTGATGCGCGCAGGCTGGAAGAAGGCCACTCGGGACCTCGGTCACGCGAACGGGGCCGCGGTCGGCGGTGTGATAGTTTTCAGGCCATGCTCGCGAACCTCACCTGGTGGCCCGCCTCCTAGGCGGTGTGTTCGCGTTCCCACGAATCCAGACCGCCTCCGGGGCGGTCTTTTCGTTGAGCCGAGCCGGAGCCACGCACAGGAGACATCGATGACCCTCTCACGTCTTTCCGAGCTCACCGCGGATCCCGCGGCATCTTTCGTGCTCATCGCGCGCGACGGCACCGACTCCGTCGAGCTGCTGACCGGCGACGTCCTGGATGTCGATCTCCTCGCCGACATCCCGCTCACGATCGACGGCGCTGCCCGCGAGATCTTCGCGATGGTGCCGTACCGCCAGGTGCGAGAGCGCGGATTCGTGGCCCAGGACGACGGAGCACCGCTGCGATGCCTCGTCGTCGACGAGCACCTGCAGCTCCCGACCGCCGAGCTGCTGGCCGCTCTGCCCGGCGACCCTGTTCCGCTGCGAGACGGCGGCTTCGACATCCCCGACGCGGAGTACGCGCAGATCGTCACGACCGTGATCGCCGACGAGATCGGACGGGGCGAGGGCGCGAACTTCGTGATCCGGAGGGACTTCACGGCCCACATCGATGTCGACGACCGCACGGCCGCGCTGACCTGGTTCCGTGCCCTGCTCACCCACGAGCGTGGGGCGTACTGGACGTTCGCCGTCGTCACCCCCGGCCATATCGCCGTGGGCGCCAGCCCCGAGGCCCACGTCGTGGCACGGGGCGGCGTCGTGACGATGAACCCGATCTCGGGCACGTTCCGTCACCCGGCGGGCGGCGCCACGAAGGACACTCTGGTCGACTTCCTCTCCTCCACCAAGGAGACCGAGGAGCTGTTCATGGTGGTCGACGAGGAGCTCAAGATGATGAGCGCGGTGTGCTCCGACGGTGGGAGGATCACCGGCCCGCACCTCAAGGAGATGTCGCGGCTCACGCACACCGAGTACATGCTCCGCGGCCGCAGCGCGCTGGATCCCCGCGACATCCTCCGCGAGACGATGTTCGCGCCGACCGTGACCGGCTCCCCCATGCAGAACGCCTGTGCGGTCATCCGTCGTCATGAGCGCAAGCCGCGCGGGTACTACTCCGGCGTGGCCGCTCTGTTCACCCCCAACCCCGAGGGCGGACACGATCTCGACGCCCCGATCCTCATCCGCACCGTCTACGTGCACGACGGCGCGCTCAGCGTGCCGGTGGGCGCCACCCTCGTGCGTCACTCCGATCCGCACGGCGAGGTGTCCGAGACCCACGGCAAGGCGGCCGGCGTGCTCGGTGCCATCGGCGCGATCGACAGGGACGGTGCCGCAGAAGCTCGGGAGGACGCCGACGCCCCCGGCGCGCGGCGCTCCCTCGCCGCCGACCCGACGATCGAGTCCCTGCTCGCCTCGCGCAACGCCCGACTCGCGGATTTCTGGCTCAACCCGCAGGGCGACGACCTCTCCGGTCCGTTCCGCGGCACCTCGGCCGTCGTCGTGGACGCCGAGGACCGATTCACCACGATGCTGGCGCACCAGCTGCGCCATCTCGGCCTCGACGTCACGAATCGCCCCTGGAGCGAGGTGACGGACGACGAGCTCGCCGCCGCCGACCTCGTCGTCGCCGGCCCCGGTCCCGGCGACCCGCGCGACCTGGACAGCCCGCGGATCGCCCGCATGCGCGAGGTCGTCTCGCGTCGGGTCGACACCGGCTCCCCGCTGCTCGCGGTCTGTCTGAGCCATCAGATCCTCAGCGACGGCCTCGGCCTCGCCCTGGTACCCCTCGACGCCCCGCACCAGGGACTCCAGAAGGCGGTGCCGGTGTTCGGCGAGGATGCATCGATCGGCTTCTACAACACGTTCACCGCCAGGGTGACACCCGGAACGACGTCGGCGGGGTCCGCCGACGTGTCAGCGGACCCCGCGACGGGCGATGTCTACGCGCTGCGAGGCCCGCACTTCGCGTCCGTGCAGGGACACCTCGAATCGATCCTGTCGCGCGACGGGATCCGCACGCTCGAGCGACTCGTCTCGCACGCCCTGTCCTGATTCCCCGGTCGGCTCAGCCTCCGGGCTGAGCCGACTGCGATCAGCCGCCGGGCTCAGCCGCCGCGATCAGCCGCCGCGATCAGCCGCCGAAGAGCTTCACGGGGTTGAACACGTCGGCGAGCAGCAGAACCGCCCCCATCGCGATGAGCAGCGTCGCGACGACCACCGTGAGCGGCACGAGGCGCGTGGCGTCGACCGGCGCGGGCGGCGGGCGACGGAACAGCTTCGCCCAGGCACGGCGAATGCCGTCCCACAGCGCCACGACGACGTGACCTCCGTCGAGCGGCAGCAGCGGGATCAGGTTGAACACGAACAGCGCCACGTTCAAGGAACCCAGCAGACTGAGCAGCACCGAGAAGCGGTTGAGCACAGGGGCGTCCGTGGCGGCGACCTCGCCGGCCAGGCGGCCGACTCCGACCACGCTCAGCGGTCCGTTCGGATCCCGCTCGCCTCCTGTGACCAGAGAGACTCCCACATCCCAGATGCGCACAGGCAGCGTGAGGATCATCGACCCCACGCGTGCGACGGTGTCGCCCGCCATCTGCGGGCCTGCCGAGAACGGCTGCTGCACGAAGCCCATCTGGGCGCCCATGCCGACGTACCCCACATCCTTGACGACGGGCTCGCCGTCGTCTCCGAGAACCGGCTGGCCACTGGCGTCCGTGATCGTGCGCTCGGCCTCGACGGGGGTGATGCTCAGCGTCTTCTCCGCGCCGTCGCGACGGACCACGAGATCGAGGGTCTTGCCGGGCGCCGCCTGCACGATGGCCGTCGCCTCGGCGAAGGTCGACACGCTCTGCCCTCCCACGGACACGAGGACGTCGCCCGGCCGGATGCCCGCCTCAGCGGCCGGCGTCGCGGGGTCATCGGCCGCGCACTCGGTCGCGGTCGATCCGGCGGGGAGGACGCACTCGTTCACCGAGGCGATCGTCGTGGTCCCCTGCTGTACGCCGATGCCTGAGACCAGCACCGTGAAGATCACGACGGCGAGGATCAGGTTCATCAGCGGACCGCCGAGCATGACGATCACCCGCTTCCACACCGGCAGTCGGTAGAACACCCGGTCCTCTGCGCCTGCGGCGATCGTCTCGTCGTTCGCCGACCGTGCGTCCTGCACCAGCGCACGGAAGAGCCCCTTGGCCGGGCCTGCGGCGGTGGATGCCGGGTACATGCCCGACATCGAGATGAAGCCGCCCAACGGCAACAGCTTGAACCCGTACTCGGTCTCCCCGATGCGTTTCGACCACAGCCGGGGCCCGAAGCCGATCATGTACTGGCCGACGCGCACGCCGAAGAGCTTCGCAGGCAGGAGGTGACCGACCTCGTGCAGACCGATCGAGAGGCCGAGGCCGATCAGCATGAACACGATGCCACCCAGATAGAGCAGGACATCCACGTGATCACGTTAGTGCGCGGAGCCTAGGAATGAGCCCCACGAGTCTCCGAGGCCACGATGCGCCGCACCGCGGTGTGCGGGTGGACGTGCCGCACCCGGAGTTCGCGCCGCCGCCGTGAGAGCATGGAGAGGACATGTCGATTGAACAACAACCGAGCCTGCCTCCCGTGCTCCGCCCCGCGAACCCGCCCCGGCGTGAGCTGTCCGAACTCGCCTCCCGATTCGCCCGAGAGGTGCGCGGCGAGGTGAACGGTGTCACCCTGTCAGGGATCACCCTCGCGACCGCCGACCTGCGTGCGGGCGAGGCGTTCGTCGCCATCCGGGGGGTGAATCGCCACGGGGCCGAGTTCGCTGCGGCCGCCGCCGACAAAGGGGCCGTCGCCATCATCACCGACGATGCCGGTGCCGAGATCGCCGCGCCCGCCGGACTACCGATCCTCGTGGTCGACGACCCCCGCGCCGTGCTCGGCGCCCTGAGCGCCTGGGTCTACGGCACCGGAGCGGGCGACCCCCTGCCGCTGCTGTTCGCGACCACCGGCACGAATGGCAAGACCAGCGTGTCGCACCTGCTCGAAGGCATCCTCGACCAGCTCGGCGTCGTAACCGGTCTCTCCTCCACCGCCGAACGTCACATCGCCGGCGAGGTCATCGTGTCGCGGCTCACGACGCCCGAGGCCTCCGAGATGCACGCCCTGCTCGCCCTCATGCGCGAGCGGGAGGTCGAGGCGGTGGCCGTCGAGGTCAGCGCCCAGGCACTCTCGCGGCATCGTGTCGACGGCATCCGCTTCGACGTCGCCGGCTTCACCAACCTCAGCCACGACCATCTCGACGACTACGCCGACATGGACGAGTACTTCGAGGCGAAGCTGCCTCTGTTCCGACCCGACAGGGCGATCCGGGGTGTGGTGTGCCTCGACTCCCCCAACGGCGCACTCGTGGTGGAACGCGCCGAGATCCCGGTGGTCACGGTCGGCACCCCCACGATCGCCGCAGACCCGCAGGCCGCCGCCGCCGCGGACTGGGTGGTCGTGATCGACGACGAGCGCGCCTCCGGCACGACGTTCACGCTGACCGGCCCCGCGGGTGCGCTGACGACGACCGTCCCGGTGATCGGACCGCACATGGCCGCGAACGCCGCCCTCGCCATCGTCATGCTCCTCGAGGGCGGCTACTCCTGGGATCGCATCGTCGAGGCGCTCGACGGGGGACTCATCGACGCGCACCTGCCCGGACGCACCCAACTCGTCTCGGGCGATGAGGGCCCCGTCGTGTTCGTGGACTTCGGGCACTCCCCCGACGCCTTCGAGAAGACGCTCGCGGCCGTCCGCCGGGTCACTCCGGGTCGGGTGCTGATGCTTTTCGGCGCCGATGGCGACCGAGACGCCAGCAAGCGCTACGACATGGCGCGTACCGCGGTCGAGGGCAGCGACATCCTGGTGATCACCGACCACCATCCGCGTTTCGAGGACCCGGACACGATCCGCGCCACCCTCGTCGCCGGTGCGCGCGCCGCCCGCCCGGACGCGGAGATCCACGAGTACTCGCCACCGGAGGCGGCGATCATCGCCGCCGTCGGCATGGTCGGTGACGGCGACTCCATCCTGTGGGCAGGACCCGGACATCAGGACTACCGCGACATCCGTGGCGTGCGGACGCCGTACTCGGCACGGGAGCTGGCGCGTCGCGCGCTGCTCGCCGCCGGGTGGCCCGTCCCCGACTCGCACTGGCCCGTTCCCTACGCCGACCAGGACTGAGAGCCGGCGCGAGCCCAGGTGGGGTCGAGCCGCCGATCGGGTGGACCCGTCGGCGGGATCAGCCCTTCGCGATCAGCTGGTCGGCGGTGCGGCGCGCCCAGGCCTCGGCCTCGGCGAGCGACTCGACCGTCAGGGTGTCGGGGGGCTCGTGCGCGTCGACGACCCGCGAGATCGTGTCGACGATGCCGAGGAACGGCAGCCGCCCCTCGTGGAACGCGTCGACGGCCTGCTCGTTGGCCGCGTTGTAGACCGCGGGGAAGGTGGCCCCGGCGCGACCGACCGCCTTGGCGAGAGCGACCGCGGGGAAAGCTCCGTCGTCGAGCGGCTCGAAGGTCCAGGACGTCGCACTGGTCCAGTCGAGCGGACGTCCGACGCCGCCGATGCGGTTCGGCCAGTCGAGACCGAGCGAGATCGGCAGACGCATGTCCGGCGGCGATGCCTGGGCGATCGTGGAGCCGTCGATGAACTCCACCATCGAGTGCACGATCGACTGCGGGTGCACGACCACCTCGATGTCGTCATAGGCGACGTCGAAGAGCAGATGTGCCTCGATGACCTCGAGCCCCTTGTTCACGAGCGTCGCGGAGTTCGTGGTCACCATCCGGCCCATGTCCCACGTCGGATGCGCGAGCGCCTGTTGCGGGGTGACCTCGCGCAGCTCGTCACGCGAGCGTCCGCGGAAGGGCCCGCCGGATGCCGTGACGACCAGCCGCCGGACCTCTGCGTGCGTCCCGCCGCGCAGGGCCTGGGCGATCGCGGAGTGCTCCGAGTCGACAGGGACGATCTGATCGGGCGCGGCTGCAGCGAGCACGAGCTCCCCGCCGACGATGAGCGACTCCTTGTTGGCCAGGGCCAGCGTACGCCCGGCCTTCAGCGCGGCGAGAGTGGATCCGAGGCCGATGGAGCCCGTGATCGCGTTGAGCACGACGTCGGCCTCGACATCGCGCACGAGCTGCTCGGCCTCGGCGGCGCCCAGCGCGGTGCTCTCGACCTGGAAGGCTGCCGCCTGCTCGGCCAGCATCTCGGCGTTGGAGCCGGCTGCGAGGCCGACGAGCTCGAAACGGCGGGGGTTGGCACGGATGACGTCGAGCGCCTGGGTGCCGATGGAACCGGTGGAGCCGAGGACGATGATGCGACGCATGCCGCCAGCCTATGGCACGCCCTCGGCTCCCGCCGTGCTTACGGAGCCTGCTCGATGGGGGTCGTCGCGAGGATGTCGACGACGAACACCAGGGTCTCCCCCTTGAGGTCGTTCGCGTTGATCTCGCCTTCGCCGTAGCCATCCTTCGGCGGCATGGTCACGACGACCTGAGAGCCGACCTTCTGGCCCTCGAGCGCCATCTTGAACCCGGGAACGACACTGGTGGTCTGGAACTGCGCCGGTGCCGCATCGCGGCTCCAGCTCGAGTCGAACTCTGTGCCGTCCGACCACTTCACCCCGCGATACTGCACCGTGACGAGGTCGCCGGAGGCGACGACGGCGCCATCGCCCTGCTTGAGATCGGCGACCTCGGTCTCGGTCGGAGCCTCGGTGTCGGGGATCGTGATGGTCGGCGAGCCCGCGTCGTCGAGCTCGACCTTCGGCATCCCCTCGGTCGCGTCGACGTCGGACCCGGATGCGATGGTCGGCAGCTCCTCGATGGTCTCGATGTACAGCACGCTGGGGTTGGCCCCCTCCTGCCCGGGAGGAAGTGTCAGCACCACGCTGGAGCCGATCGGAACGCACTCCGCAGCGACCGTGAAGACGGTGGACTGCGTGGGATCGACCATCTGCTGCTGCGGGTTCTGCAGTGCGAGCAGGGCGGAGAGCACACCGTCGGGGCCGCGCTCAGAGGTGCTGAGCACCTCGTTCGTCTTGGCATCGACGAGCTGATAGCGCAGCGAGATGAGGTCGCCGGGCTTGACGTCCTCGCCATCGCCCTCGACGACCACGGAACGCTGAGCTTCGGTCAGGTCGGCATCGGCCGGCACCGTGACCTTGGCGTCCGCGCCGGATCCCTCGACCGACACCGCGTCGGATCCGGCGCCGGACTTCAGATCCGCCAGGCACGAGCTCTGAGCGGAGGCATCCGGCGTCGCGGTCGACTCGGGATCCGCGCCACCGGAGCACCCGGCGAGGAGGAGGGTCGCCGCAGCGACGGTGGACAGGATGATGAGTGGACGCTTGCGCACGATGAGACCTCGGGTTCGCGGGAGGGACACCCCATCATGGCGCACGCCCCTTGGCCGAGGCTGGGAGGCGCGCGCCGGGGCTTCATTCCCACGGCGGCATGGATCCGGGGGTAATCTGCTCTGATGACGTCAGAGCAGTCGGTGGAGCCCGCAACATCGCCCGCAGAGACGCAGGGACCCCGTCACGCGGGATTCGCCTACCGGCTGGGTCGCGGTCTCATCACCCCGCTCGCGCGCACCATCTACCGGCCCCGCATCGAAGGCCGCGAGAACGTCCCTCAGGACGGCCCGGTCATCTTCGCCAGCAACCACCTCTCGTTCATCGACTCCATCGCGATCCCGGTCGCCGCCCCTCGACCGGTGCACTTCCTCGCCAAGTCCACCTACTTCGAGGGCACCGGCATGAAGGGGTGGCTCAGCAAGACCTTCTTCGAATCGATCGGCGCCATCTCGGTGCGCCGGGGCGCCGGCAAGGCCGCGCTCGACGCGCTCGACGTGCAGCGTCAGCTGCTCGACGAGGGACTCGCGGTCGCGCTCTACCCGGAGGGGACGCGTTCGACCGACGGTCGCCTGTACAAGGGCCGCACGGGCGTGGCCTTCCTCGCGCTGCAGACGGGGGCACCGGTCGTGCCGGTCGGCCTGATCGGGACCGACAAGGTGATGCCTGTCGGAGCGAAGGTCCCCACCCTCTCGGAGCGCATCACCGTGCGATTCGGAGAGCCGCTCGACCTGTCGCCGCACGGCGCCGCGACCAGTGGGCGAGCCCGCCGACTCGCGACGGACGAGATCATGGCGGCGATCCACGCGCTCTCGGGCCAGGAACTGGCCGACGCGTTCAACGAGGCCCCCGCGCAGGGGACGATCGAGAAGATCAAGCAGGCGCTGCCGCACGAACGTCGCTGACCGGGTCAGGCACGGGCGCGATGGTGAGACGGCTCGACGGCTCAGTCCTGCGCCGCGCGGACCGTCGCCTCGTGTCGCACCGGGAAGTTCATCGAATTCGCGATGAAGCACCACTCGTGCGCCTGCGCGTGCGCGCGCTCAGCGGCCTCGATCATCGACGTCTCCGCCACCACGACCTCAGGTCGCAGCGTCACCTCGACGAACGCGCCGCCGCCCGCTCCGTCTTCGCGCATGGTTCCGGATGCGCTGTCGCGGTATGACGTCACGACGACACCCTCGGTGACACACGCGTGCAGGTACGAGAGCAGGTGGCATTCGGACAGCGAGGCGAGCAGCAGGTCTTCGGGGTTCCAGCGGGCGGGATCGCCGCGGAAGGGCTTGTCTGCCGACGCGAGCAGATCGGGCTTGCCCGCGACCTCGATCGTCACGTCGCGTCGGTAGTCGCGGTAACCGCTCGTTCCGGTGCCGGAGTTGCCGGTCCAGGTGGCGGTGAGAGCGTAACGGTGCTCGCCGAGAGGCGTCAGACGATCTGCCATGACGTCAGTCTGCCACCAGCCCCGGGCATGCGACGCAGCATCGTTGGCGCGGGAGGACGCCGACCGACGATATCCTGAGGGGGTGCTGGAGACTCTGACCGTTCAGGATGCCGTGGAACTTGCCGTCGTCGAACGGAGCGGCTTCGTCGAATCCCGACATGCAGGGGCGGCGGTGGTGCTCTCGCCCGAGGGCGACGTCGTCGTCCGCCACGGCAACCCCGATGCCTTGGTCCTCCCCCGCTCGAGCCTCAAGCCTCTGCAGGCCGTGGCATGCGTCACCGCGGGCGCCGCGCTCGAGGGCGAACAGCTCGCGATGTCGACCGCGAGCCACAGCGGCACCGACCGCCACGCCGCCCTGGTCCGGGACATCCTCACGGAGGGTGGACTCAACGAGGACGACCTGGCCTGCCCTCCCGCCTGGCCGTCCGACACCGCCGCACGAGACGAGCTGGTGCGCGAGCACGGTGCGCAGACCCGGATCCGGATGAACTGCTCGGGCAAGCACGCCGCGATGCTGCGGGCCTGCGTCGCGACAGGCTGGCCGACCGACGGCTACCTCGACCCGGCGCATCCGCTGCAGGTGCACATCCGTGACGTCATCGAGCGGCTCACCGGCGAGAAGGTCGCGCACACGGCGATCGACGGATGCGGAGCGCCCGTGTATGCGCTCACCCTGACGGGACTGGCCCGCTCGATCCACCGCATCGGCACCGCATCCGACCGCTCGCCGTTCGCTCTGCACCGCGTCGCCGGATCACTGGTGCGCGCGGTTCGCGAGCACCCCTGGACCATCGACGGCCCTGGTCGCCCCGACACCGTCGCGATCGAGAAGCTCGGCGTGTTCGCCAAGAGCGGCGCAGAGGGTGTGATCGTGATGGTCGCCCCGAACGGCACGACTGCCGCGGTGAAGATGCTCGACGGCGGCGCGCGGGCGAGCACCATCGTGGCCGCCACCCTGCTCGCGCGCGCCGGAGGGCTGACCGACGCGGACGTCGCGACCCTGCAGGCGGTGCTCCCGCTCGACGTGCTCGGCGGCGGGCAGAACGTCGGGAGCATCCGCCCCGGCTCAGCCCTCTGAGCCCCGCCGGCTCCGCGCTCTGAGCCGCGCCGGCTCCGCCCCCTGAGCCCCGCCGGCTCCGCGAAGTTCACCGCCGCGCCGCGAGAGCCGGGATCGAGACCCGTCTGGGTGCGGAATCCGCCACCATCGACCACGCACGGCCCGCGTGCTGTCGGGCGAACGGCGGAAGGTCTCGTACACCCGCCAGCTGGCGCAGCTCGACGGCGTTCTCTGCTCTGACGAGCACTTCCCCCTCTCGGCGCACCCGCTGCCAGAGAGACCAGTCGCGCTGCCACGCCTCGGGTTCGCCGATCAGGATCGCCGGACGGTCGGAGAGTAGGACACCGCCGGGCGCGGCCGACAGGCACAGGACGTCGCACTCAGCGAACACAGCGGACAGCGCCTCGGCGACCGCAGGGGCTCCGGCGGTGACCAGGCCTGTGAGAGGAAGCCGCGGCGCCCACCCGTCGCTCGCCCGACGCCGCGACGTTGTGTGCCGGACGCTCACGCCACCGCGCCTGCCCACGCGCTCCGCCACCGCATCCTCCCCGCCCGTCCCGGGCACCTGCGCTGCCGAGTCCGGCACCCAGACGACCTGGATCTCGCGATCGCCGATCCGCATCCGTCCTGGCGGTCGCTCCGACTCGAAACCGCGCGCATCGCCTCCCGCCGCCAGGTGATCGACTCTGCTCCGCATCCGCAGCAGCCCTCTCCGCGGCAGGATGTCGAGCACGCGGCCCACGGCTCCGCCCGCACGTGCGGAAGTCAGCACGAAGGTCGTGTCCGTGTTGTTCCGCAGGATCTGCTCCCACAGGTGCATCAAGTGCTGCGCGTAGTCCGCGGGCAGGCCGTCGACCTGGACGTCGATGTCGTCGCACAGCACGAGACGGGGCGGCCTGACACCTCCCGACGAGAGCGCCACGGCCATGTCCCAGGCCTCCTCCGGGTCGCGCGGGATCCACAGCGCCGCCTCGTCCTGCGCCGCGAGTGCGCGTAGGACGGAGGTGCGGCCCGAGCCCGCAGCGCCGACCACGCTCAGCCCGCGGTCCGCCCCGACCGCCAGCGTGTCGAGCGGCTGTCGCTGGTGCTCCGGGTCGTCGACGCGGCCGAGGATCACGCGGTCAGCGTGCTGATCACCCACATCGCTCAAGGGGATCCGTCGTTCCAGGGCGGGAAGCCAGGGGCTCTGCGGCGTCTCAGCCTGCGACCACAGCGCCGCCACGGCTCGGATGTCCGCAGCGTCGGTCAGGGCGACTCGCATCACCCGCGCCTGGTCGTCCTGCGGTCTCCGTGCCAGTGCCACACCCCGTGACGCGACTCCCCCCGGCAGCTCGGCAGCAGCGTCCGTGCCGATGACGGCTCGGCTGTCGGCGGAGTCCGACACTCGGAGGCTGACCCGCAGCGGGCAGTTCGACGCCAGCGCATCCCGGATGACCCCCGACGCACGCTGCGTGCCGAGGATCAGATGCATTCCCAGCGCGCGCCCGCGCGCGGCGATGTCGGTGAAGACCGCCCCCAGATCGGGGTGCTCCTGCAGAAGGGCCGCGAACTCGTCGACCACGATGACGAGCCGAGGCATGTCACTCTCCCGCACATCGCGGACTCCGGCGCCGGCGAGCACCGACTCTCGGCGCCGCAGCTCGGCACTCAGGCTGGTCACTCCGCGCCGGGCGCCCTCGTCATCGAGATCCGTGATGACGGCGGCGACCTGGGGCAGCGCCCTGAGAGGGTCGAACGCCGTACCTCCCTTGAAGTCGGCGAGCACGAACACCACCCGATCGGGGCCGTGCGCGGTCGCGATCGCGGTCACCCACGAGACCAGCAGCTCGCTCTTCCCGGAGCCCGTGGTGCCGGTGACGATCGCGTGCGGACCGTCCTCGACGATGTCCAGCGCCACGTCGTCGCGCTCTCCGCGGCCGATCGTGGCGGGCAGCCCGCTCGAGGACTTCTGCTGACGCAGCCCGCCGAGCGCGATCTCCGCGGGAAGGGTCTCGACCTCCTCTGCCTCCCCCACTCGGGTCTGGGCGATCGCGACGGCCTGGTCGTGGGACAGCCCCTCGACGGCCACCCGGACGACGCCCTGCGGTGTGCGCACGAAAGCACGGGTCGGCTCGTCGATGTCGATCACCGTGGTGATCCCCTCGGCGACATCGTCGCCCCGGTGCAGCATCCAGATCACGCTGTCGCAGTCCGGACGCCGCGAACCCGCGCGAGCGACCCCGAGACGGAAGGCGCCACGACGAGCCGCCTTCGCCTGCGGCAGCTGGGCGAGTCCCCAGTCGTCGAGCCCGTCGCCGCAGATCGTCATCTGCGCGGCACCGAATCTCAGAGCAAGCTGCAGCGCGAGTGCCCTTGCCACCGATTCCACCAGCGGACGCCCGCCGCGCAGAGCCACACCGCCTCCGAGCGGCACAGTGACGGGCACGTCCTCGAGACGACCGCAGCGCTCGCGGAAAGCACGCTCACGCTCCCCGTCTCCGCCGGATGCACGCACGACGCTCACCCCCGTTCCGCTGCCCACCACGATCTCGGTGCGAGGCCCGAGAGGGTCCGAACCCCGCAGAGGGGGCTGGTCCAGACAGGCCGCGGCATCCGGGTGACGATGCCAGCGCCCCTGGCGCTCCTCGTCATGCTGGCCGGCCAGCTGCTCCTCGACGCGCGTCCACGCCTTCGCATTCTCCACCGCACCCTCGCGACGAGAACGGCGGCGGGATCGGGCGCCGTCGATGAGCGAGGCGAAGATCATCAGAGGCCCCAGGGCCGCGAAGCAGAGCGAGAACAGCGAGCCGGTGACCGCCCACAGCCCGACGCCCGCAGCGACCGGCACAAGAGCTGCCACGAAGGGTGTCGGCGGGCGACGCACCGGAGCCGGCGCAGACGGGATGACTATCGGAAGAGATTCCATCCCTTCAGTGCACCCCGGATCAGGAGGGCACGGGAGCCCTCCCCAGGCCGCGGAGCGCTAGTCGGACTGACGGTCTTCGGTGGAGGAGACGTCGTCGACCGCGGCTGTCGCTGCATCGGACGACGAGGAGTCGGTGCTCGATGACTCGTCGGACACCTGGACGACGACGAGCGTGACGTTGTCTCGTCCGCCGTTCTCGAGCGCGGCGGCGAGCATCGCATCGACGGCGGCGGCGGGATCGGCGTTCGCGCGCAGGAAGTGCTGGATGCCGTAGTCGGTCAGCTCTTTGGTGAGTCCGTCGGAGCAGATCACGAACCGGTCTCCGGCCCGCACATCGATCGTCACGTAGTCGGGCGCTGTGAGCTCGCTCGCCCCGACCGCGCGCGTGATCACGTTGCTGTACGGATGGCCCTCGGCCTCCTCGGGGCTGATCTTGCCGGCAGCGATGAGCTCCTGGACGACGGAGTGATCGGTGGTCACCTGGATGAGTCGGTCATCCCGGAGCAGATACACCCGGGAATCTCCGATGTTCAGCGCAGCCCAGTGCGGCTCCTCCTCGTCGAACTCCAGGAACACTCCGGTGAGAGTGGTGCCGGTGCCCTCGTCCGTGGCCTCTGGGTGATCCGCGATGTCCGCGACCGCGAGCTCGAGCGCACCTTCGATCGACGCACGCCCCACGGAACCGGACGTCGCCACCGCCTGCAGGCGGGTGACCGTGCTGCGGCTGGCGATCTCGCCGCCCGCGTGACCGCCCATGCCGTCCGCGACGATGAACAGCGGGTATTCCGCGAAGAACGCGTCCTGGTTGGTCTCGCGCCGGCGTCCGACGTCGGTGACCCCCGCCCAGGACAGCAGGAGCGGGCGCTGAGCGACCGTCACGCTTCGCGTGCTCGTCGTCGTGTCAGACACTCGTCGCCTCCGAAATTCCTGCGGGTCGGTCCGCGCCGGGATACTCACACATCGTAGTGGACACCATTACTCCACGTTATCGCCTCGCGACGACCCTCCCGCAATCGCGGAGCATGGCCGGGACCGCACAGAGCCCCCGACCGGAGTCGGGGGCTCTGTGTCACGAGGTCACGCCGGAGGCTGCGTGGGGTCCGTCGGCGGAGCCGGCGGAGCCGCGGGCGGAGCCGTCGGAGGTGCCGGCGGGCCTGCGGGCGGAGCCGCCGGAGGAGCCGGCGGGCCTGCGGGCGGTGCCGAGGGAGCTGCCGGCGGGCCTGCGGGCGGAGCCGAGGGAGCTGCCGGCGGGACGCCGGGAGCGGCCGGGTTCGACGGTGCGGGCGGAGGCGCGTATCCGGGCTGCGCGGGCGGTGCGTACCCGGGCTGGGCCGGAGGCGTGTAGCCCTGCGGCGCCGGCGGGGCGTAACCCTGCGGGGCGCCGTACCCCTGCGGTGCGCCGTAGCCGGGGCCCGCCGCCGGACGCGGCTGCACGGGAATGCCCTGCCACACGGTGTTGTCGGCGAGGAGACCCTTCGTCGCCCACGGCGCCGGCGCGATGTTCGGGTTCCAACGCGACTTGTCGAAGGCCTGGATACCCAGCCAGATGAAAGGCAGGAAGAAGTACAGGATCACCCAGACGGCGTCCTTCTGAAGCTTCAGCCCCACCCGCCACGCGACCATGAGATCGAGGATGCGCGCGGCGATGCCGACCAGCGGGAGGATGAGGAACCAACCGAGGAAGGGAATGATCGCTCCGAGCACAGCCCCACCGAGGACGTAGAGCAACAACCACGGGCTGAGATCGCCGAGCTTGTAGAAGATCATCGAGTTGTAGACGGGAACCCACGCACGCCACTTGCCCTGCACGCCAGCCTTTTCGAAGACTTTCATGTAGAACCACGCGTAGAGTGCGTAGATCGCGAGCGGCAGGACCGTGTATAGCAGGATGACGGCGACGAGCGCGCCGCCCGATAGACCGTATCCGTAATAGTCGTAGTCGTCGTACATGATCCCCTCCGGATCCGATGGAGCGGACGCCGTGCGCGCCGCGACACCAACCATATCGGTGCGCTGATATACGGGGCAACGACACACGGACGGCGCGCGCCGCGCGACGCTCACTCGGCGACGACGAGCTCCACCACGCCGTGCTCGTCGGTGTCGCGGAGCACGAATCCCCGCGGTTCCGCCCAGCGACGCAGGCCCCGCAGCGATCCGACGCGGGGTCGATCCTCCGCCAATGCCCGGGTGAGCAGTCCCTTCGACTTCTTGTTGAAGTGATTGAGCGCTCTACCGTGCTCTGTCACCACGCGCACGTACACCGACGCGACGGACTGCGGGACCGGCCCGAGCGCGACATACGCCTCGCTGCGCAGGTCGAGGACGAAGGGGGGATCCTCCTCCGCGATCGCCGCGGACGTCGGAGCCGCCCAGTGCCGGCGCAGCGCAGGCAGACCGGGCACGGACACACCCGCTGCCAGCCGGTACTGCGGGATCGGATCGAGGGCGCCGATCGGCCCGAGCGGCGCCGAATGGATCCACACATGCGCGCCGAGCCAACGTCGGGATGCCGGCGAGAGCGACGACGCGTCGAGCGCGTCGTACAGCACTCCCGTGTACCTGTCGACCGCCGGCATCGTGACTGCGGAGCGCAGCATCCGATTGTGCAGCACATCTCCGCCCTGCTTCGTGCTGAGCTTGAGCACCGCACGAGCGGCGTCCTCGTCGGCGGAGAGCGCGACCAGAGCGTCGACGACCGCCAGCCGCTCGTCGCGCAGCGACGGAAGCGCCAGCGAGCCGACATCGAGCGGTGCGCCGTCACCGCCAGGACGCTTGGTCTCGGACGGCGGGAGCAGGATCTTCATGGGACCTCGGGGATGCAGACGCGTCCGCCCCGGGACCCACGAAGGGTGCCGGGGCGGACGCGATGAACGGACTGCTACGCGATGAGGGCCGCGTTGCCCGCCACGATCGTCAGGACGTCGCTCTCCATGGAGAGGAAGCCGTCCTGCGCGTTGGCGAGCACCTTCGTGCCGTCGGTCTGCGTGATACGGACCTCGCCCTGAGCGAGGATCGCCAGAACCGGCTCGTGGCCGCTCATGAAGCCGATCTCGCCCTCGACGGTCTTGGCGACGACGAGGCTCGCCTCTCCCGTCCAGACCTCCGCGTCCGCGGAGACGAGGCTGACGTGCAGCGCCATGGTCAGCCGTTCTCCTTCTGGATCTTCGCCCACTGCTCTTCGACGTCGGAGATGCCACCGACGTTGAAGAAGGCCTGCTCGGCCACGTGGTCGAAGTCACCGCGGGTGATCGCATCGAACGACTCGATGGTCTCCTTGAGCGGCACGGTCGAACCCTCGACACCCGTGAACTTCTTCGCCATGTAGGTGTTCTGCGAGAGGAACTGCTGGATGCGGCGTGCACGCGACACGACGATCTTGTCTTCTTCGGACAGCTCGTCGACACCGAGGATCGCGATGATCTCCTGCAGTTCCTTGTTCTTCTGCAGGATCTGCTTGACCGTCGTCGCGACGCGGTAGTGATCCTCGCCCAAGTAGCGGGGGTCCATGATTCGCGACGTCGAGGTCAGCGGGTCGATGGCCGGGTACAGACCCTTCGACGCGATCTCACGCGAGAGCTCCGTGGTGGCGTCGAGGTGGGCGAAGGTGGTCGCCGGAGCCGGGTCGGTGTAGTCATCGGCCGGAACGTAGATCGCCTGCAGCGAGGTGATCGAGTGACCGCGCGTCGAGGTGATGCGCTCCTGCAGGAGGCCCATCTCGTCGGCCAGGTTCGGCTGGTATCCCACGGCCGAGGGCATGCGGCCCAGCAGCGTGGAGACCTCGGAACCGGCCTGCGTGAAGCGGAAGATGTTGTCGATGAAGAGCAGCACGTCCTGCTTCTGCACGTCACGGAAGTACTCCGCCATGGTCAGAGCCGAGAGGGCGACGCGCAGACGCGTTCCCGGCGGCTCGTCCATCTGGCCGAACACGAGGGCGGTCTTATCGAAGACACCCGCCTCTTCCATCTCGTGGATGAGGTCGTTGCCCTCACGGGTGCGCTCGCCGACACCGGCGAACACCGAGACACCACCGTGGTCCTGCGCGACGCGCTGGATCATCTCCTGGATGAGGACCGTCTTGCCGACACCGGCGCCACCGAACAGACCGATCTTTCCACCCAGCACGTACGGGGTGAGGAGGTCGATCGACTTGATGCCGGTCTCGAACATGGTGGTCTTCGACTCGAGCTGGTCGAAGTTCGGAGCCTTGCGGTGGATCGGCCAGCGCTCGGTGACCTCGATGGTCTCGCCGGGCTCGAGGTTCAGGACCTCGCCGATCACGTTGAAGACCTTGCCCTTGGTGACGTCGCCGACGGGGACCGAGATGGCCTCACCGGAGTCGCGCACCTCCTGGCCGCGGACGATGCCGTCGGTCGGCTTCAGGGCGATGGCGCGAACGAGGTCGTCGCCGAGGTGCTGTGCGACCTCGAGCGTGATCTCGACCGACTCGTCGCCGATCGTGATCGTGGTCTTCAGCGCGTTGTAGATGTCGGGGATCGAGTCGTGCGGGAACTCGATGTCGACAACCGGACCGTTGACGCGTGCGACGCGCCCGACGACCGCGGTCGCCGGCTGGTCAGCCGTGGCGGTGGTGGTCATTTTCGTCTCTTTCCTGATGGTCTATTTGCTCGACGAGAGTGCGTCGGCGCCGCCGACGATCTCCGCGATCTGCTGCGTGATCTCCGCCTGACGCGCGTTGTTGCGCAGACGGGTGTAGTCGGTGATGAGCTTGTCGGCGTTGTCGCTGGCCGACTTCATCGCCTTCTGCGTCGCAGCCTGCTTGGCAGCAGACGACTGCAGGAGAGCGTTGAAGACGCGGCTCTGGATGTACACCGGCAGGATCGCGTCGAGGACTGTCTCGGCATCCGGCTCGAACTCGTAGAGCGGGTAGACGGCGCTTCCCGCTTCCGAGTCATCGGCTTCCGCGATCTCCAGCGGAAGCAGGCGCACGGATTCCGGCGACTGCGTCATCATGCTGACGAAGCGGTTGTACACGAGGTGGATCTCGTCGACTCCGCCCTCGTCCGCACCGCGGGAGAAGTCCTCGAGCAGCGTGGCCGAGATCTCCTCCGCCGTGTGGAACGACGGGGTGTCGGTGTCGCCGGTCCACTCCGCGGCCGCCGCGATGCGACGGAACTGGAAGTAGCCGACGGCCTTGCGACCGACGAGGTAGAACACCGGCTCCTTGCCCTGACTGCGCAGGAGCTCCGCCACCTCGAGACCCTCTCGGAGGATCTGCGAGTTGAAGGCTCCGGCAAGTCCCCGGTCCGACGAGAAGATCACGACCGCGGAGCGGCGGATCGTCTCGGGCTCGCGGGTGAGCGGGTGGTCGACGTTCGAGTGCGTCGCGACGGCGGACACGGCCCTCGTCACGGCACGCGCGAAGGGACTGGACGCTTTGACACGTCCCATCGCCTTCTGGATGCGCGAAGCCGCGATGAGTTCCATCGCCTTCGTGATCTTCTTGGTCGTCTGAGCAGAAGAGATCTTCTGCTTGTAGACCCTGAGTTGAGCGCCCATGAAATCAGTTCCTCACGCGATTACGCGCGACGACCCTTGACGATCTTCTCCTGGTTGACGTCGTCGGCCTCGGCCGCACCGTGCTCCTCGTGACCGGGGGCGCCGATGGCCTGCCCCTTGCCACCCTGGAACTCCAGGAGGAAAGCGTCCGTGTGCTTCTCGAGCTCTGCGACCGTGTCGTCATCGAGGACGTTGGTCTCGCGCAGGGTGTCGAGCACCTTGGTGTTGCGACGAAGGTAGTCCAGGAGCTCGCGCTCGAAACGGAGGACGTCCGCGACCTCGATGGTGTCGAGCTTGCCCTTGGTTCCGGCCCAGATCGAGACGACCTGCTCCTCGACGGGGTACGGCGAGTACTGGGGCTGCTTGAGCAGCTCGGTCAGACGCGCACCACGGGAGAGCTGACGACGCGACGCCTGGTCGAGGTCGGATGCGAACATCGCGAAGGCCTCGAGCGAGCGGTACTGAGCGAGTTCGAGCTTGAGCGTTCCCGAGACCTTCTTGATCGACTTGACCTGAGCGTCACCGCCGACTCGCGACACCGAGATACCCACGTCGACCGCAGGACGCTGGTTGGCGTTGAAGAGGTCGGACTGCAGGAAGATCTGGCCGTCGGTGATCGAGATCACGTTGGTCGGGATGTATGCCGAGACGTCGTTGGCCTTGGTCTCGATGATCGGCAGACCCGTCATCGAACCGGCGCCGAGCTCGTCGGAGAGCTTCGCGCAACGCTCGAGCAGACGGGAGTGCAGGTAGAAGACGTCACCCGGGTACGCCTCGCGGCCCGGCGGGCGACGCAGCAGCAGCGACACGGCGCGGTACGCCTCGGCCTGCTTCGACAGGTCGTCGAAGATGATCAGGACGTGCTTGCCGCCGTACATCCAGTGCTGGCCGATGGCCGAACCGGTGTAGGGAGCGAGGTACTTGAAGCCGGCGGGGTCGGACGCCGGAGCTGCCACGATCGTGGTGTACTCCAGGGCGCCGGCCTCTTCGAGCGCGCCCTTCACCGAGGCGATGGTCGAGCCCTTCTGTCCGATAGCGACGTAGATGCAGCGCACCTGCTTGTTGACGTCGCCCGACTCCCAGTTGTCCTTCTGGTTGATGATCGTGTCGATCGCGATCGCGGTCTTACCGGTCTGGCGGTCGCCGATGATCAGCTGACGCTGGCCGCGGCCGACGGGGATCATGGCGTCGATCGCCTTGATGCCGGTCTGCATCGGCTCGTGCACCGACTTGCGCTGCATGACGCCGGGCGCCTGCAGCTCGAGCTCACGCGAGCCCTCGGTGGCGATCGAGCCGAGGCCGTCGATCGGGTTTCCCAGCGGGTCGACGACGCGACCCAGGTAGCCGTCGCCGACGGGCACGGAGAGGACCTCACCCGTGCGGGTGACTTCCTGTCCTGCTTCGACACCGGTGAAGTCGCCGAGGACGACCACACCGATCTGGTCCTGGTCGAGGCTCAGCGCGAGGCCCTTGGTGCCGTTCGCGAAGGCCACGAGCTCGTTGGCCATGACGCCGGGCAGGCCCTCGACGTGCGCGATTCCATCCGCTGCGTCGATGACGGTGCCGACCTCGGTCGCCGCTGCCCCGGTGGGCTCGTAGGCGGCGGCGAAGTCCTTCAGCGCGTCACGGATGACGTCGGGGCTGATCGATAGTTCTGCCATTGTCTTCCCTTTGTATCTGGGTGCGCGGTTCCCCGCGCGAAGTCGTATTAGCCGACGTGGGTATTAGCTGACGAGCTTCTGGCGAAGGTCGGCGAGTCGAGCGGAGATGCTGCCGTCGATGACGTCATCGGCGATCTGCACACGCAGACCTCCGACGACGGCGGGGTCGAAGACCTCGTTGAGGGATACGTTGCCGTCGTAGCGGCGCGAGAGTGCCGCGCTCAGGCGGGTGCGCTGCGCGTCGGTCAGCGGCTTCGCGGTGTGCACCGTCGCCACCACCCGATCGCCCTGGTCCGCGACGATGCGCGTCGCCCGCGCCAGCATCTGCCGGATGCGACGTTCCCGCGGCTGGCGCACCAGAGACGACACGATCAGCGCGGCGGCGTCGCTGACGCCCCCGGCCAGAAGCCTGTCGACGAGAGCGCCCTTGGCGTCCTCTCCCCCGAGGCGGGTTCCGAGCGCGAGCTCGAGATCCGCGTTCGCGGCGATGACGCGGGAGAAGCCGAACAGCTCTCCTCCGATGTCGGCCTGAGGAGTGGAGATCGCCGCGGCACGGATGGCCAGCTCCTCGACGCCGTCGACGAGCTGCGACGAGGAGGACCAGCGCTGGGCCACGACGGTCCTCAGGACGTTCTGCACGTCCGGCGAGAACCTGCCGAAGACCGCCGACACGACGTTCTGTCGCGCCTCGGCCGGAGCCGAGGGATCGGTGAGCGCGCCGCTCAGCTGAGACGACTCCGCCACGGTCCTGGCAGCTGCGAACAGCTCCCTGGCCGAGTCGAGAGTGACGTCCTTCGCTGCGGCAAGCGCCTGAGTGGATGCCGCGAGTGCCTGAGTGGTCGCGCTGCCCATTACTGAGCCGCCTTCTCGGATGCTTCGAGGTCGGCGAGGAAGCGGTCGACGACCGCCGTCGCGCGAGCATCGTCCGAGAGCGTCTCGCCGACCACGCCACCGGCGAGGTCGATGGCGAGCGAGCCCACCTCGCTGCGCAGCGACACGAGAGCGGTCTGACGCTCCGCCTCGATCTGCGTGTGCGCGGTAGCCGTGATGCGAGCGGCCTCGCTCGACGCGGTGTCCTTGGCCTCGGCGACGATCTTCTTACCGTCCTCACGGGCGGCCTCGCGGATCTCGCCGGCCTCGGTGCGCGCCTCGGCGAGCTGCCGGGTGTACTCCTCGAGCGCGGCCTCAGCCTGCTTCTGGGCCTCGTCGGCCTTGGCGATGTTGCCCTCGATGGCGGCGGACCGCTTGTCGAGCATCGTCGTGAACTTCGGAAGGGCGACCTTCCACACGACGACGAGGATGACGAGGAACCACAGACCCGACCAGATGATGTCGTACCACGCAGGGATCAGCGGGTTGTGCGCTTCACCCTCTGCTGCGAGGTTCGTGACAAGAGCGTTCAGCATCCTGTCTCCTTCAGAAGTCGGTAGAGATTACGGGAAGGGGATGAATCCGACGGCGATGCCGACGAATGCAAGCGCCTCGGTGAAGGCGATACCGATCCACATGAGGACCTGGAGGCGGCCGGCCAGCTCGGGCTGACGAGCGACACCCTCGATGGTCTTGCCGACGACGATGCCCACACCGATGGCCGGACCGATAGCGGCGAGGCCGTAGCCGACCGAAGCGAGGTGACCGTTGATGTCTGCGAGAACCGTAGTAGCGTCCACGGGTTTTTCCTTTCGTTGGGTGGGCCGGCAGGTGCCGACCCGCTCAGTGCCTGGGGGCTTAGTGCTCTTCTGCGACCGCGAGCTGGATGTAGACCGCGGTGAGGACGGTGAAGACGTATGCCTGGAGGACGGCGACCAGGATCTCGAAGAGAGTGAAGGCGCCGCCGAAGGCGAGGGTTCCGACACCGAGAGCGGCCCAGCCGCCACCTGCGGTGAAGAAGAAGAACTGGGTGGCTGCGAAGCACAGCACCAGCAGCATGTGGCCGACGACCATGTTCATCAGCAGTCGGAGCATCAGGGTGACGGGCCGGATGATGAAGGTCGAGAGGAACTCGATCGGCGTCACGATGATGTAGACCGGCCACGGCACTCCCGACGGGAACAGCGCGTTCTTGAAGAAGCCGAGCGGGCTCTTCTTGATGCCGGCGTAGATGAAGGTGATGTAGCTCACCAGGGCGAGCGTCAGCGGCACGGCCGCGATGCTCGTTCCTGCGATGTTCAGGAACGGGATGATTCCCGTGATGTTCATGAACAGCACCATGAAGAAGATCGTGGTGAGGATCGGGAGGAATCGGTTGCCGTCCTTGCGACCGAGCAGGTCGTGCGCGATGTTGCCGCGGACGAAGTCCAGGCCCATCTCGACGACGCTCTGGAAGCGTCCGGGTACGATCTTCATCCGGCGGGTGCCGAGCACGAGGATGAGGACCACCGCCACGACGGCGATGAACTGGACCAGGTGGATCCGGTGGACGGGGATGCCCGCCACGTTGAAGAGGATCTCAGGGAAGAACTCGTCGATGGAAGGTCCGTGGAACTCGCCGTCAGTGGCGAGTCGGGGCGTCAGGTTCGCAGCAAGATTGAACAGCGCGGGCTCCAGCTTCGGGGCACCGGAAAGGACCGGGGCGACGATGGTCGGTGTGCTTCAAGCGCAAGCGCTCGCGGGCGAGCGGCGGGCACTCGTCAACACTATCAGAGTATGAGGGTTCCCTAAGACCGAGGGCCGTCCTCGGCAGGGGCATCCTGAGCGGGCGCGTCCTGGATGAGGTCGTGCCGACCGGGAGCGCGATCCTCCGGCACGACGGTCGGCAGCTGCACGCCGGGCGCCCGGTCGGCCGGGGCCTCCGACGGCAGCGACGCATCGGACACATGCGGCAGACGCATGCGCGTGATCACGATCACGTCGATGACGAGCGTCGCGACGACACCGGTGACGATCGACAGGAAGAACACCATGGGGCTGACCCACGGCTGGCCGCTCAGCACGATCATGATGACGACGAACAGGCCGAGCTTGAGCAGCCAGCCGCCGAGCACGATCGCGAAGAAGAGCTGGACGTAGAGCGGATCCCCGAACCAGCGGTTGGCGATCAGGATGCTCAGCGCGGTGATGCCGAGGAACAGCATCGCCAGCACGACGCCCAGCAGACCGCTCACCAGTCCCTCTCCCCCGTCGACGAGCAGGCCGATGCCGCCGGCGACGATCGCGAGGACGACCATCGACAGGGCGGACCAGAGCAGGGTCCTGCGCAGGATCGGGTTGCTGGATACAGGGTTCGCGCTCACGAGGGCTCCACGGGTGTCGGGTCGGTGTCGGCGGTCGCCGCGGTCGTGCGCCGGCGAGTGGGAAGAAGGGTGATGACGAGGCAGGCGGCGATGCCGACGACGCCGAACAGCACACCGGGAAGATACTGGCCCGGCCAGTCCTCGCGCGCACCGACGTACATCAGCAGCACGGCCAGCGAGATCACGGCCGTCCAGGCGTAGAAGATCAGCACGGCGTCGCGATCGCGGTGTCCGAGATCGAGCATGCGATGGTGCAGATGCTTGCGGTCGGGCGAGAACGGCGACTTTCCGGCATGCACACGACGGAGCACCGCAAGACCGAAGTCGAGCAGCGGGAGCAGCACGACCAGCAGCGGAAGCAGGATCGGAATGAACGCTCCCAGCAGCTGGGAGCGCCCGAGCCGCTCGGGGTCGAGGGCGGAGGGCTCGAGCTGGCCGGTCACGGCGATCGCCGACGTCGCCATCAGCAGCCCGAGCACCAGGGCCCCCGAATCGCCCATGAAGAGCTTCGCCGGACTCCAGTTGAACGGCAGGAAGCCGACGCACGCACCGATGAGGACGGCGGCGAGGAACGAGGCGAGGTTGAAGTAGCTGGAGGCGCCGGTGTCGCGGGTGAGGATGTAGGAGTAGGCGAAGAAGACGCCGTTCGCGATCAGGCACACGCCGGCGACGAGACCGTCGAGTCCGTCGATGAAATTGACCGCGTTCATGACGATCACGATCGCGAACATCGTGATCGTGATGCTCAGCCAGCTGGAGAACACGATCAGGTCGCCGAAGGGCAGCGACAGGATCTGCAGCCCCCCGCCCACCGTGATGATGCCTGCGGCGAGGAACTGCGCGCCGAGCTTGATCATCCAGTCGAGGTCCCAGAGGTCGTCGACGACGCCGATGATGGCGATGAGCAACGCGGCGGCGAGGATCGACCACATCGTCTGCGGCGGCATCCACATGTTCGCGAAGAACGGGTTCAGCGCCGAGAAGCCGATCGCCGCGGCGATGCCGAGGAAGATCGCCACCCCACCGAGGCGCGGTGTGGGCGTGGTGTGCACATCCCGCTCACGGATGCCGGGGTAGAGCTTGTACCGCAGACTCAGCTTCCAGACCGCCCAGGTGAGCCCGAAGGTGATCGCGGCGGTCACGAGGATCGTGAGGAGGTACTGGCTCACGACTCCGCGTCCGCTGCCGACTCCGCGGGTTCGAGCAGATCTCCGAGGACCTCTGCGAGACGTTCACGGCTGACTGCGCCGTCACGGAGGATGCGCACTCCGCCCGTCGTCGGCTCGGCGCCGCGCGGCACGAGCGAGGTGGCGTCGACGATCGTCGAGGCGATCCCGTCGCGACTGAGGCCGTCGGCGAGGTAGACCGACACGCTGTCGCCCAGCATCCGCTCGGCGTCGAGCGCCGAGATCGCCGCGTCGCGACCGGTCAGATTGGCGCTGGAGACCGCGAGGGGCCCCGTCTCGGCGAGCAGCTCGAGGGCGACCCGGCCCTCGGGCATCCGGATCGCGACCGTGCCCTCGGTGTCGCCGAGGTCCCAGACGAGGGAGGGCTGCGCGGGAAGGACGATGGTCAGCCCACCCGGCCAGAAGGCGTCGATGAGGCGCTGCACGGGTTCGGGCACGGACTCCGCGAGCGCGTGCACGACCTCCTTGGAGCCGACGAGCACCGGCGGGGGCTGGTTGCGACCGCGCCCCTTGGCGTCGAGCAGCCGCTGCACCGCCGTCGGCGAGAAGGCGTCGGCCGCGACCCCGTAGACGGTGTCGGTGGGCATCACGATGAGCTCGCCGCGGCTGATCGCCTGACGTGCGTGGCGCATCCCGGCGAGAAGCTGGGCCTCGTCGCCGCAATCGAAGATGGAGGACATGACGTTCCGATTCTAGCCGGGGTGGCTGAAGGATTCGTGTCTGCGCTCAGGGGCGCAGAGCGGTCGTCGCCCTGTCGCGAAGGGTGAGGTCGCGATGCGTCGCTGCGGCGCGCCATCCGTCGCGGGTCAGGATGCTGCGGATCTCCTCGCCCTGCAGCTCGCCGTGCTCGATCACGAGAAGCCCGCCGGGGTGCAGCAGCTCCCCGGCCCGCACGCTCAGCACACGCACCAGGTCGAGGCCGTCCGCGCCCCCGTACAGGGCCATCGACGGGTCGAACAGACGCACCTCCGGATCACGCGGGATCGCCTCGTCTGGCACGTACGGAGGGTTGGAGATCACGACCGATGCGGTGCCGTCGAGCTCGCCGAACGCGTGCGCGAGATCGTCGTTGACGAGGGTGAGGTTCTCGACGCCTGCCGTGTTGCGCACAGCCCACGGATACGCGTCCGGGGAGAGCTCCGCGGCGAACACGCGCGCGTGCGGGACCTCCGTGGCCATCGCGAGCGCGATCGCCCCGCTCCCCGTGCCGAGGTCGACGGCGATCGGGGCGGGGAGCGCTGAGCCGAGCAGCGCATCGATCGCGTACTGCACGACCGTCTCGGTCTCAGGCCGTGGCACGAAGACCCCTGGACCCACGGCGAGTTCGAGATGCCGGAACGGAGCGACCCCCGTGATGTGCTGCAGCGGTTCCCGTGCCGCACGCCGGGCGACCACGGCATCCAGTGCGCTCTCGATCTCGCCGCTCAGGGCATCGCCTCGGATGATGGCGGCCTGCACCTCTCCGCGTCGCAGCCCCAGCAGATGCCCGGCCAGGAGCTCGGCGTCGACGAGGGGATCGGGCACGCCGGCCGCTGCGAGACGCGCGGCGGCCGTGCGCACCGCCGAGGCGAGGGAGATGTCGGGCATGGATCAAGCGTAGAGCGCGTACCGGCGTCATACTGCCCGCCCCCCGGTGCTGCTCGCTTAGGCTGTAGGCGCAGTCCCCCCGCACAGGAAGGCTCCTCCATGCCCGGTATCCACTCCGACATCACGTCCGCGTTCGGCAACACCCCCCTGGTGCGCCTCAACCGCGTCACCGAGGGTCTCGGTGCGACGGTGCTCGCCAAGCTCGAGTTCTACAACCCCGCCTCGAGCGTCAAGGATCGTCTCGGCATCGCGATCGTCGATGCCGCTGAGGCTTCCGGCGAGCTGAAGCCCGGGGGCACGATCGTGGAGGCGACCAGCGGCAACACCGGTATCGCGCTCGCGATGGTCGGCGCCGCACGCGGGTACGACGTGATCCTCACGATGCCCGCGTCGATGTCGAAGGAGCGGCGCATGCTGCTGAAGGCGTTCGGCGCCGAACTCGTCCTCACCGACCCGACCAAGGGCATGACGCACGCGATCGCCGAAGCGGAGGCCATCGCCGCCCGCACGCCGGGTGCGGTGCTGGCGAAGCAGTTCGCCAACGAGGCGAACCCCGCGATCCACCGGCGGACCACGGCCGAGGAGATCCTGCGCGACACCGAGGGCTCCGTCGACTACCTCGTCGCCGGCATCGGCACCGGTGGAACCATCACCGGTGTCGGCCAGGTGCTCAAGGAGCGCGTCCCGGGCGTGCAGATCGTCGCCGTCGAGCCCAAGGACTCCCCCATCCTCACCGAGGGACACCCCGGACCGCACAAGATCCAGGGGATCGGACCGAACTTCGTGCCGCCCATCCTCGACCGCGACATCCTCGACGAGGTCATCGACGTCACCTTCGACGACGCCATCCGCGTCGCACGCGAGACCGCGAGCAGAGAGGGCATCCTGGTCGGCATGTCGAGCGGTGCCGCGATCTGGGCCGCTCTGCAGGTCGCGCAGCGCCCCGAGGCCGCGGGCAAGACGATCGTCGTCATCATCCCCTCGTTCGGCGAGCGCTACCTCTCGACCGCCCTGTACGAGAACCTCCTCGAGTCCTGATCCGCTCGATGAGCATGATCGGTCGAATGCGCGAGGACGTCGCGGCGGCACGTCTGCGCGACCCCGCGGCACGCAGCGCGGCCGAGGTGGCGCTGCTGTACCCGGGTCTGCATGCGATCTGGGCGCACCGGGTCTCGCACCGCCTGTGGCGACGCGGACTGCGTCTGCCCGCCCGTGCGATCTCGCAGATCTCACGGTGGCTCACCGGCATCGAGATCCACCCGGGGGCGCGCATCGGCCGCCGGTTCTTCATCGACCACGGCATGGGCGTCGTCATCGGCGAGACCGCCGAGGTGGGGGACGACGTCATGCTCTATCACGGGGTGACGCTGGGCGGTCGCACACGCGACGCGGGCAAGCGCCACCCCACTCTCGGCGACGGGGTGGCCGTCGGCGCAGGGGCGAAGATCCTCGGCCCCGTCAGGATCGGCGAGGGATCGGTGGTGGGAGCCAACGCCGTCGTCACCCGTGATGCGCCGGCCGACAGCGTCCTCGTCGGGGTGCCGGCCAAACCTCGCGCTCGCATGCGCGGCGAGGACACGCGCGCCATGCTCACCGCACCGGAGTACTCGATCTGAGTCAGTACTCGATCTGAGTCAGTACTCGATCTGAGTCAGTACTCGATCTGAGTCAGTACTCGATCTGAGTCAGTACTCGATCTGAGTCGACGCCGGGGCCGTGCCCCGGCGGCGCCGATCGACGCGGCGCGGCGACGGTGGATCGCCGACGCCGCGCGGCGGCCGTGGATCGCAGACGCCGCGCGGCGGCCGTGGGTCACGGTCGTCACGCGGCGTCGCAGCCCCCTCGGGTGCGCGGGTCAGTGCTTCCGCAGGCCCCGCGTCACTGAGCCACGAAGAACGGGATCGCTCCGGAGACGATGCCGATCGCCAGCATCACCAGAGACACGATCGTCGCGCGCCAGAGCACCTTGCGGTGGTGGTCGCCGAGGTTCACGCCGGCCAGCGAGACGAGCAGCAGGATCGCCGGCACGAGTGGGCTCTGCAGGTGCACCGGCTGGCCGATGATCGACGCACGCGCCATCTCGACCGGGTCGATCCCGTAAGCCGCCGCACTCTGCGAGAGCACGGGCAGGATGCCGTAGTAGAACGCGTCGTTCGACATGAAGAACGTGAACGGGATCGACAGCACTCCGGTGATCGGAGCGAGGAAGGGCCCGAGCGAGGGAGGCAGGACATCGGTGATCCAGGTCGCCATCGCGTCGACCATGCCGGTGCCCGACAGCACTCCGACCAGCACCCCGGCCGCGATGACCATCGACACGACGCCGACGATGCTCGGAGCATGGGCGACGATCTCGGACGCCTGATCCTTGATGCCGCGGAAGTTGACGAGCAGCGCGATGCCCGCACCCACCATGAACACGTACGGGAGGGGCATGATGTCGAGGACCAGCAGCACCATCACCGCGAGCGTCAGCACGAGGTTGACCCAGATCAGCTTCGGACGCAGGGTCGGCCGCTCCGGGTCGAGCATGGTGTCCGCCATGGCGGTGTCCGCAGGGTCGACGCTCGCGGCGGGGACCGGGGCACGACCGCCGGCGACCACGACGATGTTGCCGGTGCGCAGCGCCGCACGGGCCCCGGGCTTCGCGTCGGATCCGCGGAAGATCTTCGGCACGGTCGACAGCGCACCGCCGTCGCCGCCCGTGAGGAGCCCGGCGGAGTCGAGACGGCCGAGGCGACGCCGCTCCCCCAGCCCGAGCAGCCAGGCGAAGCTCAACGTCACCAGGATTCCGACCCCCAGGGCGGGGAGCATCGGCACGAAGATGTCGGTCGGCTGCAGACCGAGCGCGGTCGCGGCCCGCACGGTGGGTCCGCCCCACGGCACGATGTTCAGGGTGCCGTTCATCAGGCCCGCGACGCAGGTGAGCACCACGGGGCTCATGCCCAGTCGCAGGTAGATGGGCAGCATGGCCGAGGTCGTGATGATGAAGGTCGTCGACCCGTCGCCGTCGAGCGACACCGCACCCGCGAGGATCGCCGTGCCCAGCACGACCTTCGCCGGGTCGTCGCCGAGCAGTCGCGTGATCAGGCGGATCAGCGGGTCGAAGAGTCCCACGTCGATCATGATCCCGAAGAACATGATCGCGAACATCAGCAGCGCCGCTGTCGGTGCCATCGTGGAGATCGAGTCGAGGATCATGTCGCCGAGCCCGAGGCCGGCACCCGCGAACAGACCGAACACGGTGGGCACGAGGATCAGGGCGACCATCGGGGTCAGCCTCTTGGTCATGATGAGCGTCATGAACGCCAGCACCATGGTGAATCCGAGCAGGACCAGGACCCACTCCGGCGGCACGAAAGCCACGTCATACGTGGGAGCCTCGTCGGCGGCCGCGAACAGGCCGGTGAGTGCATCGGGCATACGGTGACTCCTTCGTCGGTTCCGTCCACTTCGACGGATCCTGACGACAGTAGGCAATCCGGCGCGTCCGTGTGCGGTATCCCGCATTCCCGGGCGTTATGCGCGTAGCGTGACTTCTGCGCATATTGCGCGAAGGGAGCCCCGTGCCGAAGACGACCAACAGGTGGCGGTTCGCGACCCGCGCGCTGCTGCTGCAGCTCGCGGCCGTCGCGCTCGTCGTCGCCCTGTGCACGGGCGTGTACCTGGCCCTCGCCGTGCAGCAGCTGCGTGCGGAGGCGCAGTCCACCGCCCTCGGCATCGCCAGGACCCTGGCCGAAGACCCTCAGGTGCGCGCCGAGGTCGCTCGTATCTCGGCGGCGAGCGGGCCACCTGATGCCGCGAGCCTGAAGAACGGCGACCTGCAACGCACCGCTCTCGATGTGGCGGCCCGCACCGGAGCACTCTTCGTGGTGATCACGGACGAGGACGGCATCCGCCTCGCGCATCCGACCAGCGCGCGCCTCGGCGAGGTCGTGAGCACGCCGTTCGCCGACGTGCTCGCCGGCAACGAGGTCGTCGAGTGGCAGACCGGCACGCTCGGGGAGTCCGCCCGCGCCAAGGTGCCGGTGCGGAATGCCGACGGCACGCCCGTCGGAGAGATCAGCGTCGGCTTCGAGCGCACCGGCGTGTTCGACGATCTGCCCCCGCTGCTCAGTGTCATCGGGCTCACCGCCGTGGGTGCCCTGACTCTCTCCCTGCTCGCGTTCCAGCTCCTGCGTCGACGCTGGGAGCGGTTGACGTTCGGGGTGCAGCCGGAGGAGCTCGTCGCCCTCGTGCAGAACCAGACCGCGGTGCTGGACGGCGTCGACGACGGCGTGCTCGCGGTCGACACCGCGGGCATCGTGCGGGTGAGCAACGCCGCCGCCGACCGGATGCTGGGCCTCGACGCTCCGGTGGGTCGACCGCTCGTCGATCTGGGCCTGCCTCCCGCGCTCCTCGAGACGGCGTCGGGCAGGGTGGCGAGATCCAGCGCCGTGATCGAGGAGCGGGTGCTCTATCTGGATTCGCGTCCGGTCGAACGAGCCGGGCGCCGACTCGGCGACGTGCTGATCATCCGCGATCGCACCGATCTGATCGCACTGACGGAGCGACTCGAGAGCGTGCGCGCGGTGACCGCCGCCCTGCGGGTGCAACGGCACGAGTTCGCCAACCGGATGCATGTGGCGGCCGGCCTCCTCGACGCCGATCGCATCCCCGACGCGCGGGCCTTCCTCGGCGAACTCGTGGAACGCGGCTCCGTGGCGTTCCCGGTCGTCGGCCTCGATCTGCTCGGCGACGCCTTTCTCCATTCGTTCCTCGGCGCCAAGGGCATCGAGGCGGGTGAGCGCGGTGTGGCGCTGCGCATAGCGGACGACACGCAGGTGATCGGCAGCATCATCGAGCCCGAAGACGTCGCCGCTGTCCTCGGCAACCTCGTCGACAATGCCGTGACCGCCGCGGTGGCCGGCGACCGCGCACCTCGATGGGTCGAGGTCGCGGTGCTCGGCGACGGCGACGCGCTCGTGGTCACGGTGGCCGACTCAGGGCGGGGGCTCGGCGGCGCCGACCCGATGTCGCCGCGCTCCCCCGGCGACGACGGCGCCGACCGTGTGCACGGACACGGGCTGGGCCTCCCGCTCGCGCGGGAGATCGCCCGCCGCAGTGGCGGCGACCTCTGGCTCATAGACCCGGGCGGCCCCGAGCACGGAGCCGTGTTCGCCGCCCGACTCGGCGCCGCCGTATCCATCGCTCCGACAGATGACAGGAAGAGCCCATGACCGATCCCCTCCGCGTCCTGATCCTCGACGACGACTTCCGCGTCGGCGAGCTGCACAGGGGCATCGTCGACGAGCAGCCCGGCTTCCGCGCCCTCGAGCCGGTGCGCACGATCGCAGAGGCGCGCGACGGCCTGCACGCGTCCCGTCCCGATCTGCTCCTCGCCGACGTCTATCTCCCCGACGGCGACGGCATCGCCCTGGTGCGCGAGACGGCGGTCGACGCCATTCTGATCTCCGCCGCCGACGATGGTCCCACCGTGCGGCGGGCGCTGCGCTCGGGCGCCGTGGGGTACCTGCGCAAGCCCTTCGATCGACGGGGTCTCACGGGACTGCTCGAGCGGTACGCACGCTACCGCAATCTGCTCGCCGGCGACCGTCCGGTGCCACAGGAGGATGTGGATCGAGCACTGGCGATCCTGCACGGCTCCGGTGAACCCGTGACCGTCTCGCGTTCCGCGACCGAACAGCTGGTGCTCGCGGCGCTCGGCGATGGAGAGGCATCGGCCGCCGAGGTGGGCGAGCGGGTCGGCATCTCTCGCGCCACCGCGCAGCGCCATCTCGCGGCGCTCGCGGCACGCACCGTCGTGGAGGTGCGCCTGCGCTATGGAGCCACCGGCCGACCGGAGCACCGGTACGCGGCGCGCACCTGAGGTGCCGTCGCGATCGCGGCGCTCAGCGCACGGAACCGCACGGACGCAGAGCCGTCAGGAGTCGGAGCCGACAGCCGCGAGCCGCGCCTCTTCGTCGGCCTGGATCGCACTCTCGATGATGGGCTCGAGAGCCCCGTCCATCACCTGGTCCAGGTTGTACGCCTTGAAGCCCGTGCGATGGTCCGCGATGCGGTTCTCCGGGAAGTTGTACGTCCTGATGCGCTCCGAGCGGTCCATACCGCGGATCTGCGACTTGCGCGCGTCCGAGGCCGCGGCATCCAGCTCCTCCTGCTGCTTGGCGAGCAGGCGAGCGCGGAGCACGCGCATCGCGGCCTCACGGTTCTGCAGCTGGGACTTCTCGTTCTGCATCGAGACGACGATGCCGCTGGGCAGGTGGGTGATGCGCACCGCGGAGTCGGTCGTGTTGACGGACTGACCGCCCGGACCGGACGAGCGGAAGACATCGATCTTGAGGTCGTTCTGGTTGATCGCGATCTCGTCGGGCTCATCCACCTCGGGGAACACCAGCACGCCGGTGGTCGAGGTGTGGATGCGACCCTGCGACTCGGTCGCCGGCACGCGCTGGACACGGTGCACACCGCCCTCGTACTTGAGGTGCGCCCAGACGCCCTGCGCGGGGTCGGTGGAGGATCCCTTGATGGCGACCTGCACGTCCTTGTAGCCGCCGAGATCGGACTCGTTGCGCTCCAGGAGCTCTGTCTTCCACCCCTTGGATGCGGCGTACTGCACGTACATCCGCAGCAGGTCGGCCGCGAACAGCGCCGACTCGGCCCCGCCCTCCCCCGCCTTGATCTCCATGATCACGTCACGAGCATCGTCGGGATCGCGAGGGATCAGCAGACGTCGCAGCCTCTCCTGCGCCGCCTGCAGTCCCTCTTCGAGAGCCGGGATCTCGGCGGCGAACGCGTCGTCTTCGCGTGCCAGCTCACGGGCGGCGTCGAGATCATCGGATGCCGCCACCCATGCCTCATGGGCGGCGACGATCCGCGACAGCTCGGCGTAGCGGCGATTGACCCGCTTCGCCCGCGCGGCGTCGGCGTGCACCGCCGGGTCGGAGAGCTCCTCCTGCACCCGGCGATGCTCGTCGATCAGAGTCTGGACGGACTCGAACACTCCCGCTCCGCTCAGCGGATGTTGTTGTCGTGCCCGTGCGCGCCCGAAGGCAGCGTCGGGATCGACTTCTGCATCTGCACGAGGAACTCGACGTTCGAGTGGGTCTCCTTGAGCTTGCCGAGGACGACCTCGAGCGCCTGCTGCTGGTCGAGACCCGCGAGGGCACGGCGCAGCTTCCAGGTGATCTTGACCTCGTCGGCCGAGAGCAGCATCTCCTCGCGACGGGTGCTCGACGCGTTGACATCGACGGCGGGGAAGATCCGCTTGTCGGCGAGCTGACGCGACAGGCGCAGCTCGCTGTTGCCGGTGCCCTTGAACTCCTCGAAGATGACCTCGTCCATCTTGGAACCGGTCTCGACGAGAGCCGTGGCGAGGATCGTCAGGGATCCGCCGTTCTCGATGTTGCGCGCGGCGCCGAAGAAGCGCTTGGGCGGGTACAGCGCCGAGGCGTCGACACCACCCGAGAGCACACGCCCCGAAGCCGGAGCCGCGAGGTTGTAGGCGCGTCCGAGACGCGTGATCGAATCGAGCAGCACGACGACGTCGCGGCCCAGCTCGACGAGACGCTTGGCGCGCTCGATGGCGAGCTCGGCGACCGTGGTGTGGTCCTCGGCGGGACGGTCGAAGGTCGAGGCGATGACCTCGCCCTTCACCGTGCGCTGCATGTCGGTGACCTCTTCGGGGCGCTCGTCGACGAGCACGACCATGAGGTGGACCTCGGGGTTGTTCTGCGCGATCGCGTTGGCGATCTGCTGCAGGACGATCGTCTTGCCGGCCTTGGGCGGCGCGACGATGAGACCACGCTGCCCCTTGCCGATCGGGGCGACGAGGTCGATGATCCGCTGCGTGAGCTTCTCGGGAGCCGTCTCGAGACGGAGACGCTCCTGCGGGTACAGCGGAGTGAGGTTGCCGAACTCGACGCGCGTCGCCGCGTCGTCGACGGACAGGCCGTTGATCGAGTCGACCTTGACCAGGGCGTTGTACTTCTGACGTCCCTGCTGCTCGCCCTCACGGGGCTGCTTGATCGATCCGACGATCGCGTCGCCCTTGCGCAGGTTGTACTTCTTGACCTGGCCGAGCGAGACGTAGACGTCGCTGGGGCCGGCGAGGTAGCCGGTGGTGCGCACGAATGCGTAGTTGTCGAGAACGTCGAGGATGCCGGCGATCGGGATCAGGACGTCGTCCTCGCCGATCTCGGTGTCGAATTCGTCGGTCGGGGCGCCTCCGCGACGCTTGTTGCGCTGACGATTGCGGGCGTTCCCGCCGTCGTCATCGGTCGGGGCGCTCTGCTGCTGCGACTGCTGCGACTGCGGCGACTCGCCCTGCCCGTTGCCGTTCTGGCCGCGGCCACGGTTGCGGCTGCGGTTGCGGTTGCGGCCACGACCGCCCTGCTCCTCGCCGCCGTCGGCGGACTCGGAACCGGAATCGTTGGAGGAGCCGGTCTCGGTCGCAGCGGCCTCGGCGGGCTTCTCTGCGGCGGGAGCCTCGGCCTCGGCGGCCGGCTTCTTGGCGGTGCGACGGCCACGACCGGTGGTCTTCTTCGGCTCGTCGCTCGCGTCGGAGGATCCGCCGTCGGAGGACGGTGCGGATTCTGCCGGTGCCGCGTCGGCTGCGGGAGCCTCGGCAGCAGGAGCCTGCGCGGCGGGCGCTGACGCCTCGGTCTCGGCATCGGCCTTCTTCGCCCTGCTGCGGCGCGGCGTCTTCGCCTTGGGTGCGGCCTCGGCCGGAGCCTCGGCAGCGGGTGCTGCGGCGGAGGCGGGTGCCGCGTCGGCAGCGGGCGCCTCAGCGGCGGCGGCGGCCTTCTCGGCCTTCGCTGCCGCCGTGGCGGTGCTCGCACGTCGCGGTGCGCGCTTGCGCGCAGGGGCCACTTCGGTCGCGGATGCGGTGGCGGCGTCGGACGCCGTCGCCGGAGCCTCGGCGGCGGCTGCCGCCTTGTCGTTCTGGGTCTCGGAGAAATTCTCCACGAGTACTCCCTCTTCAGTCTGGGGAACACGAGCGGTACGCGCACAACGGGTGCTGAGCGCGGTCGCACGGGCTGACGCTCGGCGTCAGCCGACCTCGTCACTGGGTTCTCGGGGAGAACCGGGTTCTCGCTGAGAGCAGTGAAACAGGGATTCGCGTGCGGGACTTGCAGAGTTGCAATGGGGCCAGATTCACGCAGTTACGTGGAGCCCTCCGCTCGATTCCCCCACTGTACCACCACGCACGTCGACGGCGAGCAGCAGCGCGTCCCACGGGGTGTCGGTGGTGGATTCGGCGAGTTCCACGGCATCCTGACGGCGCCCTGGTCCGTCGGCGAGCACCAGCACGCTGGGTCCTGCGCCCGAGACGACGGCCGCGAAACCGGCGCTGCGCAGCGCCTGCACGAGTCGCTGGGTCTCGGGCATCGCCTCGGCGCGGTAGTCCTGGTGCAGACGGTCGGCCGTGGCGTCGAGCAGCAGTTCAGGGCTCTGGGTGAGCGCCGCGATCAGAAGGGCCGAGCGCGACAGGTTGAACACCGCATCCGCAGTGGAGACATGAGGCGGCTGCAGCGAGCGCGCGGCCGACGTCGACATCGTGTACGAGGGCACCAGCACGAGAGGAGAGACGCCGCGATGCACGAGCAGCTTCTTGTGGCGGGCGCCGTGCTCTCCCATCCAGGCGATGGTCAGTCCGCCGAAGAGTGCGGGAGCGACGTTGTCGGGATGCCCCTCGATCTCCGTGGCGAGGCGGAGCATGTCGGCGTCGTCGATGTCGACGTCGCCCTCGAGCAGTCCCTTGGCGGCGAGGATGCCCGCGGCCACCGCGGCACCCGATGAACCGAGACCGCGCCCGTGCGGCACGCCGTTCTCGGCCTGGATGCGCAGACCGGGAAGAGGACGATCCACATCGGCGTACACGTGTGCGACGGTGCGGACGATCAGGTTCGATGCGTCGCGCGGGATCTCCTGGGCGCCGGAACCGGTGACCTCGATCTGCAGCTCGCCGGGGGCGAGCTCGGTGATGAGGAGCGTGTCGTAGACGCTGAGCGCGAGTCCGAGGGTGTCGAAGCCGGGGCCGAGGTTGGCGCTGGTCGCCGGGACCGTCACCTCGACGGTGCGTCCTGCGACCACGGTCACTCTCCTTCCACGCGCAGCACCGAGACCACGCGCTCGACGACCGAGCTCTCCGACAGCGCGGTCACGGTGGCGCTGAGCGCCGAGTCCGTCGCGCGGTGGGTGCCGATCACGAGGCGGGCGGTGGGCTCCGCCTCGCCGTCGACGGTCTGGACCACCGTGGCGACGGAGACATCGCCCTCGCTGAGGATTCCGGCGACCGTGGCGAGCACGCCCGGCGCATCCGAGACCTCGAGCGTGATCTGGTACCGCGTCGTGACATGTCCGATCGCGACGACCGGAAGATTCGCCCTCGTCGATTCGCCGACGCCGACCCCTCCCGCGATGTGCCGACGTGCCGCCGAGACGACGTCGCCGAGCACAGCGGATGCGGTCTGCACGCCGCCCGCACCCGCACCGTAGAACATCAGCGAGCCGGCGGCCTCGGCCTCGACGAAGACGGCGTTGTTGGCGCCGTGCACCGACGCGAGCGGGTGCGACCGGGGCACCAGTGCGGGATACACGCGGACCGAGATCGACTCGGCGCCGTTCGCCTCGAGGCGCTCGCAGACGGCGAGCAGCTTGATGACGAAGCCGGCGGCGCGCGCCTCCTCGATCATCGAGGCGGTGATCGAGGAGATGCCCTCGCGATGCACCGCATCCAGTGGGACCGCGGTGTGGAAGGCGAGGCTCGCGAGGATCGCGGCCTTCTGCGCGGCGTCGTAGCCCTCGACGTCGGCCGTCGGATCGGCCTCGGCGTATCCGAGGCGCTGAGCGTCGGCGAGCACGTCGGCGAAGTCGGCGCCCTCGGTCTCCATCCGGTCGAGGATGTAGTTGGTGGTGCCGTTGACGATGCCCATGATGCGCACGACCCGGTCACCCGCCAGCGAATCACGCAGCGGACGGATGATGGGGATCGCCCCTGCCGCGGCGGCCTCGTAGTACACCGAGGCGCCCACGCGGTCGGCGGCCTCGAAGAGCTCGGGACCATGGGTGGCGAGCAGCGCCTTGTTGGCCGTCACGACATCGGCTCCGGAGCCGATGGCCTGGAGGATGTTCGTGCGCGCCGGCTCGATGCCGCCGATCAGCTCGATGACGATGTCGGCCCCGAGGATCAGGGACTCCGCCTCGGTGGTGAACAGCTCCGCAGGCAGATCGGTGTCGCGCGGGGCGTCGAGATCGCGCACGGCGATGCCGGACAGCTCGAGAGCGGCGCCCGCGCGATCGGCGAGCTCGTCACCGTGGCGCAGCAGCAGGTCGGCCACCTGGGAGCCGACCGCGCCGGCGCCCAGCAGCGCCACCCGAAGTCGTCGGTACTCAGTCGTCATTGCTTCTCCTTCGGAGGGTGGATCTGTCGTGCGTCGTCGGATGCCGCGTCGCGGGGAGCGCGGGTCACCGCAGGTTCTCGGATGCCTCGATGCCGGCGTCCCGTGACAGGACGTCGTCGATGGTCTCGCCGCGGACGATGACCGTCGACCGCCCGTCGCGCACCGCGACGATCGGCGGACGGGGCACGTGGTTGTAGTTGCTCGCGAGCGGGGCGCAGTACGCGCCGGTCGCCGGCACCGCGAGCAGGTCGCCCGGCGCGACATCGGCCGGAAGGAACTCGTGGTCGACGACGATGTCGCCGGATTCGCAGTGCTTGCCGACCACGCGGCTGAGCTGCGGCTCGCCGGTGCCCGCGCGGGATGCCAGGCGAGCCGAGAACTGCGCGCCGTAGAGGGCGGGACGGGCATTGTCGCTCATGCCGCCGTCGACGCTCACGTAGCGACGGGTCGCACCGGAGTCGAGGGCGACGTCCTTCGTGGTGCCCACCTCGTACAGGGTCACCCCCGCGGTGCCGACGATCGCGCGCCCCGGCTCGAAAGACAGGGCCGGAACCGTGATCCCGCGCGCTGCGCAGCCCTCGGCCACGGCGGCGACGATCTCGCCGGCCAGGGTCTCGATCGGAGTCGGGTCGTCGAGGCGGGTGTATGCGATTCCGAAGCCGCCGCCGAGATTGAGCTGCGGCACCGGACCCCCCTCGAGCAACGAGGCGTGCAGCTCGAGCACCCGCGACGCCGACTCGCGGAAGCCGGCGACCCCGAAGATCTGCGATCCGATGTGGCAGTGCAGCCCGGCGAACTCGAGGCCGGGGATCTCGCGGATGCGGGCCACCGCCTGCTCCGCCTCGAGCAGCGGGAACCCGAATTTCTGGTCCTCGTGCGCGGTGGCGAGGAAGTCGTGGGTCTCGGCGTGCACACCGCTGATGACCCGCACCAGCACCCGCTGCGTGGCACCGGTCCTCGCGGTGATCGCCGCGAGCCGCTCGACCTCGATCGCGCTGTCGACGATGATCGTGCCGACGCCCACCTCGACGGCGCGCTCGAGCTCCGCGACGGACTTGTTGTTGCCGTGGAAGCCGAGGGATGCCGGCGCGACACCTGCCGCGAGTGCGACCGCGAGCTCTCCGCCGGTGCAGACATCTACCCTGAGCCCCTCATCGACCACCCAGCGGGCGATCACGGTGGTCAGCAGCGCTTTGCCCGCGTAGTACACCTGGGCTGTGGTGCCGTGCTCGGCGGCCGCGCGGTCGAACGCGACACGGAAGCTGCGGGCGCGGGCACGCACCTCGTCCTCGTCGATCACCAGCAGGGGCGTCCCGTGGGTCTGCGCGAGGGCGGTGGCGGAGACACCGGCCAGCTGCACGACGCCGTCGACGTCGCGGCGGGCCGACGCGGGCCAGACGGCGGCGGCGAGATCGTTCACGTCGTCGGGGACGACGAGCCATTCCGGGGCGAGCGAGTCGGCAGGGGAAAGCAAGGAACACCAATCGTGGGACGGGTCTCGGGCGAACACGCGCGCTGCGAGGTCGCCCCCGATTCTAGGGCACCCGTCATGCCGCATCCGCCATGGTGACCCTCTGCGTCAACCCCCTGAGGGCGGTCCGTCGCGACTCCTAGACTGTTCGCGATGAGCACCGAATCCGCAACCCCAGAAGCCGATCGCCCCGGCCTGATCCCCCGTGTCAGCGCCGCGGCGATCCGATGGGCGCTCAGGCAGCGTCCGGTCAGGGCGTTCCTGCTCTACTCGGAGCGACGCGGCCCCATGCTGGCCGACAGCGTCACCTACCGTGCTCTGTTCAGCGTGTTCTCCGCCGTGCTCCTGGGCTTCTCGATCGCGGCACTCTGGCTGGCCGGCAATCCGGCCGCCTGGGACGCGATCATCGACGCGGTGCAGTCCGTGGTCCCTGGTCTGATCGGCGAGGGCGCGATCATCGATCCGTCCGACCTGCAGGCTCCGATCTCTCTGTCGGTCGCGGGGGCCGTCTCGGTGGTCACTCTCACCGGCTCCGCCCTCGCCGCCGTCGGCTCGCTGCGCACGGCGGTGCGGATCCTCGCGGGCACCGCGCAGAGCGATGTCCTCTTCATCTGGGTGATGCTGCGCAACCTGCTCCTCGCCATCGGCATCGGACTCTCGTTCGTGGCGGCCGCCGCGATCACGTTCATCGGTCGGATCGGCATCACCTGGATCGCGGGCCTGCTGGGCATCGCCGACGACTCCGCGCTCGCGATCTGGAGCATCCGGATCGTGTCGCTTCTCGTCGTGCTGGCGCTCGACACCGCGCTGATCGCGGGGGTCTTCCGGGTGCTCTCGGGGACGAAGCCGTCGGCGCGCTCCCTGTGGAGCGGGGCGCTGCTGGGCGGCGTCGGCCTGCTGGTGCTGCAGGAGCTGTCCGGGCTGTTCATCGGCGGCGCGACGAGCAACCCGCTGCTCGCGTCGTTCGCCTCACTGCTCGCGCTGCTCATCTGGCTCAACCTGTCGACGCAGGTGATCCTGATCTCGTCCGCCTTCATCGTCACCACCGAAGAGGAGCGTCGCGATCGCGTGCACGCCCGTTACGGCGCATCGACGTTCCCCCAGCGACGCGTGCGCCGCGCCGAAGCGGAAGTCGCTCTCGCGACCGCCGAGCTGCGCGACGCGCAGAAGGCCGAGCTCGACGCGCGGTCGGAGTCGAAGACCGAGAAGCCCGCGGGCTGACGCTCAGCGTCTCGGGCAGGTGCCCTTCTCGAGCAGACTCTCATCCGTCGCGATGGCGCCGTCGACGTCCACGTCGATCACGGCCTCGCTGCCCACGATCTTCAGCCCGACGAGGGTGATGCCGGCGGGGAGCTGGTCGGCGATGCACACCCGCTGCGTCTCGGTCAGCCGGGTTCCCAGCGCGCCCAACGACGAGCCGACCTGATCGGCGTCGACCTCGAGTCCGCCGATGGCGGCCCCCACCGGAGTCAGTTCGAGGTCGCCGTCGGCGACCCCGGGGAGCACGGTGAGCGACAGCGGGATCGAGAGTCCGAGCACCGTCACGGACCCGGACACCGTCGCGTTGGGCTCTTCGAGCGTCACGGACTCGACGGGAAGATCGGTGTCGGCGAGGAGGCTGCCGAACTGCGACTCGTCGATGCGGATCGTGCCGGTCGCGCCGCCGAGGTCGCCACCGCGCAGCGGCACGCCGGCGACGGTCGCGTCGACGGCTCCGGTGATGCCCTGCAGCGTGACGGACTCCGTCGACAGATGCAACGTGTCGAGCGAGCCGCCGATCAGCTGCGGCAGCAGGATGCCGTCGGCCTCCACCTCGAGCTGCTGGTCGGCGGGCAGGTCGAGCTGCTCGATCACCATCCCGCGCACGATCCCGGGAAGAACGGCGCGCACGATGAGCTCCGCCGCAACGACGAGCAGGGCCAGCACGACGAGGACGATGGCCAGCACCCACGGCCAGCGGGGGCGTCGACGCGGCGCCGGTGCGGCCTCAGCGGCATCCTCACCGTCTGCGCCCCCGGGGATCACGAGCGTCGGATGCTCGGTGTCCCCCGACGGGTAGGGAAGCGTCTCGTTGTCGTCGCTCATGCTGTCATCCCCCTGTCGGCGTCGCGGACGCCGGTCACATGCGCTCGGGCGCCGAGACGCCGAGCAGGTCGAGCCCGTTGCGCAAGACCTGACCCGCGGCGTCGTTGAGCCACAGGCGCGTGCGATGCACGGTCTCGATGGGGTCGTCGCCCTGCGGGATCACGCGGCAGTTGTCGTACCAGCGGTGGTACAGGCCGGCGAGCTCCTCGAGGTAGCGGGCGACCCGATGCGGCTCGCGCACCTCGGCGGCGAAGGCCACCATGCGAGGGAACTCCTGGAGAGCTCCGAGCAGCGCGCTCTCGGTCTCATGGGTGAGCGTCTCGGGGGCGAACTCCGAACGGTCGACGCCCGAGTCCGCAGCGTTGCGAGCCACGTTGTGCGTCCGCGCGTGGGCGTACTGCACATAGAAGACGGGGTTGTCGTTCGTTCGCTTCTGCAGCAGTTCGGGGTCGAGGGCGAGCGGCGAGTCCGCAGGAGAGCGCTCCAGCGAGTACCGCAGCGCATCGGTGCCGAGCCATTCGCGCAGGTCGTCCATCTCGATGATGTTGCCGGCGCGCTTGCTGAGGCGCGCTCCGCCGACCGAGACGAGCTGGCCGATCAGCACCTCGACGTTCTTCTCCGGGTCCTCCCCCGCGGCTCCCGCGATGGCCTTGAGGCGATGCACGTAGCCGTGGTGGTCGGCGCCGAGGAGGTACAGCTTGTACTCGAACCCGCGATCGCCCTTGTTCAGGTAGTAGGCGGCGTCGGCCGCGAAGTAGGTGTACTCGCCGTTCGAGCGGCGGATCACCCGATCCTTGTCGTCGCCGAAGTCGGTCGTGCGCACCCAGACCGCACCCTCGTCGTCGAAGACATGCCCCTGCTCGCGCAGGCGGTCGACGGCCTGGTCGACGAAGCTCGTGCCGTCGGCGCCCTTGGCGTGCAGCGTGCGCTCGGAGAACCACACGTCGAAGTCGACGTTGAACTTCGACAGCGACTGCTTCTGCTCATCGAGCTGGAACCCATAGGCGAGTTCGCGCGCGACGACCACCTGCTCCTCCGCCTCGAGATCGAGCAGATCGGGGCGGGCCTCGATCACTCGGGCAGCGAGGTCGGCGATGTAGCTTCCGGCGTAACCGCCCTCCGGCGTCGGCTCGCCCTTCACGGCGGCGAGCACCGACTTCGCGAACCGCTCCATCTGCACGCCGGCGTCGTTGATGTAGTACTCCCGCGCGACGGTGGCACCGGATGCCGCCAGCACACGCGCGATCGCGTCGCCGAGAGCGGCCCAGCGCGTGTGGCCGATGTGCAGCGGGCCGGTCGGGTTCGCGCTCACGAACTCGATGTTGATCGACTTGCCGGCCTGGGTGTCGTTGCGTCCGTATGCGACTCCGGCGTCGACGATGACCTTCGCCAGAGCGCCGGCAGCGGCGGCATCCAGACGGATGTTGATGAACCCGGGGCCCGCGACCTCGGCGCTCTCGATGCCGTCGACCTTCGCCAGACCGTCGGCGATCTGCTGAGCGAGTTCCCGCGGGTTGGTGCCGAACGGCTTCGCCAGGCGCATCGCGATGTTCGAGGCCCAGTCGCCGTGCTCGCGGTTGCGGGGACGGTCGAGCACGATGTCGGATGCGGCGAGCTCGAACGGCTCGCCGGGACGTCGTTCCTCGGCGATCGGTGCGAGGACGGCGAGGAGGGCTTCGGCGAGTGTGTCAGGGTTCATAGCCGTCCCAGTTTACGGCGCGGTGGGCCCCCGAATTTGCGGGAGCGGGAACGTGATCTACAGTCATGCCATGAAGGCCGCCTCCACCCGTCACCGTCTGCCCCTCGCGGGCCTCGTCATCGCGGTGATCCTGGCGGTGGCCGCCGTGGCCCTCGGGGTCTGGCGCCCCTGGGTCTCGGTGCCCTCGACACCTCCCGCGGGAGCCGCGGCCGGCGGTGAGGCGGTGACCATCGCCCCCGTCCCCCTGCTGCTGCCCGAGCATCCGACCGTTCTCGTCTTCGGCGACTCGTGGACCTACGGCTCGGCCGCGACCGAGCCCACCCTCGGCTACGCCTACGTGCTCGCCGAGCTGCTCGACGGCGAGACGATCGTCGACGGCGTCCGCGGCAGCGGGTATCTCAAGCCGGGGATCGACGGCCCCGCCTTCGGCGAGCGGATCGCCGCTCTCGATCCGACCCTCACGCCCGACCTCGTCATCCTGCAGGGATCCATCAACGACCGCGCTCAGGGCGCGGCGGGGTATCGCGAGGCCGTGACCGCCGCGTGGGACGCGATGGCGGCGAAGTACCCGGAGGCGACGATCGTCGTACTCGGCCCCGCGCCGCACGAGCTGCCCGTCGGCACCGAGACGGCGCGGATCGACACCGACCTCGGCGATCTCGCCGCGGCCCGCGGCTGGTGGTACATCTCCCCCATCGCGCAGAACTGGATCACCGCGCAGAACTACCTGTCGGTCATCGACGTGGAGGTCGGGCGCAAGCATCCCTCGACCGACGGCCACCGCTACCTGGCCGAGAAGCTCGCCGCGGCTCTCGCCGAACTGGGCGACGCGCCGGTGACGGAGGCCGGTGGGTCGGAGACCACTCCCGAGCAGTGATATCGTCGTTCGGTACGCCTCCGTAGCTCAGTGGATAGAGCGCCGGTTTCCGGTACCGTAGGTCGCAGGTTCGACTCCTGTCGGGGGCACCAAGGGATACACGCGGAACGAGTGAGAATTCGACCGCCGAACCCGCACGTACGAGAAGAGCCGCCTGGTTTCAGGCGGCTCTTCTCGTATTCACCCGGCGATCAGCGCGAAGAATCGCTCTCCGCGGCAGCATCCGTCGTCTGAGGGCCTGCGTCCGTCTCCTCGTCTTCGCTGCGACTCCGTGCACCGGCGCCGAGGGAGATCGTCGACAGCAGGCCGAGCGTGAGGAACCCTGCCGCCGTCCACGCGGAGAAACGCGTTCCGTCGGAGAAGGCTGCTTTGGCGTCATCCGCGATGTCCGCGGTCTCGGGCTGCGCCTCCAGTCCGCTGATGGCGGCCCCTGCGCTGTCGACGACCGACGCCACGACCTGATCACGCTGATCGGCGGGCACTCCCCTCGCCTCGAGCGAGGAATCGAGGATCCCAGCCGTGCTGGTGAAGAGCACGGTGCCCAGCACCGCGACGCCGAGAGCGGCCCCGAGCTGACGCGACGTCGACTGCGTGCCGGATGCCGCGCCACTGTCCGCGACCGGGACATCGGCGAGGACGACACCGGTCAACTGGGCCGTCGCGAGCCCCACGCCGAGCCCGTAGACGAAGAGGAACGGAATGAGCGGGACCCATGACGCGTCTGGCGCGATGACGAAGCCGACGCCGGCGACACCGACGATCTCTGCGATCAGCCCCGCGCGGACGACCCACACGGGCGCGACCTTGCCGCTCGCCGCACCGGCTGCACCGCTGGCGACGAACGATCCGCCGGCGAGCGCCAGCAGCAGCAGTCCGGTCTGCAGGGCATCGAAGCCCAGCACGAACTGCAGCCACAGCGGCAGCGCGAGGATGATGCCGAACTCCCCCAGCGAGACCACCGTGGCCGCGATGTTTCCGTTGCGGAACGACGGGATCGCGAACAGACGCAGGGCCAGGAGGGTCGACCTGCCGTGACGCTCGCGGTGCACTCCCCACACGATGAACGCGACGAGGGAGACCAGGGCGAGCGCGAAGGCGAAAGGGATCGGCGACAGGTCGAGCGGCCAGGTCCAGTCGCCGATCTGCGGACGCTGGTCGACGAGCCACCAGCCGTAGGTCCGCCCCTCGATGAGTCCGAAGACGAGGCTTCCCATCGTGAGCACCGAGAGGAGCGCGCCGACGACATCGATCCGCGACGTCCGATCACTGCGGGATTCGGCGACGGTCAGCAGCACGCCGATGACGATGATGATGCCGAGCGGGATGTTGATGCCGAACGCCCAGCGCCACGAGAACGCTGTGGTCAGCCATCCGCCCAGCAGCGGACCGACAGCTGCCATGCCGCCGATCGTCGATCCCCAGACGGCGAAGGCGATGCCGCGCTCCTTGCCACGGAAGGTGGCGTTGATGATCGACAGCGTCGTGGGGAGGATCATCGACCCTCCGACGCCCTGTGCGAGTCGGGCGAGGATGAGCATCCCGCCGTCCGGTGCGAAGGAGGCGAGCACGGATGAGGCGGCGAAGACGACGACTCCGATCAGCATCATGCGTCGCCGGCCGAACCGATCGGCGAGACTCCCGAACACGAGCAGCAGCGCGGCGAACACCAGCGTGTAGGCCTCCTGCACCCACTGCACCTCGGTGGACGTGATGCCGAGATCGTCGACGATCGCAGGGATCGCGACGTTGACGATCGTCGAGTCGACGATGATCAGCGAGACCGCGATGCTGATGAAGACCAGGCCCGCCCACCGAAGCCGAAAGTATCGTTCCATGACTGCTAGCTTAGCTAGCTAAATCGTATTGTGGGCAGAATCATAGAACTCTCCGGGCTTCGCGATGCGTCTGCTCATCTCTGAGGAGACGCCGACGCCGCACCGTCGTCGATCGGGGCGCAGATCGCGCGATTTCCGTCTTTTTCCGCGAATCGCATCCAATCCGTCTGGACGAGTGCATCCGAACCCCCAGCATGACGCTCACCCCCTCCGCGCCATCTCTTCTGATGTCTCGCCTCGCCTCCGCACTGCGAGGAGCGGTCCCCCAGCTCGCCACCTTCGGCGGCGTGGGGCTCATCGCCTTCGTCGTCGACGTGGGCGGCTACAACCTGCTGCGTGCGACCGTGATGCCCGATCAGGTCATCTGGGCGAAGGTGATCTCGGTCTCCGTCGCGACGGGGGTCGCCTGGCTCGGGCATCGCTACGTCACGTTCCGCACGACGAGACGGCCCGCGGTCGCCAAAGAGCTCCTGCTCTTCCTGCTCGCGAACGGAGGCGGGCTGCTGATCGCGTCCGGCTGCCTGTTCGTCTCGCACTACCTGCTCGGGTTCACCTCCGCTCTCGCGGACAACATCTCCGGCAACGTCATCGGACTCGTGCTCGGCACCCTCTTCCGGTACTTCACCTACCGGTTCCTCGTGTTCCGCACTCCTCAGGAGGCCACCTCATGACCGCCCACTCCTCCCTCATCCCTCGCCGCTTCGAGAGCGATCCCGCTCCGGATCCCCTGCTGACGCCCGCACCCGATCAGGCACCGGTTCCGCAGGGCGTACCCAACCGCGACGTCCTCGACCCCGGGCTCATCGACACGTCGCAGAGCACCGCCGGCGTCGACTGGGCTGCGATCGTGGGGTACTCCGGGCTCGTCCTCGTGGCTCTGTCGCTCACCGCGATCGCCGTGACCACTCTGTGGTGGATGCTGTACGCCTGGCGTTCCAAGAGCACCTACGACAGCACGGCGTTCTCGAAGGAGCCCCAGGCTCCGCAGCACACCTTCACTCTCCTCGTGCCGGGAAGGCACGAGGAGGAGGTCATGGGCCAGACCCTCGACGCACTGGCCGCGCAGACCCACCCCGACGTGCAGATCATCGCGATCGTCGGCGATGACGACCCCGGCACAGCGGCGGTCGTGCGAGCCGCTGCCGACCGGCATCCCGACCGCATCGAGGTGGTCGTCGACGACAGCGTCCCCAAGAACAAGCCGAAAGCACTGAACCGCGCTCTCGCGTATGCCACCGGGTCGATAGTGGGAGTGTTCGACGCCGAGGACGAAGTGCACCCCGAACTCCTGCGCCATATCGATTCGCGCTTCACCGAAAGCGGTGCCACCGTCGTGCAGGGCGGCGTGCAGCTGATGAACTTCCGCAGCTCCTGGTGGTCTCTGCGGAACGTGCTCGAGTACTACTTCTGGTTCCGCTCGCGTCTGCACTTCCATGCGGGAGCGAACTTCATCCCTCTCGGCGGAAACACGGTGTTCGTCACGCGCGACGCGCTCGAGTACAACCACGGCTGGGATGCAGAGTGCCTCGCCGAGGACTGCGAACTCGGCGTGCGGCTGTCGAGTCAGGGCGAGAAGGTGGTCGTCGCATACAGCCCCGAGTACGTCACCCGCGAGGAGACTCCCGGCACGCTGAAGTCCTTCTACAAGCAGCGCACGCGCTGGAATCAGGGATTCCTGCAGGTCCTGCGCAAGGGCGAATGGCGCGCCCTGCCCACTCGTGGGCAGCGGCTGTTCGCGCGCTACATGCTGGCGATGCCTTTCCTGCAGGCGACGACGGGTCTGCTGATCCCGCTCTCGCTGTTCCTCATCCTCGTCGTGAAGGTGCCCACACTCGTGGCGCTGCTCACTTTCATCCCGCTGGCTCCCACCATCGTCACGGTCGCCGTCGAGATCGCCGGACTCGGCGAGTTCGGCAGGCTGTACGGACAGAAGGTCCGCGCCGTCGACTACGTGCGACTGGTACTCGGGACGATCCCCTTCCAGGTGCTGCTGGCCGGTGCGGCCATGCGTGCGGTCTTCCGCGAACTGCGCGGCGAGCGCGGCTGGGAGAAGACCGAGCACACCGGCGCACACCGCGACGACGGGGCGAGCCCCGCCCGCGTCACAGCGACCCCTGTCGCACAGGAGGTGACGGCATGAGCACCACGCTCGAGAAGCCCGTACAGCCCGACCGCACGGACGCCGTCACGACACCCGGCGACGCGCCGTCCCCCCGCGGTCTCGGCGGCGCGCGTCGTCGCGCGGCCGACTGGGTGCGCACCCACGCACGCGATCTGCTCTGGCTGGTGCCAGTGCTGGTCGTCAGCGCGATCGTCAACTTCCTGAACGTCGGCGGCGCCCCGCAGCGCATCGACGACGAGGGTACATACACCGCGCAGGCCTGGGCGGTGACACACCTCGGCGAGCTCGCCCACTACACCTATTGGTACGACCATCCCCCTCTGGGGTGGCTGCAGATCGCCGGGTACACGCAGCTCACCGGCGCCTTCGAGCGGTGGGACATCGCCGTGCTGGCCGGCCGTGAAGCCGTCCTGGTCGCCGCTCTGATCTCGGTCGCCGTGCTGTGGGCACTGGCCCGCCGATTGGGCATGTCCCGGGGCGCGGCGGCAGCCACCGGCATCATCTTCGCTCTGTCTCCCCTCGCCGTGCAGTTCCATCGCACCGTGTACCTCGACAACGTCGCGGTGCCGTGGTTCCTGCTCGCCTTCTTCCTCGCGACCAACCGTCGGGGTCAGCTCGCGGCCTTCGCGGGATCTGCCGCGGCCTTCGGCATCTCGGTGCTGACCAAGGAGACCTTCCTGCTCGCGCTGCCGATCCTGATCTGGGTCATGGTGCGCTCGTCTCGCAAGGAGACCCGTCGCTACACGCTCTCGGTCGCAGCCAGCGTGCTGGTGCTGATCGGCGGGAGCTATCTGCTCCTCGCGGCGGTCAAGGGTGAGCTTCTCGCCGGCGCTGACCGCGTCAGCCTGATCGAGGGCATCACCTTCCAGCTGGGCTCGCGAGAGGGCAGCGGCTCGATCACCGATCCCGATTCTCTGATCAACCGGACGCTGGGCATGTGGTGGCAGCTGGATCCGGTGTTCATCGTGCTCAGCCTCCTCGCTGCCGCGGCGGCACTCCTCCTCCCCCGACTTCGTCCGTACGCGGTGCTCGTGCTCGCGATGACGGTCTTCATGTTCCGTCCCGGCGGGTATCTCCCGGTGCCGTACGTGATCATGCTCATCCCGTTCGGCGCTCTGCTGATCGCCGGTGTCCTCGATGCGGCTGTCGCCCGCATCCGCCGCCGAGGTGCGAGCAGGAGACCCCTCGCCATCGGGGCCGTCGCCGTGGCGGCGATCGGCGCCGTCGTCGCCGCTCCGCTGTGGACCGCGCAGCTGCGCGGATTCGTGCTCGCCGACCTCGACGAGCCGCTGCGGGGAGCGCAGGAGTGGCTCATCGAGAACGCGTCGACCGACCAGCGCGTGATCGTCGACGATGCGATGTGGGTCGACCTGGTGAAGGCCGGCTGGGACCGCGACAACGTGATCTGGTACTACAAGCTCGACACCGACCCCGCCGTGCAGGCCGACTCGCCGAACGGCTGGCGCGACGCCGACTACGTGGTCACCACCGACTCGATGCGCACCTTCCCCGGTGCTTTCCCGCAGGTGCAGGAGGCGATCGACAACTCCGTGGTCGTCGCCACGTTCGGCGAAGGCACGCAGGCGGTCGACGTACGTCGGGTGACGATCGACGGCGCGGAGCAGGCCGCCGCATCCCAGGAAGCCGCCGTGCAGGATCGCACGACTCTGGGCTCGGCCCTCGCGACGAACCCGGAGGTGCAGCTGAGTGCAGACGATCGCGACCGCCTCACCGCAGGGCAGGTCGACGAGCGGATCGTCGCCGTTCTGGCCACTCTCGCCGGCTCCGGTTCGGTGAGCGTGTCCGGCTTCCCGATCGTGGACGGAGAGGAAGGTCTCGCTTTCCGTCAGGTGTCCCTCTCGACGATCGCGGCGGCGCCCACCGTCGTCGACGGCGGGCTCAGCCCCGAGGCGCGAGAGCTCGTCGACACCCTCCAGGGCACGTACGCGCCGTCATCCGTCGAGATCGACGGCGACAGCGTCGTCCTCCGCTACTCCGTCTCAGTGCAGCCCACGCTGCCCTGACAACCGATACCCGCACGAACCCCATCGAAGGAGCACATCATGAAGAACTCACGATCCTCGCGCCTGAACATCGCCATGGCAACCGGCGCGACGGCACTGCTGATGCTGGTCGCCGCCCCGCTGTCGTCGACCGCAGCCACGACGGCCGAGAGCGCCGCGGTGCCCGCCGCCACATCGGGTCAGGCCGGCTGGCTGCGACTCGGCCATCTCTCGCCCGACACGAAGTCCGTGGACGTGCGCGTCTCGGCGGTCAGCGGCGGCTCGACCCTGTTCGAGCTCGATGGCGTGGGCTACGGAGATGTGTCCGACTATCGGGAACTCCCCGCGGGCAGCTACACCGTGAGCATGGTGCCGGCCGGGGCCTCGGGATCGAGCGTCCCCGTCATCTCCGAGACCGTGACGATCGAGAGCGGCACGGCGACGACTGTGGCGGCCTACGGGCAGACCGACGATCTGCAGGTACGCGCCTTCGATGACGATCTGACCGAGCCCGCCACGGGAGCCGCACGCATCCGGCTCATCCAGGCATCGACCCTCACGCCCGAGGTCGATGTCACGACCACGCAGGGAGATGCCATCGCCCGCGACGCCAAGGCCGGCTCGGCCACCGGTTACGCCGAGATCCCCGCCGGCGACTGGACGCTGGACCTGAAAGGGAAGGGTGTCGCCGACACCGCCGAGGTCTCCGTCTCGCCGGGGAGCGTGACGACGCTGTTCGTCCTCGACACCTCCGACGGCGGACTCACCATTCTCCCGGTCCTGGACAGCTCTTCTGTCGGTGACGTGCCGGATGGCGGCGTCGACACCGGCGGCGGATACCTCGGTTCCGACGCCGCGAACTCTGTCGCGCCGGCGAAGCGCCTCGGCGAGGCTCTCTGATGCGTCGGTCCACCTTGATCGCCGTCGCGGCCGGGGCGGTGCTGGTGACCGCCGGCACCGCCGTGGTGGCCGTCGGCGTGAGCTCTTCCGACCACGGGCCTCCGGATGCGGGGCCTGAAGCCACTTCGACGGCGCTTCCCCCGTCAGGAGACGGAGCCCCTGAGCTCGACGCGTCATCGCTCGCCACCTCGTTCCTCGACGACTGGGTCGAGGATGGACGCGTGGTGCGCCACGACGAGGGCGGAGACACGGTGAGCGAGGGCCAGGCCTATGGCCTGTTCGCCGCCGTCGTCGCGGAGGACGAGCAGCGGTTCGACGAGATCTGGTCGTGGACGCAGCACGAGCTCGTACGCCCGGACGGACTTCTCGCGTGGCGCTGGGACGAGGGCGAGGTCGTCGACGACGAGCCGGCTTCCGATGCCGACCTCGACGCCGCACGGGCGCTCGTGCTCGCCGGCGACCGCTTCGGGCGGTCCGACCTCCATGACGATGGTGTGGCACTCGCCACCACGATCGCCGATCGGATGACCGTCGAGACGGCGCAGGGCCGGATCCTCCTCCCCGGGCTGTGGGCAGCGGATCGCGAGCCCTACGCCTACAACCCGAGCTACGCCTCGCCCGTGACGTTCGAGGTGCTGAGCGCCGCCACCGGCGATCCCCGTTGGGACGAGCTGCAGGCGGGCAGCGCCGCGGTGACCACCGACATCTTCGAAGCGACCGACCTGCCGCCCGATTGGGCACAGGTGCACACGGATGGACTCGTCGAACCGATGCCGGGTCCACGAGGCGGCGGTGATCCGGTGCAGTACGGCTTCGATGCGCCGCGCCTGATGCTGCGCTACGCGGAGTCATGCGCACCGGCCGACGTCGCGCTCGCCGGCCGGCCGCTCGCGACACTCGACCGCGAGGACGACGTCAAGTCGCGCCTCGACCTCGGGGGCGGCGCGCTGGTGGAGGAGCAGTCCCCGCTCGGCTTCGCCGCACGCGCCGCCTCGGCGAAGGCCTCGGGCGACGAGTCCGCGGCCACCTCCGACCTCGAACGCGCGGCAGAGCTCGCCGCCGAGTACCCGACCTACTACGGCGCCGCCTGGGTGATGCTGTCCACCGCGATGCTCACGGATGACGCCCTCGGTGGCTGCGCGACGGGAGAGCTCTGATGTCCAGGAGCAGCGCGACCCGAATTGTCGTCACCGCGGGGGCTCTCGTGCTCGCGCTGCTTCTGAGCGCGTGCGGTGCGATCGGTGCGCAGTCCGTGCCCGCCGCGCCACCGACTCCGGCCGGCCCTTTCTCCGCGGGTGGTCTGCAAGACCCGTCGACCCCGGAGCCACAGGCCCAGACCGCACCTCCCACTCGCGTGCAGATCCCCGCGATCGGCGTCGACACGGCGCTCGAGGATCTGGCGATCGATGGGAGCGGACGCCTCGCCGCCCCTGTCGACTTCGACCTCGCCGGGTGGTATTCCGGCGGAGTCGTGCCCGGTCAGGTCGGTCCGGCGATCATCGCCGGCCATGTGGACTCCCCCACCGCGCCGGCCGTCTTCGCCGACATCGGTGCTCTGTCCCCCGGCGACGACATCGTCGTCACCCGTGCCGACGGCACGACCCTCACGTTCACGGTCAGCGGCTCGACCCAGTCGGCGAAGGCCGAGTTCCCCACCGATGCCGTCTACAGCAACGTGCCGGCCCCCGAGCTCCGCCTGATCACCTGCGGGGGCATCTTCGATTCCTCGACCGGCCACTACCTCGACAACCTCATCGTCTTCGCGGAACTCCGCGTCTGACCTCTCGAAAGGACCACCCATGAACGAGACGCTCGTCATCATCCCGACGTTCAACGAGATCGAGAACCTCGAGGGCATCGTCACTCGCGTGCTCGCTGCGGCGGACGCAGACATCCTCATCGTCGACGACGCCTCCCCCGATGGGACGGGCGAGCTGGCAGATGCGCTGGCCGCGCGGCATCCTCAGGTCGACGTCCTGCATCGCACCGAGAAGAACGGCCTCGGAGGTGCGTACCTCGCCGGATTCGCGTGGGGACTGGAACGCGACTACTGGGCGCTCGTCGAGATGGACGCTGATGGCTCGCACCGTCCGGAGGAGCTCCCGAAGCTCGTGGAGCAGCTGATCGACCACGATCTCGTTCTCGGCTCGCGCTGGGTGCCCGGCGGACGCGTGCTGAACTGGTCCCGCCACCGCGAGGTGCTGAGTCGCGGCGGAAACCTCTATGCTCGCCTCGCACTCGGCATCGACGTGCGCGATTCCACCGGCGGCTACCGCGTGTTCAGCGCCGCCGCCCTGCGCCGCATCGACCTCGCGCACGTGGCCTCCCAGGGGTACTGCTTCCAGGTGGACCTGCTCTGGCGCGCTCTCGAGCGCGGCCTGCGGGTCGTCGAAGTGCCCATCACCTTCGTCGAGCGCGTGCACGGAGAGTCCAAGATGAGCGGCTCGATCGTCTCCGAGTCGCTCGCCCTGGTGAGCTGGTGGGGTCTGCGTCGTCGCCTCACGGCGATCGGACTGTTCCTCCGCGGCGGGCAACGGCTGGGCTCGGTGCGCGCGCTCTCGCACCGGATGCTCCCTCCCGTGCGCCCGTGACGCGACCCGCCGACCTTTTCGAGTGATCGGCGGCTACGCCTCGCCAATTAAGTTGTACACAACCTAATCGCGTGCAATAATAATGTCATGGCCGTGACCGATGAGATGGTGTGCTTCTCGCTCTACTCCGCCGCCCGCGCGACGACGCAGGCGTACCGCACCCTGCTCGCCCCCTGGGGCCTGACGTACCCGCAGTACCTCGTGCTCGCGATCCTCTGGATGGAGGGCGAGCAGACGATCGGTTCGCTCGGCGACGCCATGCAGCTCGACTCGGGCACGCTCTCCCCGCTCGTGCGTCGCCTGGAGCAGGCGGGCTACGTCACCAAGTCACGCAGCGTCGCCGATGAGCGCGTCGTCACGGTCGGCCTCACCGAGGCGGGCACTGCGCTGCGATCCGAGGTCGCGCCCGTGCACTCGGCCGTCGCCGCGCTCGCCGGCATGGAAGACGACGACCAGCGCCACCGCCTGATCGCCGAGCTGCAGGAGCTCACGGCCCGGCTGCAGAAGACCCCATAGACCCTCACTCCCCCGCGCACCACGCGCTGACAGACCACAACCGGAAGGAAATCCACACGATGGACGCTCTCTACACCGCCGAGGCACTCGCCACCGGAGCAGGCCGCGACGGCCGTGTCGCCACGGGCGACGGCCGCCTCGAGCTCGACCTCGCCATTCCCAAGGAGATGGGCGGCAGCGGCGACGGCGCGAACCCCGAGCAGCTGTTCGCCGCCGGCTACGCCGCATGCTTCCACTCCGCGCTCCAGAGCGTGGCCCGCACGCAGAAGGTCAAGATCACCGACTCGTCCGTCGGAGCGCGTGTGCAGATCGGCTCGAACGGCGAGGGCGGATTCGGCCTTGCCGTGCAGCTCGAGGTCGTCATCCCCGACCTCCCGCACGACCAGGCCCAGGCCCTCGCCGACGCCGCGCATCAGGTGTGCCCGTACTCCAACGCGACCCGCGGCAACATCGACGTCGCGATCACCGTCTCCGACGACTGATCAGCCGCCGACCACCCCACGACAGATCCCACAAGGAGCACATCATGCGCACACTCACGCACCGCACATTCGGCGAGCCCGAAGACGTCCTCGAGGTCACCGAGCGCTCGACGCCGGAGCCCGGCCCCGGCCAGGTCCGCCTTCGCGTCGTCCTGTCGCCGATCCACAACCACGACCTGTGGACGATCCGCGGCACCTATGGATTCAAGCCCGAGCTCCCCGCCGCATCCGGCACCGAGGCCCTCGGCGTCGTGGATGCCCTCGGCGAGGGCGTCGACACCCTGACGGTCGGACAGCGCGTCGCGACCGGCGGCACGTTCGGCGCCTGGTCGGAGTTCGTCGTCGCCGACGCGGCGGGCCTCATCCCGGTTCCCGAGTCGCTCGACGACGAGAGCGCCGCGCAGCTGGTCTCGATGCCGTTCAGCACGATCAGCCTGCTGCAGTTCCTCGGTGCCGAGAAGGGCGACTGGATCGTCCAGAACGCTGCGAACGGCGCCGTCGGACGCATGCTCGCCCAGCTCGGAGCCGCACGCGGCATCAACGTCATCGGTCTGGTGCGACGCGCCGCCGGCGTCGACGAGCTCCGCGAGCAGGGCATCGAGAACGTCGTCGCCACCGACCAGGATGACTGGCGCGAGCAGGTCGCCCGTCTCACCGACGGCGCGCACGTCGCCTTCGGCATCGACTCCGTCGGCGGATCCTCCGCAGGCGATGTACTCTCCCTGCTCGGAGAGGGCGGCACCCTGGTGGCGTTCGGCGCCATGAACTCGCCCGTCATGGAGATCCGCTCCGGCGACGTGATCTTCAAGCAGGCCACGGTCAAGGGCTTCTGGGGCAGCAAGGTCATCCAGACCATGGATGCCGCCACCCGCGGTGCCCTGTTCGGCGAGCTGATCCAGCGCGTCACCGAGGGCACGCTCACGCTGCCCGTGGCCGGCGTCTTCGACGCTGCGGATGCGGCGGACGCCGTGCGGGCGAGCAACACCGCAGGACGCGTCGGCAAGGTGCTGCTGAAGTTCTGACTTCGCGTGTCGGGGTGGGCCACCGGCCCGCCCCGACAGGTCCACCCAGCTCCGCGCCGCTCAGATCCTGCCGCGCACCGGCGTGCGCTCGGTCGACCCTTCGCCCTCGGGCATCGTCTTCTCGGCGCGCACGCCGAGAAGTCTCACCTCTCGCTGCGGATCCATCGTGGCTGCGAGGGCGAGCGCTGCGGCGATCACGTCGTCTCGCCGTGTCGTCGGCGCGACGAGCTTGTGGCCGAACGTCCTGGTCTCGAACGGCGCGTAGCGCACCTTGAGGTGCACCCGGACGACCGCGCGGCCCTCTGCGGCGCAGTCGTCGAAGGCGTGGGCGGCGAGCTCGGTCACCGCGTCGCGCACCTGCTCGACGGCCGTGAGGTTCTGCTGATACGTCGTCTCGCGGCTGTGGCTCCGAGCCACCCACGGCGTCGGGTCGACCGCGCTCGGCCCGAGTCCCGAGCCGAGTCCGTGATACCAGACTCCCATCCGGGGCCCGAACTCGTCGACGAGAACGGCCTCGTCGGCATCCGCGAGCTCTCGCACCGTATGGATGCCGTGAGCGGCCAGACGCTTCTGCACCTTCGGACCGACACCCCAGAGATCCCTGGTGGGCCTTGCCCCCATGGTCTCGAACCAGTTGTGTGCGGTGAGACGGAAGATCCCTCGCGGCTTACCGAACTCGGTCGCGATCTTCGCGCGCACCCTGTTGTCGCCGATGCCGACCGAGCAGTGGAGCCCGGTGGCCTCGAGCACGGCCGTCTGCGCCGCGCGCGCCACCTCCTCCGGATCGTCGGTGGTCACCCCGAGGAAGCACTCGTCCCATCCGATGACCTCCACCACCACGCCGGGCACGGCCCGCAACGCCGCCATCACCTCGGCGGATGCGGACTCGTAGGCCGGATGGTCGACGGGGAGGAACACGGCATCGTCCGGGGCCTTCCGCGCCGCGATCCGGAGCGGCATCCCCGAACCGATCCCGAACGCTCTGGCCTCGTACGACGCCGTCGACACGACGGCTCTCTCGGTGGGGTCCCCGCGTCCGCCGACGATCAGCGGCCGCCCCGCGAGCTCGGGTCTGCGCAGCACCTCGACCGCGGCGATGAACTGATCCATGTCCACGTGCAGCACCCAATCGGCCATGCACCGAGTGTGGCCCGCTGCGACCGGGTTGTCACCCCTCGCGAGCGCTCAGCAGCGGATCAGCCGATGGCCACGGCGATCGCGGTCGCGATCACGGCGAGCAGCGGCAGGGTTCCCTGCATGGTCGCCGCACGCGCCTTCGTGCGGTCCGAGAGGATCAGCACGAGAGCCGCGGCCAGCATCATCCCGGTCCCCGCGAACACGAGCGTCAGACCCACGGTGGTCGAGCCGAGGATCACGAAGCCGACACCGAGCAGCGCGGCGAGTGCCAGGAACAGGTTGTAGAAGCCCTGGTTGAAGGCCAGCGATTTCGTCGTCTGCGCGTCCGCCTCGCTGGCGACGCCGAAGATCTTCCTCGTCTCGGGCTCCGTCCACCGCAGCGACTCGAGAGCGAAGATGAAGACGTGGAACGCGGCAGCGGCCGCGGCGAGGACGAGTCCGACGATGAGCATGAGTAGATCGTATCCGCCCGGAAGCTCCTAGAGCAGGAAGATCGGCAGCAGACCGGGGTTGTGGGCGTGCACCAGCACGGCGAAGACGACCGCGTCGAAGAGCAGATGAACCGTCACCACGTAGGCGAGCGAGTGCGTGCGCACGAAGATGAATCCCTGCAGCAGGGCGAACGGGATCGTCAGCAGCGGCCCCCACTCGCGGTAGCCGAGCTCCCACAGGAACGACACGAACACGATCATCTGCAGCACGTTCGCGAGAGCGTCGGGGAAGTGGCGCCGCAGCAGCGCGAACACCGTGCAGATGAAGAAGAGCTCGTCCCAGATCCCCACGGCACCGACACCGACGAACAGGCGTGCGATGAGGTCAGGCGTGTCGACGACCGGCCAGTTCTGGTACACGCCGCTGCTGATGAAGTAGAACGGCAGGATCAGCCACCCCAGCACCAGCACGGCGACCAGCCACCCCCACTGCAGCCGCCCCCACCGGCGACGCGCGCGCCAGGGAAAGCTGATCGCCCTGTCGCGGTAGACGAAGCGCGACACCGCATAGGGAACCGCCACCGCACCGCCGAGCGCGAGCGTGAAACGCAGCATGGCCAGGTTGTCGAGCTCGGCGGCGAGCGGGATCACGCTCACGATCAGCATGCCCAGCGCGATCAGGGAGAGGTCACGGGTGAGGGAGGGAGTGCGCGCCACGCCGAGCGCGCGCGCCGTCTCCCGCCGCGCGCCGACGCTCACGATCCGGTCCGGGCGCTCGGGCCTGCGGCGCTCGACGACCCAGGCGCCGAAGACGCCGAGCGCGAGCAGGATCCAGCCGAGCCAGACGATCTGCACCACGAAGAAGGCGGGCGCCGCCGCGCAGACGATCAGCGCGGGGACCGCGCCGATCCAGTCCGGCTGCGTGCGCTGCGCCGAGGTCACGGGCGAGACCGGCGGCGGTACACGAGATCGCGGATGTCCCGCCCCTTGGCGATGCCCTTGCGCTCGAACGCGGTCATCACCCGGCCGTCGAAGCGGTCGGCCCACTCGCCGTCGAACGCCCGCTCGAACAGCGGGTCCGCGTCGAGCACCTCGCGCATCTGCAGCGCATAGTCCTCCCAGTCCGTGGCGAGGCGCAGCAGGCCGCCGTCCCGGAGCGCGCGTGCGGCGGTGTCGCCGAATCCCTGACGCACGAGTCGGCGCTTGGTGTGCTTCTTCTTGTGCCACGGATCGGGGAAGAAGATCCACACCTCGGCCGCCGCGGACTCGGGCAGGTACGACGAGAGCACCTCGGGGGCGTTGGCCTCGACGACGCGGATGTTGCGGGCGCCCTCCCGGTCGGCGTCGAGCATCGTGCGAGCGAGGCCCGCACGGAAGACCTCGACCGCGAGGAAGTCATCGTCGGGCCGCGCCGACGCGGCCGCGACGATCGCGTGCCCCTGACCCGAACCGATCTCCACGTACAGGTCGGCGTCACGCCCGTATTCGTCCGCGAGATCCAGCCGGGCCTCGGGGTGCACCGATGTCCACGCGATGTCACGCGGCACGTCGAGGAGGTAGTGGGGGCCGAGCTCCTCGAACGCGCGTTCCTGAGCGTCGGACATCCGGCCGCTGCGGCGCACGAAGGACACCGGTTCGTCACGGAACGTACGGGGTTCGACCATGTTCCCAGGGTAGTCGGCGGCATCCGACCCCGCCGACCGCCGCTCAGTGCGCGGGAGCGGTCACGAAGTCGATGAGCTCCTCGACACGACCCAGCAGTGCCGGCTCCAGGTCACGGTAGGTGTGCACCTTCGACAGGATGTGCTGCCAGGCCCGCCCGGTGTCACCCTGCGTCTCGTGCGGCCAGCCGAAGGCGCGGCAGATCCCGGTCTTCCAGTCGGTGCCGCGCGGGATCTCCGGCCACTTCGCGATGCCCAGCGCGCGCGGGGTCACGCACTGCCACACGTCGACGAACGGGTGTCCGACGATGCGGACGTGCCTGCCGTGCGGGCCACGGGCCACGGCATCCGCGATGCGCGACTCCTTCGATCCGGGGACGAGGTGGTCGACGAGCACGCCGTACCGCCGGGACGCGGTGGGCGGTTCGGCGGCCAGCAGCTCGTCGAGCAGGTCGACGCCCTGCAGGAACTCCACGACGACGCCCTCGACCCGCAGATCCGCGCCCCACACCTTCTCGACGAGCTCGGCATCGTGCTTGCCCTCGACGAGGATCCTGCTGGGCAGCGCGATCCGCGCTCGCTGGTCGGAGACCACGAAGGAGCCGGATGCCGTTCGCCGCGCCCCCTGCTCCTTCGGCGCGGGCGGCCCCAGACGCACCGGCGACCCGTCGATCAGGAACCCGCCGCCGAGGGGGAACAGCCGTCTGCGCCCGAGTCTGTCCTCGAGCTCGACGTTGCCGCCCTGCACCCGCGTGACCGCGCCGCAGTAGCCGTCATCGGCGACCTCCACGACGAGATCGAGCTCGGCGGGCACCTGCGGCACCGGCTTCGCCGCGCGCTCCCGCCATCCCGACGCGAGCACATCCGATCCGTACCTGTCGTCCATGCCCTCCAGCGTATGTGTCTCCGCTGAGGGCGAACGGTCATCCCCCTCCGGAAGGTGTCGCGTGTCGAGCTCTGTGCATAGACTCTTTCGCATGGGGCTCGGCTGCCGGTCGGAGGGAACACGATGAAGACACGGTGGCTGACGCTGGCCGCACTGACTGTGGCGGCAGCGGCCGGGGTGCTCTCCGCATCCGCCGCATCGGCGACCGACCCGCTCTCGCTCGACACCGGCTACGTCACCGATGAGGCGGGCGTGCTCACCCCCAGTCAGGAGGCGTCCGTCGAGGCTCGGCTGCAGACCCTCAGCGAGAACTCCTCGGCAGATCTCTTCGTCGTCCTCGTGGACGACTTCACCTCCCCCTCCGACGACGCCCAGTGGGCGGATGCGGTGGCCGAGAGCAACAACCTCGGCTCGGAGCAGTACTTGCTCGCGATCGCCGTCGAAGGCCGCAGCTACTACATCTCATCCGCGTCCGACGGCCCGCTCAGCGACAGCAAGCTCGACGACGTCGAGGACAAGATCCTGCCGCTCGCCTCCCAGAACGACTGGGAGGGCGCGATCACCCTCGCCGCCGACGAGATCCAGGGCGACGGGGGCGCCGGTGCCCTGCGCGCGACGCTCATCGTGGTCGGCGTGATCGCCGTGGCCCTGGTCATCTGGCTCATCGTGGCGCTCGTGCGGCGCTCACGTCGCACGGCCGCCGTGCGCAGGCGGGGCGCCATGCCCGAGCACCCCGACCCCGACGATCCGTTCTCCACTCTCACCGACGAGCAGGTGCAGACACAGGCGGGAGCGGCACTGGTTCAGGCCGACGATGCGATCACCTCGAGCCGTGAGGAGCTCGGTTTCGCGGTGGCGCAGTTCGGCGAGGCCGCGACCGCCACGTTCAGCGGAGCCATCGAGACCGCCAGGGCCAAGATGTCCGAGGCGTTCGACCTGAAGCAGAAGCTCGACGACGAGATCGAGGACACCGTTCAGGACCGGCGCGCGTGGCACATCCGCATCATCCAGATCTGCGACGAGATCGACGAGATGCTCGACGCCAACACCGAGGCCTTCGACGCTCTGCGCAAGCTCGAGCAGAACGCCCCCCAGGAACTCGAGCGCGTCCGCGCCCAGAGGGCGACCGTGCAGTCCCTGCTCGCGAGCGCCGCTCCTGCGCTGGCGACGCTGACGGCGACCTATGACGCGGCTGCCATCGCGACGGTCGCCGACAACCCCGCGCAGGCACAGGAGCGCATCGAGCTCGCCGACCGATCGATCGCAGCCGCCGCGGAGGCCATCAGCGCGGGAGAGACCGGCACGGCGGCCTTCGCGATCCGCACCGCCGAGCAGTCGACGGCGCAAGCCGGCCAGTTGGCGCAGGCGATCACCACGCTCGGCACCGAGCTGGGCGAGATCGAGGCGAACGCGCAGGCTCTGGTCACCGAGCTGCGGAGCGACATCGCCACGGCGCAGCAGCTCCCCGATCCGTCCGGCGCGATCGCCGCCGCGGCCTCCGCGACGCAGACCGAGCTGCAGCGCGCGCAGACCCATCTCACCGGCTCGGCGCGGAGTCCCCAGGCGGCGCTCGCCGCGTTGACGGCGGCGAACACGCAGATCGATGCGGCGATCGCTCAGGGGCGCGAGAGCGTCGCCCGCGCTCAGCGGGCGGCGCAGATGCTCGAGCAGACCCTCGCGCAGGCCGGCTCGGAGATCCGCTCGACGCGCGAGTTCATCGAGACCCGCCGCGGCACCGTCGGATCGACCGCGCGCACGCGACTGTCGCAGGCCGAGCTCGGACTGACGCGCGCCCTCGACCTGCGCGCCACGAACACCGAGGCCGCCCTCACCGAGGCGACGCAGGCTCTCGATCTCGCCCGGCAGGCCGCGGCCTCGGCGCAGTCCGATCTGCAGGCCTACTCCCCCGCTCGCTACGACAGCGGGTGGGGTGGGGGCGGCATCTTCGGAGGAGGCGGCAGCTCGAACGGCGGCGGCCTCGGCGGCGACATCCTCGGCGGCATCATCGGCGGCCTCCTCTCGGGCGGCGGGAGCAGCGGCGGATCCTCGCGCCGCAGCAGCTGGCGCTCCGGCGGAGGAGGCGGCGGCTTCCGCAGCTCCGGATTCGGAGGAGGCGGAGGTCGATCCTCCGGCCGCAGCGGCCGCTCGGGAGGACGACGCTTCTGACCATCCCCCACCACCACTTCGGACATCGAGCACGACCCTCTGAAAGGAAACACGCATGACCAAGCAGTCCATCTTCGGACGTATCTCCACCCTCGTCCGCGCGAACATCAACTCGCTCCTGGACTCTGCGGAAGACCCGCAGAAGATGATCGACCAGCTCGTCCGCGACTACACCAACAGCATCGCCGACGCCGAGTCCGCGATCGCCGAGACCATCGGCAACCTGCGCCTCCTCGAGCGCGACCACGAGGAAGACGTGCAGGCGGCGACCGAGTGGGGCAACAAGGCCCTCGCCGCGAGCCGCAAGGCCGACGAGATGCGCACCAAGGGCGACGCCGCGGATGCCGACAAGTTCGACAACCTCGCCAAGATCGCGCTCCAGCGTCAGATCAGCGCCGAGCGCGAGGCCACCAGCGCCGAGCCGACGATCGCCACGCAGACCGAGATCGTCGACAAGCTCAAGTCCGGCCTCAACGGCATGAAGGACAAGCTCGGCGAGCTGAAGAACAAGCGCAGCGAGCTGCTCGCCCGCGCCAAGGTCGCCGAGGCGCAGACCAAGGTGCAGGATGCGGTCGGCTCCATCAGCGTGCTCGACCCGACCAGCGAGCTCGGCCGCTTCGAAGACAAGGTCCGCCGCCAGGAGGCGCTCGCGCAGGGCAAGATCGAGCTCGCCGCGTCGAGCCTCGACGCCCAGTTCGAGAGCCTCGACGACATCGGCGAGCTCACCGAGGTCGAAGCCCGTCTCGCCGAGCTGAAGGCCGGCGGCAGCGCACCTCGTCAGGCGATCGAAGGCTCCTGACACCCCGCGGATGCCCCGGACCGTCGTGTCCGGGGCATCCGCTCTCTCCACGGAGGCATTCATGGTGCGATTCCTCGTCGTCCCGCAGTGGCAGGGTTCTCCCGCCCCGCGGGCGATGCTTCTCGTCGACGGCGCGTCGGCGATCGCGGGCGATCTGCCCCGCGCGGCGACCACGATGCTCGACGTCCCCGTCGAAGCCGGCGAGTCTCTCGGCACCGGCGTGCGACGACTCAGCGCTCTGCTGCGCACGCGCGAACTGGTGGACGAGGCGATGACCGCCGACACGGTGATCATCGGCGGCGATTGCAGCGTCACCGTCGCGGCCCTCGCCGCCCTCCCCGGCGGTACCGACGATCTCGCCGTCGTCTGGTGCGACGCGCACGCCGACCTGCACACCCCGGAGTGCTCGCCCTCGGGCGCCTTCTCCGGCATGGCCCTGAGAGCGGTGCTCGGTGAGGGCGAGACGCAGCTCGTGCTCGATCCGGCCGTCCGGCGCGATCGGGTCGTCACGGTGGGGATGCGCAATCTCGACGACGCGGAGGTCGTGCCCCTCGCCGGCCTGCGTCAGCTCTCCGTCTCCGACCTCGACGACGTCGACGCACTCGCGGATGCCGTCGCGGCCACCGGTGCCCAGCGGGTGTGGGTGCACATCGACGTCGACGTGCTCGATCCGGCCGAGATCGCGGGAGTCTCCTCCCCCGCGCCGTTCGGTCTCGCCCCTGCCGCCTTGAGCGCCGCCATCCGTGCGCTGAGGTCCCGCGTGCCGCTCGCCGGAGCGACGATCGCGGGATTCGCTCCCCGCTCTCCCGCCGACGCCGTCGAGGATCTCGGAGCGCTGCTGCGGCTGGTGGGTGCTGTCGCATGACCGAGGATTGGCGCCCCGCCGCAGAGCGAGCTCTCGCCCGAGGTCGACGCCTCGACCGACGGATCCCCTCGTTCCTCCTGCGCTCCCCCGTCAGCCGGATCGGCTACTGGTGGGGCACCGCCGTCGGCTGGATCTGGGGATCGCTCTGGAGTACGGGGCCGGTCGAGCGCCGGTCGGGGCTCTGGGTGTTCCGCGGCATGCCGCAGTGGACCTTCAATCGCGGTGGCGTCTGCGTCGGCGGCTGCTTCCTCACCGGAGATACGCGCCCGAGCGACGCAGTACTGCGTCACGAGGCCGTGCACAAGGCGCAGTGGCTGCGGTACGGCATGCTGCTGCCCGTGCTCTACCTGTTCGCGGGGCGGGACCCGCTGCGCAATCGGTTCGAGATCGAGGCCGGTCTCGAAGACGGCAACTACGTACGCCGGAGCGCGCCTCAGCGGTCGGCGGGGAGAAGCCCGAACCGCTCCGGCGCGTAGATCTGACCGGGCTGGATCTGGAGCGATCCGGTCAGGTGCTCGACGATGTCCGCCGAGCCGAGGTAGCCGCCGAGCAGAGTCACACGCGTCTCGAACTCGTCGTCGCAGAGCATCTCGTCGGCCCATGCGCAGGTTGCACGCGCGAGCGCCTGACCGGGCGCGCACGCCCGACCTGTGCCCGGAGCGCCGGAGCGCTGGGCTCGAGCGAGCCACGTGACCGTCATGCGTCCGGGTGCATCGATCACGCCGATGTCGGCGGCATCGGCCACCTCGATGAAGATCCGTCCGGAGGCGCACAGCGGCAGCGTCGCCAGGAAGACCTCGAGCTCGCCGAGCGAGTGCTCGTCGGCCGTCACGAGGTGGTGCGCGCGACGACGCGCTTCACGACGCGCGGCGCGCGTGCTGCGGGTCTCGAGGAAGGTCTCCATGATGCATCAATCGTACACCAGGTGAAGGGTTGCCTAACCTTGCTCGGCGTCCGATTCCACGAGGGCGGCGTGGAGGCGCTCGAGTTCGACCTCGGTCATGCCGTTGGCGCGCAGGTATCCGGACGCCGAACCCCACCTCTCATCGACCTTCTGCAGCAGCGCGCGCATGACCGGTGCGGGCGACTGCGTGGCCAGAGCTGCGGCATGCACCGCGTCAGGATGCTGCGACCGCAGATAGGCGACGATGCGGCGCGACCGCTCTGCGGGCAGCTGCGACTCGGTGAGCGCATAGTCCGCGATGATCGCCTCGCGGTCGGCACCCACCGCGGCCAGAGCGAGCGCCACGGTCACGCCCGTACGGTCTTTGCCCACCGTGCAGTGAACCAGCGTGGGCTCGCCCGCCGCGATGATGCGGATCGCGTCCACCAGCCTCGACCCGCTCTCCTCGAGGAGATGCAGGTAGAGGTCGTCGAGGCTCGTGTCGGTCTCGAAGAAGGACCGCACGGAGCCGAGGAACAGGGGAAGGTGCGTGGTGTCCGGTCCGTCGATCTCGGTCGGCTCTGCCGCCACCTCCTCGCCGTCGCGCAGGTCGACGATGTGGGCGATGCGTCGACGCACCTCGTGCGCGCCGGCCGTGGTCACCCCCGAGAGCTGTCCCGAACGCAGCAGGACGCCCGAGCGGATCCGGCCACCGCGAGCAGGCATCCCCCCGACGTCTCTGACGTTGGTGACGCCGCCGACGTCGAGGACCGTCATGCCTGGGCCTGTGGCTGGGCCTGGGCCTGTGGCTGTCGAGGCGGTACGGGGTAGCGTCCGGCGATCACGACACGGTTGAACGCGTTGATCGAGACGCATGCCCAGCTGAGCGCCGCGTACTCCTTCTCGGTGAAGACACCGCCGACCCGGTCATACACCTCGTCGGAGATGCCTTCCTCGGCGATGAAGGTGAACGCCTCGGCGAGTTCGAGCGCCGCCTCTTCGCGCTCGCTGAAGACGTCGCTCTCGCGCCAGGTGGCGATCTGCATGAGCGTGTCGGTGTCGAGGCCCGCCTTGAGCGCCCTGTCGACGTGCAGACGGGTGCAGAAGCTGCACCCGTTCAGCTGCGAGCAGTGGATCATCACGATCTCCTTGAGACGATCGTCGATGCCGTTCGCCGCGCAGATCTCGCCGACCGTCCGGGCGAACGCGTCCAGCGCCTGGTAGGCGGCCGGTTCGGTCTTGGAGAGGTGCACACGCTTCTCGCTCATGAGTCCATGATATTCCGGCGGAGCCGCCTCATGCGGCGTCACGTGTTGCGTGCTCGAAAACAAACTGACAAGCCTAGATACGAATCAAGTGCCGTAATGATAGGTAAAATACAGTAATCACCTGTCATATCGCTCTCCCATTTCTCACGACCCCGGAGGACAGAGCAGAATATGCAGGTGGCGATCGACATCAGCGAGTTCAGCTATCTTCCCGCGCAGGCGCAGGCTCTCGGCGTCGCCGCTCCCCCCGTGGAGCGACTGACGCTGCCCCTCCCCGGCGGCCGGCAGGTCAGCGCCCTCCGATACGGAGCAGGCTCGCCCGAGATCACGCTGCTGCACGGGGCCGGCCTCAACGCGCACACCTGGGACACGACGGTGCTCTCCCTGCAGCGACCGGTCCTGGCGATCGACCTCGCGGGTCACGGCGACTCCTCCTGGCGAGACGACCTCGACTACACACCGCGCACCCTCGCCGTCGACGTCGCCGCGGCCCTCGACGCGTGGACCGACCGCCCGCAGCTGATCGTCGGGCAGTCGCTCGGCGGGCTCACCGGAGCCTCCCTCGGCGCCGCACGCCCCGAGCTCGTATCCGCGCTGATCGTCGTCGACATCACACCCGGCATCGACACCTCCGCGGGACCCGCCGCCCTGCGGGAGTTCTATGCGGGCCCCACCGACTTCGCGAGCCGCGACGAACTCGTCGACCGGGCCATCGCGTTCGGATTCGGCGGCTCCCGGCCCGACACGGAACGCGGCGTGCTGTTCAACACCCGCGTCCGCGACGACGGCAGAGTCGAATGGAAGCACCATTTCGCCCATCTGGCCGCTCAGGCGCTGGCAGCTCACGCCCCGGGAGACGAGTCCGCCCCCTCGGTGCTCAGCGACGCCGGCTGGGACGACCTCACGCGGACGAGCGCCCCGCTCACACTCGTGCGGGCCTCCGACGGCTTCGTGAGCGCGTCCGATGCCGACGACTTCTCTCGTCGGCTTCCGCACGCACGAGTCATCACCATCGCGGCGACGCACAACGCGCAGGAGACCGCCCCGTCGGAGCTCGCGGCGCTGATCACCGCCACCCTCCCCTCCGCCGATTTGTGACCTCCCGTTCCACATCGGCCCACACCCGCCCGACACATCCCTAGGCTCGATCCATCGGCACACAGCACATGCCGCACCGAGAGGAAACACCCCATGTTCCGACGAACGCGACGACTCGCGCTGATCTCCGCGATCGCGGCGAGCGCCATCGTCCTCTCCGCCTGCGCGGGCGGGGGCACCGAACCCGAGCCCACCGCCCCCATCGGCGAGCCCGACCCTGACGCGACCCTGCAGGTGGGGCTCGTGCTGGAACCGACGAACCTCGACATCCGCCACACCAGCGGGGCGGCGCTCGAGCAGATCCTGATCGACAACATCTACGAGGGCCTCGTCAGCCGGTCGCAGGACAATGAGATCGAACCACGCCTCGCGTCGGACTACGAGGTGTCGGAGGACGGCCTGACCTATACGTTCACGCTCAACGACGGCATCGCCTTCCACAGCGGCGCCGCCCTCACCTCGGCCGACGTGGTGGCCTCGTACGAGGCCGTGCGCACCGACGCCACCCTGCAGGGCAACGCCGAGTTCGCCTCGGTCGCCTCGATCACCGCGCCCGACCCGACCACTGTGCAGATCGTGCTCAGCGCGCCGAACCAGAACTTCCTCTTCTCCCTCACCGGGCCCGCCGGGCTCGTCTTCCAGACCGGTGACACCACCGATCTCAAGACCGCCGAGAACGGCACCGGACCTTTCACGCTGACCCGGTGGAGCAAGGGCAGCGCCATCACGTTCGCCCGCAACGAGGCGTACTGGGGTGAGCCGGCCGGTGTCGCCGAGGTCGAGTTCCAGTACATCCCCGACTTCACCGCCGGCGTGAACACCGCCCTCGACGGTGGCGTGCAGGTGCTCACCGCGGTGGATCCGAACCTCGCCCCGCAGCTGGAGGACTCCGGCGACTTCACCCTGACCACCGGCCGCACCACCGACAAGGCGACGCTGGCGTTCAACAACGCGAAGGCCCCCCTCGACGACGTCAGGGTGCGCGAGGCGCTCCGTCTCGCGATCGACCACGACGCTCTCGTCGCGGCCGTCGGCGCGGGATCCACGCTCTATGGTCCGATCCCCGAGCTCGACCCCGGCTATGAAGACCTCTCCGACGTCGTGTCCTATGACCCGGAGAAGGCAAAGGAGCTGCTGGCGGAGGCAGGACAGGAAGACCTGGAACTCACCCTCACGATCCCGAGCTTCTACGGCACCACCGTGCCGAAGGTCCTGATCTCCGACTTCCAGAAGGTCGGCGTGACCCTCGACGTCGACTCCGTGGAGTTCCCGACGTGGCTCGAGGACGTCTACACCAACCGCGACTTCGACCTCAGCTTCGTGCTGCACGTCGAGCCGCGCGACTTCGGGAACTTCGCGAACCCCGACTACTACTTCGGCTATGACAACGCCGAGGTGCAGAGTCTCTATGCCGAGGCGCTCGCCGAGGTCGATCCCGACGCGTCCGCAGACCTCCTGGCGAAGGCGGCCCGCATCGTCTCGGAGGACCATGCGGCCGACTGGCTGTACAACGGCGCGACCATCACGGCCGTGAGCCCGCAGGTCACCGGCTTCCCGAAGGACTCGATCAACTCCCGCATCAACCTGGCCGGCGTGACCGTGGCCGCCGAGAAGTGACGACGCACACCCCGTGATCCGCTACGCGCTCGTCCGAGGAGCCCTGCTCATCGCAGGGCTCCTCGTGTCGAGTGCCGTGATCTTCCTGACGCTGCGTGTGCTGCCCGGTGACGTCGCACAGCTCATCGCCGGCACCCAGGCCTCGCCCGCGGAGGTCCAGGCGCTCCGTGAATCGCTCGGCCTCGACCGCCCGCTCCCCGTGCAGTACGCCGAGTGGATCGGCGGACTGTTCCGCGGCGATCTGGGCACATCGCTGCTCTCGGGGGCGTCGGTCGGCGAGGAGCTGCTGCTGAAGTCGCAGGTCACGGTGCCGCTCGGCATCATGGCCCTCCTCATCGCCGTGCTCATCGCCGTGCCGTTCGGCATCCTCGCGGCGCTGCGGCGCAACGCGCGCGGAGGCACCGCGCTCAGCGTGGGCGCACAGGCCCTCGCCGCCGTCCCGGTCGTGTGGGCGGGGATGATGCTGATCGTGGTCTTCTCGGTGTGGCTGGGCTGGCTCCCCCCGCAGGGGTTCCCGCGCACCGGCTGGAGCACCCCGGGCAAGGCGATCGAGTCACTGCTGCTCCCCGCCCTCACCATCGGCATCGTGGAGGGGGCCATGCTGATGCGCTTCGTCCGCAGCGCCACGCTGCAGGCCGCGGGGCAGGACTTCGTCCGCACCGCCGCCGCCAAAGGACTCACGCGCACCCGCGCCCTGATCTCGCACGGCATCCCCGCGGTCGGCCTGTCGATCATCACGGTCCTCGGGCTGCAGATCGCCGGGATCATCGTCGGCTCGGTGGTGATCGAGCAGCTGTTCACCCTGCCGGGGATCGGGCGGATGCTCGTGGCCGACGTCGGCACCCGCGACCTCGTCAAGGTGCAGAGCGAGCTTCTCGTGCTCACCGGATTCGTGCTGGTCGTCGGGTTCGTCGTCGATCTGGCGCATCGGGCGATCGACCCGCGACAGAGGGAGGCCTGATGCCCGGCTGGCTGCCACGGCTGCTGCGCACCGCCACAGGGCGGTTCGGACTGATCGTCATCGCGCTCGTCGCTCTCACCGCGCTCGTCTCACTGCTGTGGACGCCGTTCGACCCGCAGACGTCCGACATCGGCGCGCGCTGGTCGGTGCCGAGCTGGCCGCATCTGCTGGGCACCGACGACACCGGCCGTGACATCCTGAGCCTGCTCATGGCGGGAGCCCGCACGACGGTCTTCGTGAGCGTCGGCGCCGGGATCATCGCGACCCTCGTCGGCATCGCACTCGCCGCTCTCGGCGCGCTGACCGCCCGGTGGCTCCGCGAGACGGTCGCGGTGCTCGTCGACATCCTCATCGCGTTCCCCGTCCTGCTGATCGCGATGATGATCTCGTCGGTGTGGGGCGGGTCGCTGTGGGTCGTGATCTGGGCGGTCGGCATCGGATTCGGCGTGAACATCGCCCGCGTGACCCGCCCCGAGCTCCGCCGTGTGCAGCAGAGCGACTTCGTCCTCGCCGCCCGGGCCTCCGGTCTGACGCCGGCACAGAGCCTGCTCCGGCACCTGCTGCCCAACGTCGCCCCGGTGTTCATCGTGCAGCTCTCATGGTCGATGGCGGTCGCCGTGCTCGCCGAGGCCGGGTTGTCGTACCTGGGATTCGGCGCTGCGGTCACCGACCCGAGCTGGGGTCTTCTTCTGTCCGATCTGCAGCGCTACATCGGCGTGCACCCGCTCTCGGTCATCTGGCCGGGCCTCGCCATCACCATCACCGTGCTCGCCCTCAACCTGCTCGGGGACGCCCTGCGCGAGGCGACCGACCCGACGCTGCGTCACCGCGCGGCCGAGATCCACACCCCGGCGGTGGTCGCATGAGTCTCATCGTGGAGGACCTGGTCATCCGCATCGACGGTCGCCCCGTCGTCGACGGCATCTCGTTCGAGGTGCCGGACGGCGCCCGTCTCGGTCTCATCGGAGAGTCCGGGTCGGGCAAGTCGCTCACCGCGCTCGCCGTGCTCGGCCTGCTCCCCGACGGCGCGGCGGCGAGTGGCAGCATCCGCTGGAACGGCACCGAGCTGATCGGCATGCCCGATCGGGAACTCGCGCGACTGCGCGGTGACGAGATCGGCATCGTGTTCCAGGAGCCCCGCACGGCGCTGAACCCGATCCGCACGGTGGGCAGGCAGATCGCCGAGTCGATACGCATCCACGAGGGCATCGGCCGCCGCGATGCCCGTGATCGTGCGATCCAGGAGGCGGCGCGGGTGCGTCTGCCCGATCCCGAGGGGATCGTCGACCGCTACCCGCATCAGCTCTCGGGCGGCCAACGACAGCGCGTGGCGATCGCGATGGCACTCGCCTGCCGCCCGCACCTGCTCATCGCCGACGAGCCGACCACGGCTCTCGACGTCACCATCCAGGCAGAGATCCTCGCCCTGCTGCTGGGTCTCACCGAGGAGCAGGGCATGTCGCTGGTGTTCATCACCCACGACCTCGCGGTGCTCGCGCAGGTCGCCACGCACGGAGTCGTGCTCGAAGACGGAGACGTCGTCGAGACGGCCCCGGTGCGCACCCTCCTGAGCGCGCCCGCGTCGAGCGTGACGAAGGGGCTGCTGCGCGATGCCACGGCGACCCTCTGGCGGCCCGACGGAGGCACGCGATGAGCCTGATCGAGGCGCGAGGACTGCAGCGCGAGTATGCGGACCCCCGGCGCTCGACCTTCGCGCGGGCTCGCACGCAGACCGCCCTCGCCGCCACCGATCTCGACGTCGTCGAGGGGTCCTCCGTCGGCATCATCGGAGAGTCCGGATCGGGCAAGTCCACCCTCGTGCGTCTGCTGCTCGGACTCGACCGTCCGACGGCGGGCACCGTGCGGGTCGACGGCAGGACGGTGGATGCCACGGCATCCGCCCGTTCTCTGCACTGGCTGCGCCGCCAGACCGGACTCGTGTTCCAGGATCCGTACGCCTCGCTCGATCCTCGGATGACGGCCGCGCAGATCATCCGCGAACCGCTGTGGGCTCTCGGGATCGACGGCGACCACCGTGCCCGTGTCGGCGAGGTGCTCGAGCAGGTCGGTCTCGAGCCGGAGATGGGCGACCGCTACCCGCACGAGTTCTCGGGCGGACAGCGGCAGCGCATCGCCCTGGCCAGGGCGATCGTGCATCGACCCCGAGTCCTCGTCGGCGACGAACCCCTCTCGGCTCTCGACGTCACCGTGCGGGCGCAGATCCTCGAACTGCTGATCGAGCTGCGGCGCACCACAGATCTGACCCTCGTACTCGTCTCGCACGACATCGGAGTGGTGCAGAACCTCTGCGACACCGTCGTGGTGATGAAGGACGGGAGCATCGTCGAACGCGGTACCACGGGCGATGTCCTCCTGCGCCCGCAGCAGGACTATACGAGGACTCTGCTCGCGGCCATCCCGGTCATCCCGGTCGCCGGGGACTGATCGCGGGCGTCACCGCGCCGAGATCGCTCCGAAGAGTCGACGACGACGACTCGGACGCAGCGCGCGGCGCATGTAGACCGTGCCGAGGTCTCGGCCGAACTTGTGACCGACACGGCCCATCCGGCCCGCCTCGACGAAGCCGAGCTTCGCATGGAGCCTGATCGACGCCTCGGCCTTCGTGTCGCTGATCACGGCGACCATCTCGCGGATGCCGAGATGCTCGCAGGCATCGATGAGAGCCTGCAGCAGAGCGGCGCCGAGACCCTTGCCCCCGGCACCGGGCCCCAGGTAGATCGAGTCCTCGACCGTGTAGCGGTAGGCGTTCTTGCCCGCCCACGGCTGGGCGAGCGCGTAGCCGATCACGACGCCGGCCGGCGACACCGCCACCAGGAACGGCAGTCCGAGCTTGCTCAGCAGGGCGAACTTCTCGCGCCAGTAGGGGATGCTGCTGCGTCGCTCGTCGAGGGTGACCACCGAGTTGCTCACGAAATGGTTGTAGATCTCGCGCACATACGGGAGGTCGCCGGCCCTGGCGGGACGGATCGAGAAGGAGAACACGTCGGGAGCCGGCTGGGGGCGCAGATGGCGCGGCAGCACGCGGCGACGGTCCCCGGGCTCGAACTGCATGGGATCAGCTTAGGCGCGGCGCCCGGTCGATGCGCCAGTCCACGGGGGCCGCTCCGAAGGACTCGAGCAGGTCGTTGGCCCGCGAGAACGGACGCGAGCCGAAGAACCCGCGGCGGGCGGAGAGCGGTGACGGGTGGGCGGAGGCGATGACCGGGGTGTCGCCCAGGATCGGCTGCAGCTGAGCGGCGTCCTTTCCCCACAGGATCGCGACGAGAGGGCGGTCTCGAGCGACGAGCGCGCGGATCGCGAGCTCGGTCACCTGTTCCCATCCCCACCGACGATGCGACCCCGCCTCCCCCGGTCGCACGGTGAGCACCCTGTTCAGCAGCAGCACGCCCTGGTCGCTCCACGCCGTGAGGTCGCCGTGCGGCGCGGGCGGGATGCCCAGATCGCTCTCGAGTTCGCGGTAGATGTTGCCGAGGCTGCGCGGCAGCGGGCGCACGTCGCGATCGACGGCGAAGGACAGGCCGATCGGATGCCCGGGGGTCGGGTAGGGATCCTGGCCGGTGATGAGCACCCGCACGTCGGCGAGGGGCCGTTGGAACGCCCGCAGCACCTGGTCACCCGCCGGGAGATAGCCACGACCCGCGGCCTGTTCCTCGCGCAGCCGATGCCCGATGGCCGTGATGGTCTCCTGAGCGGGTGCGAGCGCATCGGCCCACCCCGGATCGATCAGACCGTCGGCGGCCAGTTCAGCGAGAGTGCGGCTCGGCATCGCTCAGTCCAGTCGCTCAGCCGACGGGACGCACGCGCAGCGGTCCGCGCGCGAGCAGATGGTTCGCGGACTGCGCCACGGGCCGCATGGTGATGAGATCGAGGTTCACGTGCCCCGGCGCGTCGAGCGCGTAGGCGATGACGTCGGCGACGTCCTCGGCGCGCAGCGGCGCCTCGACGTCGGCGTACACGGATTCGGCGGCGACGGCGTCTCCGCCGAGACGATTGAGGGTGAACTCCTCGGTGTGCACCATGCCGGGCGCGACCTCGGCCACCCGGATCGGCTCGCCGTTGAGCTCGAGTCGCAGCGCATGCACGAGCATCGCCTGGGCGGCCTTCGCCGCGTTGTACCCGCCGCCTCCGGCGTACGCCACCTGCGCGGCGGTGGAGGTGACGAAGAGCGTGTCCGCGTGACCGTCCGCCGCGGCGGCCCGACGCAGCAGCGGCAGCAGGCCAGCCACCAGACGCTGACTCGAGAGCACGTTCGCGTCGTACATCCACTGCCAGTCGTCCGTCGACGCGTTCTCCACGCGATCCGTGCCTCTGGCTCCTCCGGCCACCTGCACGAGCGCGTGCACGGGCCCCGAGGCCTCGAGCTCGTCGACGAGGGCCGCGACGGCATCGGGGTTCGTCAGATCGCATGCGATCGCCGATGCCCCGGTCTCCGCGGCGAGCGCCGCCAGGCGGTCCTCACGGCGCGCGACGCCGACCACTCCCCACCCACGGGCGCGCAGCGCGCGCACCGTCGCCTGTCCGATACCCGAGCTCGCACCGGTCACCACTGCACGCCTGTTCGCCATGCTCTCCACCGTACGATGTTCCGCCCGGATTCCCGGGTGCGTCCCAGCACGCCGTGTCACTCCGCTCGCGCATCCTCTCGTCTCGAGCGGGCATCCCCGACCAGGACGAGCGCGACTCCGGCCGCGCACAGTGCGAAACCGCCCACGGTGACCGGGGTCATCGGCTCACCCAGGAGCACGCTCCCCGCGAGCGAGGTCGTCGGGGCGATCAGGAAGAGCAGCGCCTGCAGCGCGGTGATCCCGATTCGTCGCAGCAGCCACCAGTAGAGGCCGTAGGCGGCGAGCGTCGGGAACACGGCGGTCAGGGCGACGGCGATCCGGAAGGGCCAGGATGCCGGCGGGACGAGCGATCCCGTCACCGCCGCGAGCACGAGCAGCAGCACCGCGGTCACCGACACGTGCACCGTGAGGGTGACGAGCACTCCGGTGCGCACGGTCGTCCTGCGCTGCAGCAGCGTGCCGATGATCAGGGCGACCATCGCCAGCGCGGGGAACGCGTACGCCCAGGGTGGTGCTCCCGTGTCGCCGAGCTGCGAGCGCACGACCAGAAGCACCCCGACAGCACCGATCCCCAGGCCGATCCATTGGGCTCCCCGCACTCGCAGGCCCAGCACCGGACCGACGAGCACCGCCACGACGAGGGGCTGGATCGCGTCGATCAGCGCGACGGTGCCGGTGGCGACCCCGGCTGCGACCGCCGCGTAGACGGCGAGACAGTATCCGAACTGCGCGAACACGCCGATCGCGGACTGCACGCGCACCTCGCGGGCGGGAATGCCCTCGCCCGCCCCCGTCAGATGCACGAGCACGAGGAGCGTCGCCGCCAGAGGGACGAAACGCCAGACCAGGAGTGTCAACGGCGAGACATCGACCGTGGCGAACGCCGGGATGATGAACCCCGAGCTCCAGGTCACCACGAAGACCGCGGATGACGTGACGGTCACCATCGAACCAAGTATACCGATCTGTCTACTCATGCTCTCGACTATACAGACTGGTATATTCAAGGCATGACACAGCCGGTCCCGGACCTCGCCCCGCTGACCCCCGGTGGACGCCGGGTGCTCGACGCCGCATCGCGGCTCTTCTACGAGCGGGGCATCCACGCCGTCGGCGTCGACACGATCGCGGAGGCGGCCGGCGTCACCAAGAAGACCCTCTACGACCGGTTCGGGTCCAAGGAGGCCCTCGTGGTCTCGTACCTGCAGCACCGCGACGCCCGATGGCGCGCGCATGTCGCGGCACAGCTCGAGCGGGTTCCCGAGCCCGGACCCGCGCGGATCCTCTCGATCTTCGATGCGGCGATCTCATGGTCCGACGAGAACAGCCCGAAGGGGTGCAGTGCGATCAACGCCCGTGCCGAGCTCGGCGACGGCGCCGACGGCCACCCCGTGTTCCCCGAGGTGTCGCGCCAGAAGGTGTGGCTGCTCGATCTGTTCGAGGAGCTGTGCACGTCCGGCGGGATCCGCGATCCTCACGCGATGGCGCAGGCGATGATGCTGCTCTACGAGGGGGCCATCGTCACGGTGGGGATGGCGACCTTCGCCGAGCCGTTCCGCATCGCCCGCACCTGGGCGGACGCGCTGCTCGCGCAGGACCGGACGAGTTGATTACGCCGCATGTCCCGACGACTGTCGGCGACTGACGATCTTCCGTACGCTCACAGCAACGGCATCAGCCGAACCGATTTCCAACAGTTCCAGGGGGAACACATGTCCGCACCCGAGACCTGGCGTTTCGAGACCAAGCAGATCCACTCCGGCGCTGCTCCCGACCCCGTGACCAAGGCCAGGGCCACGCCGATCTACCAGACCACGTCGTACGTGTTCGACAGCGCCGACCACGCGGCGAACCTGTTCGCCCTGGCCGAGTTCGGGAACATCTACACCCGCATCCAGAACCCCACGCAGGACGTGCTCGAGCAGCGCCTCGCCGCACTGGAGGGGGGCACCGGCGCCCTCGTCCTCGCCAGCGGCCAGGCGGCGTCGACGTTCGCGGTGCTCAACATCGCTCAGGCGGGCGACCACATCGTGTCGTCCAGCTCGATCTACGGCGGCACCTACAACCTCTTCAAGTACACGCTCGCGAAGCTGGGCATCGAGGTCACGTTCGTCGAGAACCAGGACGACCCCGAGGAATGGCGCCGCGCCGTCCGCCCGAACACCAAGCTGTTCTTCGCGGAGACCATCGGCAACCCGCAGATCAACATCCTCGACATCCGCACCGTCGCCGACGTCGCGCACGAGGGCGGCGTGCCGCTGATCGTCGACAACACGATCGCCACCCCGTACCTCATCCGCCCGTTCGAGCACGGCGCCGACATCGTGGTGCACTCCGTGACCAAGTTCCTCGGTGGCCACGGCACGACCATCGGCGGCGCCATCATCGACGGCGGCACGTTCGAGTGGTCCCAGAACGTCGAACGATTCCCGGGTCTCACCGAGCCCGATCCCTCGTACCACGGCGCCAGCTACACCGCCGCGGTCGGCGACCCGCTCGCGTACATCATCAAGGCCCGCGTGCAGCTTCTCCGCGACCTCGGCTCGGCGATCGCCCCGCAGAGCGCCTGGAACCTCATCCAGGGCATCGAGACGCTCTCGCTGCGCATCGAGCGCCACGTGCAGAACGCCCAGGAGATCGCCGAGTGGCTCGACGGCCGCGACGACGTCGCCTCGGTGAACTACTCGGGTCTGCCCTCCTCGCCCTGGTACGCCAAGGCCAACCAGTACGCCCCCAAGGGTGTCGGAGCGGTGCTGTCGTTCGAGCTCAAGGGCGGCGTGGAGGCCGGTCGCGAGTTCGTGAACAGCCTGTCGCTCTTCAGCCACCTCGCCAACATCGGCGACGTGCGCTCACTGGTGATCCACCCGGCATCGACCACGCACGCCCAGCTCACCCCCGAGCAGCAGCTCACGGCGGGCGTCACGCCCGGGCTCGTGCGTCTGTCCGTCGGCATCGAGAACATCGACGACCTCAAGGCAGACCTCGACGAGGCCCTCGCCGCCGCGCGCCGCGTGTCGGAGGCTGCACGCGCCTGATCCGACGAGCGCACGACGGATGCCCCGGGCCTCGGTCCGGGGCATCCGTCGTCTCCACACCCCGCCGCGTGACCGTCGCGACCGTGACCGCGCCCGCGCCCGCGACGACGCTCCCGACACCGTAACGTTCGTCGCCTCGTCCGCGCGCCGGGCGAGAATGGACACATGGACTGGCAGACGACCTCTGAAGACACGGTGCCCTCGGCGCCCGTGAGCGAGGCCGACGTGCGCCTGCTGCGTGCGCGCCCCCCGGCGACCGGCGCCTGGCGCGACGGCGACCCCGTCGGCGGTCGTCGTTTCGCCTCGTTCGGCTCCTTCCCGACCGAGAGCGGAGCAGAGCTCCCCGCCATCCGACTCGCTTTCGAGAGCTGGGGGGAACTCAACGCGGCGCGCGACAACGCGATCCTCGTGCTGCACGCCCTCACCGGAGACAGCCACGTGCGCGGCGACGCGGGTGCGGGTCACCCCACCGCGGGCTGGTGGGAGAGCGTCACCGGTCCCGGTGCCCCTCTCGACACCGACCGCTGGTTCGTGATCGCCCCGAACATGCTCGGCGGATGCCAGGGATCGACCGGTCCCGCGAGCATCGCGCCGTCGGGGTACGAGTGGGCGTCACGCTTCCCGTATCTGACCATCCGCGATCAGGTCGACGCACAGGTCCGACTCGCCGATGCCCTGGGGATCGACTCGTGGGCGGCGGTGGTCGGCGGATCGATGGGAGGCATGCACGCTCTGGAATGGGCGGTCACGCACCCCGAGCGGGTCGAGCGGCTCGCGGTGCTCTCCTCCCCGCCGGCGACCACCGCCGATCAGATCGCACTCAACACCGTGCAGCTCGAGACGATCCGGATGGATCCGCGGTTCCAGGCAGGCGAGTACTACGACCTGGCCGACGGCGACGGCCCGCATCGCGGCCTTGCACTGGCACGTCGCATGGCGCTTCTGAACTACCGCAGCCCGATCGAGCTCAACCAGCGCTTCCAGCGCTCCTGGCAGTCGGGGGTGTCGCCGCTCGGCCACGGAGGGCGCTTCGCCGTGGAGTCGTACCTCGACTTCCACGGCAACAAGTTCACCCGCCGTTTCGACGCGAACAGCTACATCACGCTCGTCGAGGCGATGAACTCCCACGATGTCGGACGCGACCGCGGGGGCGTCGAGGAGGCGCTGCGAGGCGTGACCGCCACCACGCTCGTGCTCGGGATCGACAGCGACCGCCTCTTCCCGGTCGAGGGACAGCATCGCATCGCGCGCAGCATCCGCCGCACCCTCGACGGCGACGAGGCGGTCGTGCTGACCAGCGACTTCGGACACGACGGCTTCCTCATCGAGACGAATGCCGTCGGCGCGCACCTGCGCCGTCTGCTCGCGACCTAGCCGACCACGAGGTTCCAGGGCAGCGATCCGGTCTCCAGCCGCAGCCCGTCCCACTCGAACACGGTGCCCGCCGGTGTCTCCTGGACGCTCGTGGTGAAGCTCCGCGCGGTGCCGGCCGCGGCGAGCGCCGCGTCGACGCTGCGCACCCCGCAGAGACCGTGCAGTGTCATCCAGGTGGGCGGGACGAGCGTCCACTCCCCCGCCGCATGCCGCGACAGGGCGTCCTCGGGACTGATCCACAGCGCGTCGACGACCTCGTCGGCCGAGAGCTCGAGCGCGGCCTCAGGCGCCCTGGCCAGGAAGAACCAGGTGCGTATGCGCACGGGGGCCTGCACCGGCGGCTGCCACAGCGACAGGACGACCGGACCTGCGATGACGAGGCCGACCTCCTCCCGCGTCTCGCGCACGGCCGCTCGTCGCGCACCGTCCTGCTCGTCCTCGGCGTCGCGGCGATCGTCTCTCTCCACCTTGCCTCCGGGAAAGACCCATGCACCGGCGAACGATCCGCGATCGGGTCGCCGCATCAGCAGAACTTCGATGCCGCCGGTCGCCGGGCGCAGCAGCACGGCCGTGCCGGCGACGGGGATGTCATCGAGCTCGCTCACGCGCTCACTCTACGGGGCCGACCGCCGAACGGCGGATGCGCGCCATCGCAGACTCAGACCGTGGCGGGAACCCGGGTGCGGGCCTCGACGCGATACGACAGGAGCGCGATCACCAGGCCGGCGAGAGCGAGCGCCACCCCGGTCCACGACGGGGCGGTGAAGCCCCACCCTGCGGCGATCACCGCGCCACCGAGGAACGCGCCGAGGCTGTTGCCGATGTTGAGCGCGGAGTGGTTCATGGCGGCGGCGATCGACTGGTTGTCGCCCGCGACATCCATCAACCGCGTCTGGATCGTCGGGCTGAGCACCGACGACACGAAGCCCACGACGAGCACGAGCAGCGCGAGCGTGACGATCCAGAACGCGAGCACCGCCAGCAGCGCGAACACCACGGCCATCGCCACGAGCCCGAACAGCAGAGTGCGCCGCAGGTCGATGTCGGCGAGATGACCGCCGACGAGGTTTCCCGCGGTCATCCCGAGGCCCATCAGCACGAGCACGATCGGCACGACCCACTCCGGGGACCCGGCGACGTCGGTCACCAGTGGGGCGATGTAGCTGTAGACCGCGAAGAAGCCGCCGAAGCCGATGGCTCCCACCCCGAGCGTGAACCAGACCTGCGGGATGCGGAAGACGCCGAGCTCCTCGCGCATCGTGCGTCCGGGCGACCCGGGGTGCTTCGGCACGAACAGGATGATGCAGGCCGTCGCGAGCGCGAACACCAGGGCGACCACCGCGAACGCGACCCGCCACCCCCACAGCTGACCCAGGAAGGTGCCCAGCGGCACGCCGACCACGTTCGCGACGGTGAGTCCGGTGAGGATGAACGCGACGCCCTTCGCGCGATTGCCCGGACCCATGACGTCGGCGGCCACGAGCGCGCCGATGCCGAAGTACGCCCCGTGCGGAAGCCCTGCGAGGAAGCGGGAGGCGCCGACGAGCTCGAACGTCGGCAGGAACACCGTCAGGGCGTTGAACACGGTGAGCGCGAGTGCGAGGCCGATCATCACGCGGTGCCGCGGGAAGCGTGCGACGAAGCCCGCGATGGTCGGTGCTCCCACGACGACGCCCAATGCGTACAGCGAGATCAGCCAGCCGGCCTGGCTCAGCGCGTCCTCCGGGCTGCGAGCCCACAGTGTGGGCAGCAGCTCGTCGGCGATGTTGGGCAGCAGGCCCATGACGACGAACTCGGTCATGCCGATGCCGAAGCTGCCTATGGCGAGGGAGAGGAGCGCCCACTTCGCCGCACCCCTCGATTCAGTCGAGGGATTCACCCGTCAATGCTACCGGGTGGCGAAGGCGCCCGGCGTCGTGCCGAGCACCCGTCGGAAGTGACGGGTGAGGTGGGCCTGGTCGAAGAATCCCGCGTGCGCCGCGGCCGATGCGGGGGACGCGCCCTCGACGAGCATCCGGCGCGCCAGGTCGATCCGTCGGCTGAGGACGTACTGATGAGGAGCCAGCCCGTAGCTCTGGGTGAACGCCCTCGTGAGGTGGCTGGGGTGCACTCCGCTGCAGCGCAAGCGTCCAGTGCTCGGCCGCGAGCAGGTCGCCGGGCTCGTCGAGCGCAGCATGCACCCGTCGCGCCGCCCTCAGCGCCGCAGTGCTCGTGAGAGTCGGCCTCGAGACCGACCGCCCCGCGGAGTGCCCGGGCAGCCACGCGCTGTCCAGATACACCACGCGCTTGCGATAGATCCTGCCGTCGACCGCGGATCGGCCGTTGTGCGAGATCCCCGGCGGCAGCACGGTCACGGCGCCCGGTGCCGCGATGTGCGCCGATCGTCCCAGGTCGTAGGAGACGGCGCCCTCGTCCACGAGCATCACCGTCCACCCGTCATGGGCGTGCGGCGGATAGGCGTGATCGAACGACGCGTGATACACCTCGCGCACCGACGGCACTGCAGGGTGCCACGCTCGCAGGAGTTCCGGCATGCAAGAAACGTACAAGACGATCCTGTGCGGCCGGGCGATCGTGGAACCATGACCACCGCCTCACAGCCGACCGTTCCGCCGTCCGCCGCATCTCCCCGTTTCGACACGAAGGTCGTCGTCCTCCTGAGCGAAGGACTCACCGCATGGCAGGAGCTGAACGTCACGTCGTTCCTGATGTCGGGTATCGCCGTGAGCGCCCCGGGTCTCACCGGCGACCCATACCGCGACGGCGACGACAACATCTACCTCCCCATGCTCCGCCAGCCTGTGCTGGTGATGACGGCGGATGCCGCGCTGCTCGGGGCCGCGCGCGGCAAGGCCACGGCCCGCGCCGACGTGGCGATCGCCGTATGGACGCGGGAGCTGTTCGCGACCGGGCACGATGAGGCCAATCGCGCGGCCGTCGCAGCGGTCGCGGCTCGCGACCTCGATCTCGTCGGCGTCGCACTCCGCGGCCCGCGCCATGCGATCGACCGCATGATCAAGGGAGCACGCCTTCACGACTGACGTGACGCGGCGAACCCCTACTCCGAGTCGTCCATCGCCGCCTCGAGCCGCTCGATCTTCGCGTCGAGCTCTCCCGAGTATCCGGGCCGGATGTCGGCCTTGAGCACGAGCGACACCCTCGACCCGAACGGCATCACGGCCTCGGTGGCGCGCTTGACGACGTCCATCACGCTGTCCCAGTCCGGGCCTTCGATCTCGGTGAACATGCTCGTCGTGCGATGCGCGAGGCCGGATTCGCGCACGACGCGGACCGCAGCGGCCACCGCGTCGTGCACGGAGGCGTCGGAGCGCTCCGATCCGTCGGAGGGGGTGCCGCTCGGGGCGACGGAGAAGGCGATCAGCATGGTTCACTCCCGGTTCGTTGAGGGTCGATGTGCGGGTACTCGGGTGAGGGCGCGGATGCCGACGACGAGCGCCACGATGAGAAGGACGTTCCGCAGGGTCAGCATCGCGACGGGGAGGATCTCGGCGCGCAGCAGCGCATCGTAGTTCAGCGGGTAGACGAGGCAGGTGAGCGCGCAGAGCGCCAGAACGATGACGGCGGGGACGCCGGCCCGCGCGCGGTCGAGCACCAGCCAGAGCACGGCGGGTGCGATCAGCCACGTCTGGAACTGCGGCGACCCCACCTTGTTCACCACGATCAGGGCGGTGACGAGCGACAGCGCGAGCGGCGGGAACAGGCGGGAGAAGGACGCCCCCCGCGTCGCCTTGACAGCGCCGACGATCGTGATGACGACGACGAGCACGACCATCACCGGGGTGAGCACCGCGCTGACGGCATCCGCTCCCGGCGCGCCGATCTGGAAGGTGAGGATGTCGTAGCTGTACTCGATGCGCGCGGAGCCTGCGACCGCGAGCCAGAGGAAGGGGGTCGCCGCGACCGCCTCGATCTGCAGGCCGCGCCCGGTCTGCTCGGTGAGGAATCCGAGGATCTCGGAATCGGCGCCGAGCGCGAGCAGGAGCACGATCACGCCGGCGGTCACGGCGGCCGCGGTGAGCAGCATCCGCATCCTGCTGCGCGCCGCCACGAGGGCCGCGAGCAGCAGCGCCCCCGGCCAGATCTTGATCCAGGCCCCGACCGTCAGCAGCGCGGCCGCGAGAGCGGGGCGACGCGTGAGCCAGAGTCCGCCGATCACCGCGAGCGGCACCGTGACGGCATCGATCCGGTACATCGCGATGGGGCCGAGCAGCAGCAGCGCGGCGATCCAGAACCAGGCGGCGAGTCGACGCGGACGCGAGGGCGACCGACCGAGCAGCACGACGAATGCGATCGCGTCGAGCACCGTGACCATCACCGCCCAGGCGATCAGATAGGCGCCGGAGACCCCCATCGCCGCGATCAGCGGGAGGGAGAGGATCTTGGCGACGAGCATGGGCACGAGCGCGAGCTGCGGGTACACCCAGGTCTCGGTGACGCCCACGATCGGGCCGCCGGAGAGAGCCGCGGTCGACCACGGCTCGTAGACGAGCACCACATCGCCCATCGGCTGGCTGGGGAGCAGCCATCCCGACACCGCGACGATGACATGCACGAGCAGGAACGCGCACCAGGGCGCGACGATGCCGATGGCCGAGCGACGGCTCACGCGAGGACGTCCACGATCGCGCGCGGCAGCGCCTCCGCCACATCCAGCGCGACGATCGGATGCCCGTGCGCACCGCCGTCCGCCCCGATGCCGGACGCGAGTCGACCGGCATGGCCGTGGAGCCACGCGCCCGCCGCCGCGATCTCGGCGATCGACGCGTCGGTGCCCGAGTTCGCGGCGAGGAGGGCGCCGAGCACCCCACCGAGCACGTCGCCGGTGCCGGCCGTCGCCAACCACCCCGTGCCCGCGTCGACGGTGATCAGCGTTCCGTCCGGATCGGCGATGAGCGTGCGCGCGCCCTTGAGCAGAACGGTCGCGCCGAGTTCCTGCGCGACCCGGCGGGCGCCGACGGTACGGTCGTCGCCCGGTTCCGCGCCGAGCTGGCGTGCGAGACGGGCGAATTCCCCGCCGTGGGGGGTCAGGAGCAGCGGTGCGCGCCGTCCGGGCGTGAGGTCGAGAGCGCCGGCGTCGACGACCACGGGCACCGACCCGTCGAGCAGCGCACGCAGCTCCTGCTCCGCCTCGGGGCTGCGACTCGCGGCATCCGTCCCCGATCCGATCACCCAGACGCCCACCCGCGCTCCGGCCGCGTGCGCGCTCACCACCGTCTCGGGGCGGCGGGCGATCACGGCATCCGCCGCGCGTCCCTCGCCGATGTAGCGCACGAAGCCGGCACCGGAGCGCCAGGCGGCCTCGACCCCGAGCACGGCCGCGCCGGGATAGGCCGGCGACCCCGTGCGGAGACCGACGACACCGCGGGAGTACTTGTCGTCCTCCGGCCCCGGCACCCGCACCAGACGTGCCGTGTCTTCTCGGGACCACTCGCGCGCATCGGGCATGAGTCCACGTTAGTCCGACGACCCCTGCCCCTCGAGACGGCGCTAGCGTCGAGGGGTGAGCATCCTCTTCTCCCCTCTCAGCATCCGATCCGTCACCTTCCGCAACCGTCTCTGGGTGTCCCCCATGTGCATGTACAGCGCGATCGACGGCGTCGTGCAGGAATGGCACCACACGCACCTCGCCCAGTTCGCCTCGGGCGGCGCCGGGCTCATCGTGGCCGAGGCGGCCGGTGTCGTGCCGGAGGGACGCATCTCGCCGCAGGACGTCGGGCTCTGGAACGACGAGCAGCGCGACGCCTGGACGCCGATCGTGTCCGCGATCCATGCGCGCGGCGCGAAGGCCGGCATCCAGCTCGCCCACGCAGGTCGCAAGGCCTCGACCTGGTGGCCGTGGGCCGAGCACCAGGGCTCGGTGCCGCAGTCAGAGGGCGGCTGGACCACGACCGCCCCCTCCGCGATCGCCTACGAGGGCTTCGCAGAGCCCGTCGCGCTCGACGCCGACGGGATCGAGGCGATCGTGACCGGGTTCGCCTCCGCCGCGCGCCGGGCGATCGAGGCCGGCTTCGACGTGCTCGAGATCCACGGCGCGCACGGCTACCTGCTGCACCAGTTCCTGTCGCCGCTGTCCAACCTGCGCGACGACGACTACGGCGGCTCGCTCGAGAACCGGGCTCGGCTCCTCCTCCGCGTGGTCGAGGCGGTGCGCGAGGCCGCGGGCGAGGGCGTGCCGCTGTTCGTGCGCATCTCCGCGACCGACCACGCCGACGGCGGCTTCACCCCCGACGAAGCCGCGACCGTCGGGGCGTGGGCCACCGACCGCGGTGCCGACCTCATCGACGTGTCCAGCGGCGGCCTGGTCGCTCATCAGCAGATCAGCGTCTTCCCCGGGTATCAGGTGCCGCTCGCCGAGACCGTCCGTCAGGGCGGGCGCATCCCGGTCTCCGCGGTCGGACTGATCACCGCCGCCGAGCAGGCCGAGCAGGTGCTCTCCGAGGGTGCGGCCGACGCGATCTTCGCCGGCCGCGAGTGGTTGCGCGACCCCCACTTCGCGCTCCGCGCCGCCCATGAGCTCGGCGACGACATCGCCTGGCCGCCGCAGTACGAGCGCGCGCACTGGCGCTGATCGACCGCACTCACCGCCGACAGCGAGAAGCCCCTCCGATCCACAGGGATCGGAGGGGCTTCGTCGCTCGGCGATGATCAGTGCCCGCGGATGCGACGCGTCGCGTCCTGCACCTCTCCGACGAGTTCCTCGAGGATGTCCTCGAGGAACAGGACGGCGGTCGTGCGGCCCTGCGCGTCGCGCACCTTCGCGAGGTGTCGTCCCGCGCGCCGCATGACGGCGAGCGCATCCTCCAGGTCCGTGTCCTCCTGCACAGGAACCATGTGGTTGATCCGCTTCGACGGCAGCGGCTCGACGAGCTTGGCGTCGGCGTCGGGGCCGTCCGCCGCCCGCAGGATGTCCTTGAGGTGGACGTAGCCGACCGGCACCCCCTCGTCATCGACGATCACGTAGCGCGAGAAGCCGTATCGGGCCACTGCCTTCTCGATGTCGTCCGGCGTGGTGGTCAGCGGCAGCGTGACCAGATCACTCAGCGGCACGGCCACGTCGCGAGCCTTCTTGTCGGTGAATTCGACGGCGGCGGCGACGGTTCCGGCGGTGTCCGTGAGCACACCCTCGCGCCTCGACTGATCGACGATCGTCGCGACCTCGTCGAGAGTGAACGTCGATGCGGCCTCGTTCTTCGGCTCGACCCGGAAGAGTCGGAGCACGCCGTTCGCCGCGGCGTTGAGCACCCAGATCACGGGCATGAAGATCTTCGACACCAGCACGAGAGGAGGCGCGAGGATCAGCACGGCCCGCTCCGGCACCGAGAAGGCCAGGTTCTTCGGGACCATCTCGCCGAACACGACGTGCAGGAACGAGACGATCAGCAGGGCGATCGTGAACGACACGGCGTCGACGACCGCATCCGACCAGCCGATCTCGTGCAGCGGCACGGCGAGCAGATGATGGATGGCGGGCTCGGACACGTTCAGGATCAGCAGCGAGCAGATCGTGATGCCGAGCTGCGAGGTCGCGAGCATGAGCGTCGCGTGCTCCATCGCGTAGAGCGCGGTCTTCGCGGCGCGCGATCCGCGATCGGCCTTCGGCTCGATCTGCGAGCGACGCGCGGAGATCACCGCGAACTCGGCGCCGACGAAGAACGCGTTGGCCACGAGCAGCACGACCAGCCAGGCCAGTCCTCCCCAGTCGTTCATCGGGCCACCACCTCCGCCGTCAGATCGGGATGCGGCGCGTAGCGGATGCGGTCGACACGGCGTCCGTCCATGCGGACCACTTTCAGCGTCCCGCTCTCCAGGTCGACCTCGTCACCCACGACGGGAACGCGCTCGAGCACGCTCATGACGTATCCGGCGACCGTGTCGTAGACGTCTCCCTCGGGAACCTCCACGCCGGCTCGGCGGCGCAGCTCGTCGGGCCGCAGCTCCCCCGGGAACGTGATCCCGTCGCGCCCGCGCACGACACCTGCCCTGGTGCGATCATGCTCGTCGGACACCTCGCCCACCAGCTCCTCGACCAGATCCTCCAGGGTGACGAGCCCGGCGGTCCCGCCGTACTCGTCGACGACGACGGCGAGCTGGTAGCCGCGGGCGCGGAGCTCCGAGATCAGCGCATCGACGTGCACGGTCTCCGGCACGCGCAGCGGGTCGGTGGAGAGCGCCCCCACCGGCACCTCGGCGCGGCGCTCACGCGGAACGGAGATCGCCGCCTTCAGATGCACCACGCCGGTGATGTCGTCGAGGTCGTCGTCGTACACGGGAAAGCGGCTGTGCCCGGTGCGTCGCGCGAGCTGGATGACGTCGTCGGCGGAGTCGCCCGCGGCGAGCGCGTGCATGCTCGGTCGTGCCGTCATCACGTCGGCGGCGGTCAGTCGGGAGAACGTCAGCGTCCGGTCCAGCAGGCTCGCCGTGTCGGCCTCCAGCAGGCCGGCACTGGCCGAGCGGCGCACGAGCGACGACAGCTCCTCGGCGCTGCGGGCGCCGGAGAGCTCCTCCTTGGGTTCGATGCCGATGCTGCGGAGCACGCCGTTGGCGCTGCCGTTGAGCACGACGACGGCAGGCTTGAACACGGTCGTGAAGGCGACCTGGAACGGCATGACGAGTTTCGCGGTCGCCAGCGGCAGCGCGAGGGCGAAGTTCTTGGGCACGAGCTCGCCGAGGATCATCGAGAGCACCGTCGCGACGAGCATCGCCACGACGGTCGCGATGGGTGCGACGGCCGCCTCGGGGATGTTCCAGGCCACGAGGGTCGGTCGCAGCAGGTTCGACAGCGCCGGCTCCATCGTGTATCCGGTGAGCAGCGTCGTCAGGGTGATGCCGAGCTGGGCCGACGAGAGATGGGTCGACGTGTGCCGCAGCGCGCTGATGGTGAGCGAGACTCGGGATTCGCCCCGTGCCTGACGCGCCTCGAGATCGGCACGGTCGAGATTGACCAGAGCGAACTCGCTCGCGACGAAGAGTCCTGTGCCGACGGTGAGCAGCAGCCCCACGCCCAGCAGGATGTAGTCCATCAGAGGTTCCCCTCGTCACCGAGGGGCGGGCGTTGGGGCGATGTACTGCAACTGGGAGGGTCGTCCATGGTGCCACGATTCTACGGGATCGCCGCGGTGGCGGGGAGAAGCGGCACCGCCCTCGTCACCAGCTGACCGGCAGCGCCTTGCCCTCTTCGTACCCGGCGGCGGATTGCAGCCCGACGAGGGCGCGGTGATGGAATTCCGGCACCGACGAGGCCCCGGCGTAGGTGAACGACGACCGCACGCCCGAGGTGATCATGTCGAGCAGATCCTCGAGGCCGGGGCGGAGCGGGTCCAGGTAGATCTTCGACGAGGAGATCCCCTCCGCGAAGAGCTCCTTGCGTGCGCGCTCGTACGCGTCGAGGCGTCCGAACCGCGCCTGCACGGCCTTCGTCGACGCCATCCCCCAGGATTCCTTGTAGATGCGCCCGTCCGCATCGGTCTGCAGCTCGCCCGGGGCCTCGATCGTGCCCGCGAACCAGGACCCGACCATGACGGATGCCGCGCCGGCGGCGAGCGCGAGCGCGACGTCGCGCGGGTAGCGCACTCCCCCGTCCGCCCACACGTGCGCACCGAGCTCCCGCGCCGCCTCGGCCGTCTCGAGAACGGCGGAGAACTGCGGGCGACCGACGGCGGTCATCATCCTCGTGGTGCACATCGCCCCGGGTCCGACGCCGACCTTGAGGATCGACGCACCGGCCGCGACCAGGTCATGCACCCCGTCCGCAGTCACGATGTTGCCGGCGACGAGCGGGATGCCGAGGCCGAGGTCGGCGACGGCGCGCAGGGCGCCGAGCATCCCCTCCTGGTGACCGTGAGCGGTGTCGACCACCAGCACGTCGACGCCGGCCGCCGCCAGCGCTCTCGCCTTCGAGGCGACGTCGCCGTTGATCCCGACGGCAGCCGCCACCGCCAGACGCCCGTCCGCATCGAGCGCGGGCCGGTACAGGGTCGAGCGCAGGGCGCTGCGCGCGCTGAGCGTGCCGACCAGGTGCCCGTGCCGGACGATCGTGACGATGTCGGCCCCCGCCTCGGTGATCACGTCGAACGCGTGACGCTCCGATCCGATGTCCTCGGCGTCGAGGGAGGGCGTGCCTCCGTGCACGAGGTCGCCCAGCTGCGCATCGGGCAGAGCCGTCGCGAGGCGCGAGGCCGGAAGGACGCCGAGGATCCGCTCGACGTGGTGCGGTGCCCCGCCCGACGCGACGACGATGCCGTGGCCGGCGGTGGCCGGCATCAGCCGCAGAGCGTCGGCCACCGACGCCTCGGGCGGGAGGACGATCGGGGTGTCCCACAGCACGGGCTGCGCCTTGACGTCGCGGATCGCGGCATCGAGATCTTGCAGCGGCATGTCCTGCGGCAGAACTCCCAGGCCTCCGCGCCTGGCGAGCACGGCGGCGAGTCGCGGTCCCGTCACGGAGTTCATGTTCGAGGCGACGAGCGGCAGGGTCGCGGGTGTGCCGTCCTGGGGGGCGAGATCGACCTGCAGGCGGCTGGTGACCGCGGATCGGCGCGGCACCAGGAACACATCGGAATAGGTCAGATCGACTGCGGGCGACTCGCCGGAGAATTCCATACCCCCACGCTACTCAGATCGAGGCGACAGGGGCGCTCGCCTTCGACGATCGTCCCGCGAAACACGTTAGGCTTGGTGGTCGAGAGTGTGCGGGCCCCGACGCATCCTGCGTCCTGGTGTGCACATATGGACTTCAGTGATGAAAGAGGGCGATCGAGCGTGTCGAACCAGGTGACCGGCGTCGGGGGCGACGGGGGGTTCGGAGCCAATTCGTGGCTCGTCGAAGAGCTCTACGAACAGTTCAAGGTGAACCGCGACTCCGTCGACAAGGAGTGGTGGCCGATCCTCGAGAAGTACCAGTCGGAGGCGGCCTCCGGCTCCACCGCGCCCGCCGCACCGACTGAGCAGACCGCGCACCCGGTGACCGCGCCCATCCCCGTCATCGGCACGCAGCCGGTCGCGCGGACGACCACGAAGCCCGCGGCCGCCGCCCCGATCCCCGCGCAGGCGCCGAAGCCCGCGCCCAAGGCCGAGACCGCCGAGTCGGCTGCCGCCGCTGAAGAGGACAAGGTCACGCCGCTCCGCGGTCTGCCCAAGACCCTCGCGGCGAACATGGACGAGTCGCTGACCGTTCCCACCGCGACGAGTGTGCGCACGATCCCGGCGAAGCTGATGATCGACAACCGCATCGTCATCAACAACCACATGGCCCGCACGCGCGGCGGCAAGATCAGCTTCACCCACCTCATCGGCTGGGCGCTCATCCGCACCCTCGACGAGTTCCGCAGCCAGAACGTGTTCTACGCCGAGATCGACGGCAAGCCCTCCGTCGTCGCCCCGGCGCACGTCAACCTCGGCATCGCGATCGACCTCCCCAAGCCCGACGGCACGCGTGCGCTCATGGTCCCGAGCATCAAGCGCGCGGACACCCTCTCGTTCAGCGAGTACCTGGTCGCTTACGAGGATCTCGTCACCCGCGCTCGCAACAACAAGCTCACCGCTGCGGACTTCCAGGGCACCACGGTGTCGCTGACGAACCCCGGCGGAATCGGAACCGTGCACTCCGTGCCGCGCCTCATGAAGGGGCAGGGATGCATCATCGGAGCGGGCGCGCTGGAGTACCCCGCGGAGTTCCAGGGAGCGAGCGGACGGACGCTCAACGAGCTCGCGATCGGCAAGACGATCACGCTCACCAGCACCTACGACCACCGCGTCATCCAGGGTGCAGGCTCCGGCGAGTTCCTCAAGAAGGTGCACGAGCTGCTGATCGGTCAGCGCGGCTTCTACGACGACATCTTCGCGGCGCTCCGCATCCCCTACGCCCCGATCCGCTGGAACCCCGACATCGCGGTCGACCTCGCCGAGCGCGTCGACAAGCAGTCCCGCGTGCAGGAGCTGATCAACTCCTTCCGCGTCCGCGGTCACCTGATGGCCGACATCGATCCGCTCGAGTACGTGCAGCGTTCGCACCCCGACCTCGAGATCGAGAGCCACGGGCTCACCTTCTGGGATCTCGACCGCGAGTTCGTCACCGGCGGATTCGGCGGCCGCCGCGTCGCGAAGCTCCGCGACATCCTCGGCGTGCTCCGTGACTCGTACTGCCGCACGCTCGGCATCGAGTACATGCACATCCAGGATCCGGAGCAGCGCCGCTGGTTCCAGGAGAAAGTCGAGGTCAAGTACCAGAAGCCCGGCCACGACGAGCAGCTGCGCGTGCTGCGCAAGCTCAACGAGGCAGAGGCGTTCGAGACGTTCCTGCAGACGAAGTTCGTCGGCCAGAAGCGCTTCTCGCTCGAGGGCGGCGAGTCGCTCGTGCCGCTGCTCGACGAGATCCTGCAGGGCGCTGCGACCGCAGGGCTCGAGGGTGCGGCGATCGGCATGGCCCACCGCGGCCGTCTGAACGTGCTCACCAACATCGCCGGCAAGACCTACGGTCATGTCTTCCAGGAGTTCGAGGGCACCCAGACCACCGGGAACCGACGCGGCTCCGGCGACGTGAAGTACCACCTCGGCACCGAGGGGACCTTCGTCGCCGACGACGGGTCCGAGCTGCCGGTGTACCTCGCGGCGAACCCCTCGCACCTCGAGACCGTCGACGGCGTGCTCGAGGGCATCGTCCGCGCCAAGCAGGACCGCAAGCCGATCGGCACGTTCGCCTGGCTGCCCATCCTCGTGCACGGCGACGCCGCGTTCGCAGGACAGGGCGTGGTCGTCGAGACCCTGCAGATGTCGCAGCTGCGCGGCTACCGGACGGGTGGCACCATCCACGTCGTCGTCAACAACCAGGTCGGCTTCACGACCCTGCCCGACGACTCGCGCACCTCGGTGTACGCGACCGACGTCGCCAAGACGATCCAGGCGCCGGTGCTCCATGTGAACGGCGACGACCCCGAAGCCGTCATCCACGTCGCGCAGCTCGCGTTCGAGTACCGCGAGCGGTTCCACCGCGACGTGGTGATCGACCTCGTATGCTACCGCCGCCGCGGTCACAACGAGGGCGACGACCCGTCGATGACGCAGCCCCTGATGACCGACCTGATCCAGGCGAAGCGCTCGGTGCGCAAGCTCTACACGGAGTCGCTCGTCGGACGAGGCGACATCACCGAAGAGGAATACGACGAGGCCAAGGCCGACTTCCAGAACCGTCTGGAGATCGCCTTCGCCGAGACGCATGCCGCGGAGACCGGCACCAACCCGGTCGTCCAGGATCTTCCTCCCGCCGAGGAGCAGGTCGGCGCACCTGAGATCACGGGCGTCTCGAGCGAAGTCATCCAGCTCATCGGAGACGCGTTCGTGAACAAGCCCGAGGGCTTCACGGTGCACCCCAAGCTGCAGCAGCAGCTCGAGAAGCGTCTGGACATGAGCCGCAACGGCAACATCGACTGGGGCTTCGGCGAACTTCTCGCCTTCGGCTCGCTGCTGGTCGAGGGGACCCCGGTCCGGCTCGCCGGTCAGGATTCGCGACGCGGCACCTTCGTGCAGCGTCACGCGACCCTGCACGACCGCGCGAACGGGCAGGAATGGCTCCCGCTGTCGAACCTGTCCGACTCGCAGGGCCGTTTCTTCGTCTACGACTCGCTGCTGAGCGAGTACGCCGCCCTCGGCTTCGAGTACGGCTACTCCGTCGAGGCCCGCGAATCCCTGGTGCTGTGGGAGGCGCAGTTCGGCGACTTCGTCAACGGCGCCCAGTCGGTCATCGACGAGTACATCTCGTCGGCCGAACAGAAGTGGGGACAGCAGTCGAGCGTGACCCTGCTGCTTCCGCACGGCTACGAGGGCCAGGGACCCGACCACTCGTCGGCCCGGATCGAGCGTTTCCTGCAGATGTGCGCGCAGGACAACATGATCGTCGCCCGCCCGTCGACGCCCGCGTCGTACTTCCACCTGCTGCGCCGTCAGGCCTACGCACGTCCGCGCAAGCCGCTGATCGTGTTCACGCCCAAGGCGATGCTCCGTCTGCGCGGCGCGACCAGCCCGGTCGAGGCGTTCACGCAGGGTCGCTTCGAGCCCGTGATCGACGACGCCCGCGAGCTCGACCGCAATGCGGTCACCCGCGTGCTCGTGCACTCGGGCAAGGTGCACTGGGATCTGAAGTCCGAGCTCGAGAAGAACCCGAACCCCCAGGTCGCCCTGGTCCGGCTCGAGCAGCTGTACCCGACGCCCATCGAGGGTCTCAAGGCGATCACCGACTCCTACCCCAACGCAGAGCTCGTGTGGGTTCAGGAGGAGCCCGAGAACCAGGGAGCCTGGCCCTTCCTCGCTCTCGCGTTCGCGGCGGTCCCCGGCGACCGCCGGTTCCGCCCGGTGTGCCGACCGGCATCCGCGTCTCCCGCGACGGGCTCGTCTAAGGTGCACGCCGCCGAGCAGGCCACGCTCCTGCGCGAGGCGCTGACCGTGAGCTGACTCACGTCGCACGCGAGAAGGGAGCCCCGACGAGATGTCGGGGCTCCCTTCTGCTATCCGCCGCGGATGCCGTTCCGTTCGCCGCGGCCGACGGCGCGCATCAGTACCAGATGTCGAGCGCCGGGGCGGGGAACGCGACGAACGCACGGTCCAGCGCCTCGACGGTGTCGGCGTCGGCATCGATCCGGCCTCCGCCGTGCAGCGAGGAGGCTCTCACTCCCCCGGCGAAGAGGATCGACAGCGTGGCGACGTCGAGCGTCGCATCCACCGCCCTCGTCCCGTCGCCCGCCGCCTCGACCTCGGCCGCGCCGGAGCCGTCCACCCGCAGTCGCCAGTCGCCCTCGGCGAAGCCGAGCGGGTCGGTGACGCGGAGCACGAGGTCTACGGGTGCGGAGTAGGTGCGAGCGGCGAGCGTCGTCGGGAGATCGAGGATGCGCAGCCAACCGTGATCGTGGACCGTCTGCACGACGCCGCGCGGGTCGCGCACGAGCCAGGGCAGCGCATCGTCGAGCGGGCGCAGGTCGGCCGTGACCTCGTCGACGAGGTCGTGCTGCAGGGCGAACCGCCAGAGCGCAGCCGTGGCTTCGGGCGTCTCGGCCACGAGCAGACGGATGCCGAGCGCGAAGCGGAACGATCCGCTCCGCTCCTCGAGGGTGAAGGCCATCGCTCCGCGCAGGTCGCCGGCGCCGTCGAGGTATCGGACGCCGCGCACCTTGTCGCGGTCGGTGTCACTCGGCGACAGCCCGGCGATGCCGGTCCAGCGCGAGTCCCACCCGGGGATCTGGCCGGGTCGGGCCGAGCGCGCGCGGTCGTGGACTCGGCCGAGCTCGGCGGCCAGCGTCTCCCTGTCGATGTACTCGATGCGCCCGGCGATGTCACCGCCGCCCCATCCGGCGCGGCGGGTGTCGACCGTGAAGCGCGACATGGGCAGCGCCGAGCCGAATCCGTACCGGCCGTAGATCGTCGCCTCCGACACGGTGAGGCCGGCGATCGGCACGCCCGCCGAGGCGGCGGCCCGCAGCTCGCCCTCCAGCAGCGCTCTGGCGATGCCTCGACGCCGGTGCGTCGCCGAGACGGTCACGCCGCTGATCGCCCACATCGGCAGTCGGGAGCCGCCGGGAACGGTGACGGGGGTCGTCCACGAGTCGATGGTGGCCACCGGCTGCCCCTCGGGCACGCTCTCGTCATAGACGCCGATGTTGCGTCGCGATTCGAAAGTGGTGCGCCCGAAGGCCAGCACCTCGGTCGAGGGCTCCGCGCCGAGGAAGCCCCGCGAGGTCGCACGCTGGAATCTCTCCGATACCGCCTCGTCGGCGGTGTCGACGACGCGATAGCTCAGTGACTCGGCGGCGAGGCGCTCCGTGGACGTGGGATCGGCGGGGACGGATCGCGAGTCGATGTCGGTCATGCATTCCACCCTACGGGCAACACCGACGTCGACATCCGCGGCCCCACCGGGAGGTCAGTGCTGCGCGGCCTGCACCTCGCGGAGACGCGCGAACACCTGGTCACGCAGCTCCTCGGGAGCCGTCTCCTTGCACGCGCGGGCCACGACCTCGGTGAGGGTGGTCGCCACGAGCGCTTCGTCCCGACACGACGGGCAGTTCTCGAGATGCTCACGGATCTCGGTGTGCTCGGTGTTGCACACCTCGTTGCGGAGGTACTCCTCCAGATCCTTGCGCGCCTTGTCGCAGCCGCAGTCGGTCATTTCGTGCTCCTCGGGTCTGCTGCGGAGATTCCCCGCTCCGCGGCGTAGTCGGCCAGCAGCTCCCGCAGCATCCGCCTGCCCCTGTGCAGACGGCTCATCACGGTGCCGATGGGTGTCTTCATGATGTCCGCGATCTCCTGGTAGGCGAAGCCCTCGACGTCGGCGAGGTACACCGCCAGCCGGAAGTCCTCGGGAACCGCCTGCAGCGCGTCCTTGACGACCGACGCGGGCATGTGGTCGATGGCCTCGGCCTCGGCCGAGCGTCCATGCGAGGCCGTCGTCGACTCGGCGCCGCCGAGCTGCCAGTCCTCGAGATCGTCGATCGTCCCCTGATAGGGCTCGCGCTGCTTCTTGCGGTAGATGTTGATGTACGTGTTCGTCAGGATGCGGTAGAGCCACGCCTTCAGATTCGTGCCCTGCGAGAACGTCGCCCACGAGCCGTACGCCTTCACGAACGTCTCCTGGACCAGGTCGGCGGCGTCCGCCGGATTGCGCGTCATGCGCATCGCGGCAGCATAGAGCTGATCCATGAAGGGGATCGCCTGATCCTCGAATTCACGCCGAGGGTCGCTGACCTTTTCTGCCGTCTCCGTGTCATCCATCACCGGCCAGTCTAGGCCGCTGAGGTCCACGAACTCGCGTTCCAACGTTGCGAGCATGCTGTCTCCTTGTCGCCGGGCTTCCGTGATCCGATCGGGCGGACTCCCGTATTCACTAAGGTTGAAACCGATGAGCGCCAACGGGTATTCCCCCTCCCCTGTCCAGGGCGTCTATGCAGCGCCCACGGCCCCGGATCCCGTCCATGCGACGGTCACGATCCCCGGGTCGAAATCGCTGACGAATCGCGAGCTCATCATCGCCGCGATCGCCGACGGACCCGGCCGGCTCACGGCCCCGCTGCACTCGGACGACTCGCGACGGATGGTCGAGGCTCTGCGCGCGCTCGGCGTCGGCATCGAAGAGGTCGAGGGCGCCGGAGAGTTCGGTCCCGACCTCGTGGTCACTCCGGGCAAGCTCGTCGGCGGCGCGACCGTCGACTGCGGTCAGGCGGGCACCGTCATGCGGTTCATCGCCCCGCTCGCCGGGCTCGCCCACGAAGACGTGCACCTCACCGCGCACGAGACCGCGCTGCACAGGCCCATGGGGGGCCTCATCAGCGCCCTGCGCGACCTCGGCGTCGACATCGACGACGAAGGCACCTGGGCACTGCCGTTCACGATCCGCGGCCACGGACACATCCGCGGCGGACGGGTCGAGATCGATGCCTCCGCATCGAGCCAGTTCGTCTCGGGCCTGCTTCTCGCCGCGCCCCGGTTCGACGTCGGACTCCACCTGGTGCACACCGGCGAGCACCTGCCGAGCCTGCCCCACATCGACATGACGATCGAGGCGCTGAGCCGACGCGGTATCCGCATCGAGCGACCGGCCACCGGCGAGTGGCTCGTCGAGGCCGGCGTACCGCGCGCCAAGGAGATCGCGATCGAGCCGGATCTCTCCAACGCCGCGCCGTTCCTGGCCGCCGCCCTCGTGACGGGGGGCTCCGTGTCCGTGACGGGCTGGCCCGTGCACTCCACGCAGCCCGGCGCTCTTCTCCCCGAGATCCTGCAGGCCCTGGGTGCTCACGTCCACCGGCACAGCGGCACGTTGACGGTGAAGGCCGGATCCGAGATCCGCGGGCTCGACCTCGATCTTTCCGCGGCGAGCGAGCTGACGCCGACGCTGGTCGGACTCGCCGCCTTCGCGACCGGTCCGACGACGTTCCGCGGCATCGGGCACATCAGGATGCACGAGACGGACCGCATCGCGGCTCTGATCGGCAACATCCGCGCCCTGGGTGGCGAGGCGGAGGAGCTGCCCGACGGCCTGCGCATCATTCCGCGGCCGCTGAGCGGCGGCGCCTGGGCGGCCCACCACGACCATCGGATGGCGACGACCGGCGCCCTCATCGGGCTGCGCGTCCCCGGAGTGCAGGTCGACGACATCGGCACGACGGCGAAGACTCTTCCCGAGTTCACGCTGCTCTGGGAGCGGATGCTGCGAGGCGCGTCCGCGTGAGCTGGCTCGACGACACCGACGACCTCGAGGACGGCTTCGAGGACTACGACGAGAGCAGCATCCGCACCCGTCCCAACCCCAAGGCCAACCGCCCCCGCACCAAGCGACGCCCCGCCCACGACGACGCGAAGGTCGGCCGCGTGCTCGGGGTGGACCGCGGACGCTATACGGTCCTGCTCGATGAGGGCGGACCCGACGAGCGCCTGCTGACGGCGGCTCGTGCCCGCGAGCTGCGACGCAACCCGATCGTCACGGGCGACCAGGCCAAGGTCGTGGGCGACACCACCGGTGAAGACGGCACTCTCGCGCGCATCATCGGCATCGTCGATCGGACCTCCCTTCTTCGGCGCAGCGCCGACGACACCGACCAGGTCGAGCGCGTCATCGTGGCGAACGCCGACCAGATGCTCATCGTGGTCGCCGCGGCCGACCCCGAGCCCCGGGCGCGACTGGTGGATCGCTACCTGGTGGCGGCACTGGATGCCGGCATCCGGCCGCTGCTCGTCGTGACCAAGACCGACCTCGCCGACCCGTCCGCCTTCCTCGGACACTTCGACGGACTCGATCTCCGCGTCTTCACCAGCGCGCAGGAGGAGATGCCGATCGACGAGATCGGCGCCGCGCTGGTCGGTCATTCGACGGTCTTCGTCGGACACTCCGGTGTGGGCAAGTCGACGCTCGTCAACGCGCTCGTGCCGAGCGCACTGCGCGCGACGGGCCATGTCAACCAGGTGACGGGACGCGGGCGCCACACCTCCTCGTCCACGGTCTCGCTGCGCTACACCGGTCCGGCCGGCTCGGGCTGGGTCATCGACACCCCCGGGGTCCGGTCGTTCGGTCTCGGCCACGTGGACCCTGCGAACATCCTCGCGGCGTTCACCGAACTGGCGGAGATCGCCGAGAACTGTCCCCGCGGGTGCACCCATCTCGCGGATGCGCCGGACTGCGCGCTCATCGAGGCGGCCGAGAGGGGCGAGCTCAGCGAGACGGGCCTCGCGCGTCTGGACTCCCTGCAGCGGCTGTTGCAGACCTTCGCCGACAAGGCGGAGCAGAGTCCCGGCCGGTAGGCTGAAGACGTGACTGTGCGCCTCGAACCCGGAACCGCTGCTCCCGACTTCGCCCTGCTCGACCAGGACGGCGAGACCGTCCGCCTCGCGGACCTGCGCGGCGAGAAGGCCGTGCTGTACTTCTACCCCGCGGCGATGACACCGGGATGCACCACCCAGGCGTGCGACTTCCGCGACAGCATCTCGTCCCTGCAGGGTGCCGGGTATCGCGTCATCGGCATCTCGCGCGACGAACCGGCCACGCTCGCCACGTTCCGGGAACGCGACGGTCTGACCTTCACCCTTCTCAGCGACCCTGACCACGCGGTGCACACGGCATACGGCGTCTGGGGCGAGAAGATGAACTACGGCAAGGTCGTCGAGGGCGTCATCCGGTCCACCTTCGTCCTCGACGAAGAGGGCACCATCACCCTCGCCCAGTACAACGTCAAGGCCACCGGGCACGTCGCCCGTCTGCGCAAGCTGCTCGGCATCGACGCCTGAGCGTCACTCGGCCGGGCGCTCGTTCTCGGCGCGGGTGGTCGCGATCAGCAAGACGAACCCCAGCACCGCAGGGATGCCGACGCCGACGGTGAATCCCCAGACCACAGGCTGGATCGTGAGAGACGCGAGTGCGAGGGCGACGCCGAGCACCTGGAAGACGATCCCCCCGGAACGCGCCCATGAGTGACCGGACCGGGTGCCGATCGCGAAGGCGATCAGTGCGCCGGCGCCGATCAGCGTCAGCACGATGAGCGCGAGGGCGGTCGGCAGCGAGGCCGCATCCCCCGCGCCGAGGCCGAGGAGCTCGATCAGCGCGAAGACGAGGAGCGCTGCGCCCTCCGCCGCGAGGACTGCGGCTGCGGCGAGTGCGAGGCCGGGTGAGCGCACGATGATCTCCTGAGAATCGAATGAGAACAGGCGAAACCCTTGATTTCGCCGGTTTCATGTAACAGAATAGACAGCGTCATGTGCTCCCACAGCGGCGTGGGGCGGGCTCCGAGCCCGCATCACAATTCGCGGGCATCCGTCCGTATCTCAACAGGGTAGCTGAACCCGAACTGCACCCGAAATCAGAGTCGTCGCGTTGCGACGATTCAGGAAAATCCACACCGAGGAGCCCCCATGGACTGGCGCGACAAGGCCGCCTGTTTGACCGTCGATCCCGAGCTGTTCTTCCCTGTAGGGAACACCGGCCCGGCTGTCGATCAGATCGAGAAGGCCAAGACCGTCTGCGCCACCTGCACGGTGACCGAGATCTGCCTGCAGTACGCCCTCGAGTCCAGCCAGGACTCGGGAGTGTGGGGCGGGCTCTCCGAAGACGAGCGTCGCGCCCTGAAGCGTCGCGCAGCGCGCGCGCGCCGCGCCTCCTGACCATCCGAAAGCGGCCCGAGACGATGTCTCGGGCCGCTTTCGTGTACTCGGTCGGCTACTTCGTCAACCAGCGCAGCGGGATGTCGATGACGACCTCCGTCCCTCCGCCCTCGCTCCCCCGCCATTCGATGGAACCGCCGAGCTCGCCCTGGATGAGAGTCCGGATGATCTGCGTGCCGAGCCCCTGGCCGATTCGGCCCTCGGGAAGACCGCTTCCGGTGTCGCGCACCAGCACGCGCAGGTTCTCCTCGGTGCGCGCGGCATCGATCGTGACCATGCCCTCCTGACCGGCCAGGCCGTGCTCGACGGCGTTCGTCACGACCTCGGTCAGCGCGAGCGCCAGTGGCGTGGCGTACTCGCTCGGCAGAACCCCGAAACGACCGGTCGAGTGCGTGCGCGCGCGAGTGTTGGGCGCCGAGGCGACCTCGGCCACGAGCTTGAGCACGCGATGGAAGACCTCGTCGAAGTCCACCTTCTGCGTGAGTCCCTGTGCGAGGGTGTCGTGCACGACGGCGATCGAATCGACCCGCCGCATCGCCTGGGTCAGAGCGTCCCTCGCCTCGTCCGAGTGCGTGCGACGAGCCTGGATCCGCAGCAGCGACGCCACCGTCTGCAGGTTGTTCTTGACGCGGTGATGGATCTCCCGGATCGTGGCGTCCTTGGTGATGAGCTCCTGCTCCTGGTGGCGCAGCTCCGACACATCCCGGCAGAGCAGGATCGCACCGATGCGGGTCCCGTGGTCCTTGAGCGGGATCGCCCGAAGCGAGACGGTGACCCCCCGCGCCTCGATGTCGGTGCGCCACGGAGCACGGCCGGTGACCACCACCGGCAGCGATTCATCGACCTGGCGCGACGGCGGGACGAGCCGCGTGGTGACCTCGGCCAGCGACTCCCCTTCGAGCTCATCGTCGAAGCCCATGCGATTGAAGGCCGAGAGCGCGTTCGGACTGGCGAATGTGGTGATGCCGTCGACGTCGATGCGGATCAGACCGTCAGACGCGCGAGGCGCTCCGCGTCGGGGCGAGGTCGGTGCGGCCAGGTCCGGGAAGCTGCCGTCGGCGATCATCCGGAAGATGTCGTTCGCGCACTCGTCGAACGTGATCTGCTGCCGGGACGGAGTGCGCGCCTCGCCCAGGTTCGTATGCCGGGTCACGACGCCGATGACACCGGCCTCCCCGTGTCCGCGCCGTCGGTCGTTGACGATCGGAACGGCCCGCACCCGCGTCGGCGTCTCCTCGAACCAGTCCGGCGACGAGGAATCGACGATCTCTGCGGACTCGAATGCCCCCTGCACCTGAGTGCGCCACTGCGGACGCACTCGCTCCCCCACGATGTCGCGGTAGAACAGCGTCGCCGCTCCGCTGGGTCGCGCGTGCGCGACGGCGATGAACGATCCGTCCTCGGTCTGGACCCAGACCACGATGTCGGCGGACGAGAGGTCGGCGAGGAGCTGGCCGTCGCCGGCGAGACGATGCAGCCATTCGACGTCGACGTCGGTCAGGCGGCCCTGGGCGTTGGCGAGATCACTGAGGGTTGACACCCCTCAAGCCTACGGTGCGCGCACTCAGAGAACGGCAAGCGACGATGCGCGCCACCGTCGGTCGAGACCCTCCAGGCGGATGGCCACCGCCCTGGTCCGCCCGGGGCCCGCCACGATGACGACGGCTTCGACCTTGCCGTCCACCGGCTCGGTGACCCGGATGGAGAGGATCTCGAAAGTCGGGCGCGCAGGCGAAACCCCCCTCGCACTGCGCGCCCTCGCCGACAGGTTGGCCCGCGTCACCAAACTCCGGTACGCATCTTCGCTGAACCAGCGGGCCAACTGATCGACTTCTCTGACCCCGGCGAGGACTTCGAGCACGCCCTGCGTGAGACTGCGCAGCAGCGGCTGCGGATCCGGAAGCTCGGCACGCGGCGTGGGCTGCGGGGCGAAATACTCGTTCATCGTCATCTGCGGCACTCTCCATCGGGGAAGACTGCGCCAAGTAGAGCATGCGTGGAGGAGCCGTTCCGGCCGAATCCGACATCTATGTGGATAACTCGTACATGAGCCCGAGGTGATCGCCTACGGTGGTCCGCGTGCACTGGGATCGACTGTTCGAAGACCTCGAAGGCCAGCTCGCCGCCGAATGGGAGAGCGAGCGAGCCGTGCTCGATGCCGAGTCGGAGCGACTGCGTATCTCCCGTCTCGATATGCGCAGCCGCCTCAGGGTGCTGTGCGCGGCATCCGCTCTGGCGACCGTGGACCTCCCCGGCGGAGCCCGTCTGCGCGTGCGCCTGCAGACCCTCGGCGCCGACTGGGTCGCGGCGGCGATCCTCGATGCCCCGGAGTCGCCGCCGCGTCGGTCCACCTGCATCCTCCCGCTCCCTGCGGTGCGCGGACTGAGCGTGGACCACGGACTGCTGCTCACGAGCCTCGACGGCGAGGAGGCGGCACCGATCCTCCGCGAGCGCATGTCGCTGGGGTTCATCCTGCGCGACCTCGCACGACGACGCGTGCCGGTGAGCATCCTGAGCACCGACGGGAGGGACCTGCACGGGACGATCGACAGGGCGGGCGCCGATCACCTGGATCTCGCGGTGCACGACTCCGGAGCGGCCAGGACCGCATCAGCCGTGCGGGGGTTCCAGATGATCCCGTTCCACGCAGTGACGTCGGTGCAGATCCTCGGTGGTCAGCTCCCGTGACCGAACGGTGCTCCCCACACCTCGGGGAAGCTGGCCTCGTTCGCCTGACGCCAGAGCGCCATCCGCCGTGCCTCTTCCGACTGCTCCGCGAGATAGTCGGCGAGACTCGATTCCTCGATGCGCCAACGAGCCGGCGAGCCGAGTTTGGATCCGCTGAGCCGTCCTTGATAGACGAGCTCGATGACCTCGTTTACCTGGATGCTGAGCAGCTCGGCCACCTGTGCGGGCGCGAGGAAGCGCCTCGCGGACGGGGACGAATCGGGCATGTCCCCATTCTGCCCCCACCGGCAGGTTTCACCTGCACCCCTTTTCCGCTGTGGATAAGTCCCGAGCCTCCGCAGCGATTTCTGTGAGCATGTGGCGATGCACAGATTCGTTCGTCCACGCCGCGCCGTCTGGGGCGACGCGCGCTTCCTGATCGGCATCGCCATGGTCCTGCTGTCGATAGGCGGCGTCTGGGCCGTCGTCTCCTCGGCGGGTGCGACGGCGCCGATCCTCCAGGCGAGCCGCACGATCGTCAGAGGCGAGGCGCTCACCTCCGACGACTTCCAGATCGTCGAGGTGGGGCTGGGCGGCGTGACGTCGCGCTACGTGGCTCCGCAGGATCTGCAGCCGGGGCGCATCGCCGCGAAGACGGTGACAGAGGGAGAGCTTCTGGCTCACTCGGCCGTCGAAGACGTCGATGCAGGACGAACCACGACGGTGGTCGTCGAAAGCGGCCCCGGCATCCCGGCGGATGTCGGGGCCGGCAGCGACGTCGAGCTCTGGGCGGCGCCTCCGAGTGACGACGGGACGGCGCAGGAGCCGCCTCGGATCCTGGTGGCCGACGCGATCGTCACCTCGGTGTCCAAGAGCGAGTCGGTGCTGGCCTCGGGCGGAAGCACGGTCGAGGTCGTGATCGAGAGGGCCGATGTCGCAGCGGTGCTGGGGGCGATCACGGGAGGATCGGTCCTCGCCGTCGTCCCGATCGGTGCGACGCCGTGACGTCCGTCGTGCTGGCCGTGCCGGAGTCCCGTGCGGCCGGCCTCGCCGATGAGCTCGAGATCGAGGGCATCCGCGTCGTGGCGGTGGTGTCTCCCGCACAGCTGCTCCCCCTCCCTCCCGGCATCGACGCCGCCGTCGTCGCTGCGACTCGTGGGACGCTGACCCACGAGATCGTGACAGCCTGCGATCGGGCGGGCGTGCGGCTGGTTCCGCTCGGCGACGGCGATGCGAGGGTGCTGGCGCGCTACGGTCTCGCCGCCTCGCTCGCCGCCGATGCCACAGGGTGGGAGGTGGCGACCGCATTGGCGGCAGATCACCCCGAGACCACGAAGCGCGAATCCTCGCCGCCGCATCGCGTCACCGTCGTCTGGGGTCCCGCGGGTGCTCCGGGGCGATCCACGGTGGCCATCCAGCTCGCTGTCGAGCTGACGAGGGTGGGCCGTCGCACGGCGCTCGTCGACGCGGACACCGTCGCACCCTCGCTGGCACTTCTGCTCGGACTCGGCGACGAAGCTCCCGGCATCGCTGCGGCCTGCCGCCGCGCTGAGCTGGGGGCGCTCGATGCCGAGGAGCTCACCCGGCTCTCCGCGGTCCTCGAGACGAGTGCCGGCGATGTCGAGGTGCTCGGCGGCATCAACCGTCCGAGTCGATGGCCGGAGCTGGCGGCCGACCGCCTGCGTGCGACACTCCGGGTATGCCGCACATGGAGCGAAGAGACCGTGGTCGATGTCTCGAGCGCCTTCGACGCCGACGATGAGGCGACCTTCGATCTCGCCGGCCCCCGCCGGCACGCGGCCACCATGGCCGCGCTGCAGGAGGCGGACGCGATCGTCGCCATCGCCTCGGCCGATCCGCTCGGCATCAGCCGGTTCATCCGAGAGCATGCGGAGCTGCGTCGCCTCACCGACCCCGTTCCCGTCAGCGTCGTCGTGAACCGGGTGCGTTCCGGTCCCCTCGGCTTCGATGCCCGCGGTCAGGTGCGCCGGACCCTCGAGAGGTTGGCGGGGATCACCGCGGTCGAATTCCTGCCCTTCGACCAGCGCGCCGCGGACGCCGCACTGCTCCACGCCCGTCCGATGGCCGACCTCACACCTCGGTCCGCGCTGGTCTCCGGCGTTCGCCGGCTGGTCGCGTCGCGTCTGTCATCGCCTGCGGCGCCGTCGATGGCGGCGCCGGCCGCGGCGCCTACTGGCGATAGCTCGAGAGGAAGTTCCCGAGGCGCTCGACGGCCTCAGCCAGCACGCGAGGCTCAGGGAGGGTGACCAGTCGGAGGTGGTCCGGTGTGGGCCAGTTGAAGCCCGTGCCCTGCACCAGCAGGATGTGCTCCGAGACGAGCAGGTCGTAGACCAGCTTCGCATCGTCCCTGATCTCGTGCACGTTCGGGTCCAGGCGCGGGAACGCGTAGAGGGCGCCGGCCGGCTTCACGCACGAGACGCCGGGAATCGATTCGAGTCCCTCCCAGGCGATGTCGCGCTGCTCGTGCAGCCGACCGGTCGGCGCGATCAGCGCGTCGATCGACTGGACGCCGCCGAGCGCCGCCTGAACCGCGTACTGGGCGGGGACGTTCGGGCACAGCCGGGTCGAAGCGAGCAGGTTGATCCCCTCGAGGAAGCCCTTCGCATGCGACTGCGGCCCCGTGATGACGAGCCATCCCGATCGGAAACCGGCGACACGGTAGGTCTTGGACAGCCCGTTGAAGGTGAGGCAGAGCAGATCAGGCGCCAGGGTGGCAGTCGGGATGTGCACGGCATCGTCGAAGAGGATGCGGTCGTAGATCTCGTCGGAGAGCAGCAGCAGCTGGTTCTCCCGGGCGATCTGCACCATGCCCTCGAGGATCTCTCGCGAGTAGACGACTCCGGTCGGGTTGTTCGGATTGATGATCACGAGGGCCTTGGTGCGCGGCGTGATCTTCGATCGGATGTCCTCGAGGTCGGGCTGCCACCCGGAATCCTCATCGCACAGATAGTGCACCGGCGTGCCATCGGCCAGGCTCGTCATCGCTGTCCACAGAGGGTAGTCCGGCGCGGGGATCAGCACCTCGTCGCCCTCATCGAGCAGGGCCTGCATCGTCATGGTGATCAGTTCCGAGACGCCGTTGCCGAGGAAGACATCCTCGGGGCCGAAGCGGGGGAAGCCCTCGATCTCCTCGTACCGGCTCACCACGGCGCGACGTGCCGAGATGATGCCCTTGCTGTCGCTGTAGCCGTGCGCGGTCGGAAGAGCGGCCAGCATGTCGTGCACGATCTGGTGAGGGGCTTCGAAGCCGAAGATCGCCGGATTGCCGGTGTTGAGCTTGAGGATCCGATGTCCCTCGGCCTCGAGACGCGCCGCCTCGACGAGCGTGTTCCCACGGATCTCGTACAGGACGTTCTTGAGCTTCGACGACTGGTCGAAGTGGCGCGTTGGTGTCATTGCGCAAGCCTACAATGACGCGCAGAGGGGCCGATCCCACCGGATCGGCCCCTCTGCGCTCGTGCTGTCGTGTGCTCGCGCGGCTACTTCTTCTTCTTGCCCTGGGCGCGTCGCTGCTCGCGGTTGCCCGCGGCGGGTGCTGCCGCGTCGGTACGCTGCCCGAACGCTCCGCGTTCCGCCGGCGCCGCCTCGGGCTGATCGGCCGGAGCCTGACGAGCTGCGGCCGCCTGGCGCATCTTGTCCGTGGCGGCCTGCTGCACCCGACCACGGTCATCGCGGACCTCGACCTCGCCGGCGTCGTTCGCCGCCGAGTACTCGAGGCGCTGCTCGCCGCCGCCCTCCGAGAGCCCCTTGGCCTCGACCTCGGCGGTCTGCGAGTCGGCAGCACGCCGCACCTCGACCTCGAGGTTGTAGAGGTAGCCGACGGACTCCTCCTTGATCTGGCCCATCATCGACTGGAACATCGCGTAGCCCTCGCGCTGATACTCGATCAGCGGGTCGCGCTGCGCCATCGCCCGCAGGCCGATGCCGTCCTTGAGGTAGTCCATCTCGTACAGGTGATCGCGCCAGCGGCGGTCGAGCACCTGCAGCACCACGCGGCGCTCGAGCTCGCGGGTCGCCGCCTCGCCGAGGGACTCCTCGCGCGTCTCGTACGCGATCTTCGCGTCCGAGAGCAGCTCGCGGGTGAGACCGTCGGCCGTGATGCCGCCCTTGCGATCCGCGGCCTCGGAGACGACCTCGTCGATCGTGACGCTGACCGGGTAGAGGGTCTTGAGCTCGGTCCAGAGCGCGTCGAAGTCCCAGCTCTCGTTGTGTCCCTCGCCCGTGTGGTCGCGTACGACGCCGCTGATCGCGTCTTCGATGAAGTGCTGCACCCGGTCGGCGATGTCGTCGCCCTGCAGGATGTGACGACGATCGGCATAGATCGCCTCGCGCTGGCGGTTGAGGACGTCGTCGTACTTGAGGACGTTCTTGCGCATCTCGGCGTTACGGGACTCGACCTGCGACTGCGCGCTGCGAATCGCACGGGAGACGAGACCCGACTCGATGGGCACGTCGTCGGGGAAGTTCGTGCGAGCCAGGATCGCCTCGGCGGCACCCGACTGGAAGAGGCGCATCAGATCGTCGGTGAGGCTGAGGTAGAAGCGGCTCTCGCCGGGGTCGCCCTGACGACCGGAGCGACCACGGAGCTGGTTGTCGATCCGTCGGGATTCATGGCGCTCGGTGCCGAGCACGTACAGTCCGCCGGCCTCGATGACCTTCTCGGCCTCCTCGGCGACGACGGCCTTCTTCTCCTCGTAGGCCTCGTCCCAGGCGACCTCGTACTCCTCGGGCGTCTCGACGGGGTCGAGACCACGACCCTTCAGGTCCTGCACCGCGAGGAACTCGGCGTTTCCGCCGAGCATGATGTCGGTTCCACGACCGGCCATGTTGGTCGCGACGGTCACGGCACCCAGCCGACCGGCGCGGGCGACGATCTCCGCCTCGCGCGCATGGTTCTTGGCGTTCAGGACCTCGTGCTTGACCCCCTTCTTCGCGAGGAGCCGGGAGAGGTACTCGCTCTTCTCGACGCTCACCGTTCCCACCAGCACCGGCTGGCCCTTGGCATGACGCTCGGCGATGTCCTCCACGACCTGGGCGAACTTCGCCGCCTCGTTCTTGTAGACGAGGTCGGACTGATCCTTGCGGACCATCGGCCGGTTGGTCGGGATCGGGATGACGCCGAGCTTGTACGTGGACATGAACTCCGCCGCCTCGGTCTCGGCGGTACCGGTCATGCCGGCGAGCTTGTCGTAAAGACGGAAGTAGTTCTGCAGGGTCACCGTCGCGAGGGTCTGGTTCTCGGCCTTGACCGGAACCGCCTCCTTGGCCTCGATCGCCTGATGGATGCCCTCGTTGTAACGACGACCGACCAGGATGCGGCCGGTGTGCTCATCGACGATCATGACCTCGTCGTTCATGACGACGTAGTCGGTGTCCTTCTTGAACAGCGCGAGCGCCTTGATCGAGTTGTTGAGGAACGAGATCAGCGGGGTGTTCGCGGATTCGTAGAGGTTGTCGATGCCGAGATAGTCCTCGACCTTCTCGATGCCGGGTTCGAGCACGCCAACCGTGCGCTTCTTCTCGTCGACCTCGTAATCGACGCCCGCCTCGAGCGTGCGTGCGATCTTGGCGAACTCGGCGAACCAGCGGTTGGCCTCGCCCGATGAGGGACCCGAGATGATCAGCGGGGTGCGCGCCTCGTCGATGAGGATCGAGTCGACCTCGTCGACGATGGCGAAGTAGTGCTCGCGCTGCACGAGGTCGTCCTTGCGCCACGCCATGTTGTCGCGCAGGTAGTCGAATCCGAACTCGTTGTTCGTGCCGTAGGTGATGTCACACGCGTACTGCTCGCGGCGGACCGCCGGGGTCTGACCGGAGACGATGATGCCGGTCGTCATGCCGAGCGCGCGGTACACGCGGCCCATGAGCTCGGCCTGGTAGCTCGCGAGGAAGTCGTTGACCGTGATGACGTGAACGCCCTCGCCCGCGATCGCGTTGAGATAGGCGGGGAACGTGGCGACGAGCGTCTTGCCCTCACCGGTCTTCATCTCGGCGATGTTGCCGAGATGGAGAGCCGCGCCGCCCATGATCTGCACGTCGTACGCGCGCATGCCCAGGGTGCGCTTCGCCGCCTCGCGCACGGCGGCGAAGGCCTCCGGCATCAGCTGGTCGAGCGTCTCGCCCTTGGCGAATCGTTCCCGCAGTTCTGCGGTCTCGTTGCGCAGCTCGTCATCCGTGAGCTTGGAGATGTCCTCTTCCAGCGCGTTCACGGCCTTGACCACCTGGTTCAGACGGCGGATGACCCGCCCTTCTCCCGCGCGCAGCAGCTTCTCAAGAGGATTGGCCACAGATGTCATCTCCCTGTCGGATGGTTCCGGCGGCGCCGCGTGTCGAGCGCCGACCGGACATACCTTGCCATGTTACCGGTCCGTGACCTGCGCGTCGTCTGCATGGCGCGGGCACGTCGGATTTCCCGGTATGTATATTTGTGCACGACACCACGGAGGTCCACATGTCGGTGAGACAGAGTCTGCTCGCGATCCTCGCGCAGGGCCCCTGCTACGGATACCAGCTGCGGCACGAGTTCGATCGCCGCACCGGCTCCGTCTGGCCGCTCAATGTCGGGCAGATCTACAACACGCTCGAACGGCTCGAGCGCGACGGCCTCGTGGCCCGAGGAGCAGCGGATGCCCAGGGCCACGTGTACTGGGAGATCACCGACGCGGGGGCTGAGGACGTCGCTCGCTGGTTGGCCTCTCCGGTGGAGCGCGGACGGACCACGCGCGACGAGCTCGCGATCAAGCTCGCCGTGGCGGCGACGCTTCCCGGCGCCGACGCCGCAGAGATGATCGCGATCCAACGGGCCGCCGCCGCACAGCATCATGCGACTCTCCTCACGGTGCGCGAGTCCCGCGAAGACCACACCCCCGAAGGGCTGGCCTGGTCTCTCGTGGTCGACTCGATGATCTTCACCGCCGACGCCGAGCTGCGCTGGCTCGATCACATCGAGGCGCAGCTCGCCACGCATCCGCGCCACACGCTGGCGATCGAGCTGACGGCGGACCGCCCTCGACGCGGCCGCCCGGCGAGGGCCCGCGCCGCCGCACTGGTCTGACGCGCGTTCGCCCCGAGCGGATGCACAGCCAGGGTCGACCTTCGGGAAACTAGGATCGGTCCTATGGCTGGAATATGGGGCAGACGCAAGCGCGAACAGGAAGAGCTGGCCGCACAGGATGCCGACCTGGCACGCCGTGCAGAACAGGCGCTGGTCGCGGCCGACGAGCGGATCCGCAGCACCTCGGATGAGCTCTCCTTCGCCGAGGCCGAGCTCGGGGGCCAGCTCACTGGCGACCTCAAGAAGGCTCTGAGCGCCGTGCGCACGCACCTGCGCGAGGCGTTCCAACTCCACCAGCTCAATCACGACGAGATCCCGGACACCCCGGAAGAGCTCCGCACCCGCAATGCGAGGATCGTGCAGCTGTGCGACTGGGCGCAGGATCTGCTCGACGAGAAGACGTCGGCTCTGGCCGAATCGATCGCGAAGGTGCGCCGCGCTCCCGAGGTCATCGCGAAGGTGCGCGCGGATGCCGCCGAGCTGAGCACCCGGATCCCGCAGACGAACGAGACCGTCGCACGCCTGTCGTCGCGATACGCCGACTCGGCGATGCACCAGATCACGGCCAGCGCGGCCGAAGCCGAGCAGCTCATCGCGTTCGCGACCCACGGAGCATCGGTCTCAGAACGCCGCAGGGCGGCGAAGCAGAACGAGGAGGCAAACCTCGCTCTCGAGACCGCGACGGAGGCCACCCGACGCGCCTCGGCTCTGCTCGACGCGGTGGAGGACTTCGAGATCGAGGCGCTGCGCGCCGAGTCGACGCTCGCCGAGGTCGTCGCCGATTCTCGCAGCGACCTCATCGCCGCACGTACCGCTCCGCAGGTGCCGGCCGTCGCCGCCGCGGTGACCGCGCTGCAGGATGCCCTGAGCGCCCTCACCCCCGCAGGCACTCCCGGCGATCCCTTCGCCGAGCTCTCGCAACTCCGCGCGGCGAACACCGCCCTCGACGACGCGATCGCCACCGCGAGACACCGCGAGGCGCATCCGCTGCCCAGCCTGCAGCAGGTGCAGCACGCCATCGACGACGCGGACCGCCAGCTGGGCGTCGCGCGCGGACTCATCGCCGGGCACCGCGGCTGGATCGGGGCGGACGCCCGCACCCGACTCGCCGAGGCCGAGCGCCTGCGCGTCGACCTCTCCGACCTGCTCCCGGCGGAGGAGACGCGCGATCAGGCGCTCGCCGGTGCGCGCCGGGTCGCTCATCTCGCCTCCGAGGCTCTGCAGCTCGCGCAGCGGGACATCGACTCGTCGCGTCCGCAGGACCAGGGCTGGGGCGGCGGAGGCGACGGCTGGGGAGGCGGCGGCTGGAGCGGCGGCGGCCGACGCGGCGGCGGCGGCGATATCGCATCCGGCATCCTCGGTGGCCTCGTGATCGGCAGCATCCTCGACGGCATCTTCGACTGAGCACCCCGTGAACGGACGAACGGCCCGACCCCTCGAAGGGGTCGGGCCGTTCTCCTGTCGCTCTCAGGAGGCGAGTGCCTCGGTGGGCGGAGCCTGGGTCTCGAGTGCGATGACGCCGTAGTCCCAGCCCTTGCGCCGGTAGACCACGCTCGGGTGGTCGGACCGTACGTCGACGAACAGGAAGAAGTCGTGACCGACGAGCTCCATGCGATCGACCGCCTCCTCGACGGTCATCCACTCCGCATCGAAGCTCTTCGTGCGGATCACGACGGGCGAGTAGACCTCATCCTCCTCGTTCTGGATCGGCACGTTGCCCGTCGCGACGGCGCGAAGAACCTCGACGGATGCGGGCTGGACGTCGATGCCCTCGAGGGCGCCGCTCTCCTTCTCGAAATGAGCGCCACGCGGGTGCTGACGTCCGTCGACCCGCTTCTCCTTGGCGCGGCGGAGCTGCTCCGCCATCTTGTCCACGGCCAGATCGAGGGCGACGAACTTGTCGCCGTCGGTGGCCTCGGCGCGCACGACCGGCCCCTTGCTCACGAGCGTGAGCTCGACGGTCTCATCGGGTACGCGGCCGTTGCGATACACCCGGTGGGTGACCTTCACGTCCAGTCGCTGCGCGCGTGACGCGAACGTCTGGATCTTGGCGATCTTCTCTTCGACAACGGTTCTGAAGCGGTCGGTGATTCCCACCCCGACGCCAACGATGCTCGTTTCCATTGCTGCCTCCTTGTCCCGGTCCTCCCGGCCAAGGGCGGACCGTGGTCGCCTTGTGTCCCCCCACGCTAGTGGGCACGACGACGGATGTCACGGGTCATTTGCTGCGTGTCTCCGATGCATACGCATTCCGTTCACTGAGTCGTGGTGTGGCGGCCAGCACCACTGCGCACAGGACGTCCACCCCGGCGACCCGAAGCGCCCGCGCCGCCTCGTCGAGGGTGGCACCCGTGGTCATGACGTCGTCGACGAGCACCACGGCGAGCCCTCCGCTGCTGCGCGCTCGCATGCTCCCCCGCACATTGCGGGCGCGACTCCCGACGTCGAGACCTCGTTGATCCGCCGTCGTGCGGCGGACCCGCAGAAGGCGACGCGGCGCATACCCCGCACGGCGGATCAGCAGCTCGGGGATCCGGTAGCCGCGGCGGCGGAAGCCGGCGCGCGAGGTCGGGACCGGCACGATCGCGACCTCACCTGCGGGGCGCCCCTCGAGCGCGCTCCGCAGCACTTCGCCCAGTGCGGTCCCCAACGGATGCGCGAGCCTGGTCTCGCCCTCGTCCTTGAGCCGCCGCACGCACCGCGCAGGCACCGACTCGAACGGCATCGCCGCACGGACGAGGAGCCCGGCGGTCGTGCTCGTCGCGACCGGATGCGCGCGGATGCGGAGCCGGCACGACGCGCACAGCAGCGTCTCGGGGGCGTCGCACCCGGCGCACGTGGCCGCGAGCAGCAGGGCGAGGACATCGGCGCCGATGGCACGGACGGCGAAGACGGAGGCGGATGACGGCATCCGTCGATCCTGTCGCGGATCCGAGCATGAGGGGGTGACGAGCAATCCCGTGCACGGATACTGACGGAAGTGCGCGCGGAGCACCGTCAAGTGCAGGAGCGGTGCGCCCCGTGGTCAGTGCCCCGCGCGGGTGGCGAGCAGGGCGACCCCGCTGATCGACTCGCTCCACGCAGAGCCCGTGCGCGCGAAGACGGCCCCGCCGGCACCGAGGACCCGCAGCCCCGACGCGGTGCGGGCACCGGCGAGCGACACGGCTTCTGTAGGCGCCACCTCCGACGTCCCGGTGCCGCCGACGATCTGCGTGATCACCGTCCGGTCCTCGAGGTCGGCCAGCACCCCCAGACGGTCCGGGCCGAGCCACACGAGAGCGGTCGCCGCACCCGACAGCTGCGCGAGCGGCTCGATCGGTCCCAACTCGGTCGGCACACCCGTCTCGTCGCGGATCACCGACGACACGACGATCCATCGCTCGCCGCCGACCACCACGACTGCGGCGATCCGGGCGCCGTCGACCGAGACGCGTATGGCGGACACCGCAGATGCGTCCGGCCACGCACCGGAGATCGCGTTCGGGGCCACCTCGCTGCCGATCGCCTGCAGCGCGGACGGCGCGTTCGAGGGCACAGACCAGGTGTAGCCGTAGGGGTCCATCGACGGACGCACGAGGTTCGCGCGCTTGTCCAATTCGTCGAACTGGCCCTCGCCCGCGAGATAGACGTGGCCATCCGCGAGCTGGACGGCCGCACGCGAGTTGTCGAGCGCCACGTCGATCGCCGAGATCGGCTGCGTGGCGGCGAGTATCTCCTCCGTGACCCCGGCGATCGGGGTGATCTCACTGCCCACGAGCGTTCCGAACTCGCCGTCCCGCAGCACGATGCTGCCGGCTTCGGCGGGGTCCTCCACGAGCTTGACGACCCCCGCTTCGAGAGCGCGTCCGTCGACGGTGAAACGCACCTGACTGATCTGCAGGCCGGCCGCGGCGAAAGTCGTCTGCAGCTGCGTGCGCATCCGGGCGAGCGTCTTCGGATCCAGGCTCAGGGCATCTCGGTTCAGCGCCACGTCTGCGACCTGGTCGGAGTCGATCGGCACGGCGTCGCGCGCGAGCTGCACCCCCTGGGGGAACGCGCTCTGCACTGCCGGGTCGAGCCAGGGGCTGGGGGCGCCGCCGATCAGCGACTGCGCGATCGTCGTGGCCACCGTGGCACGACGGGGGAACCACCGCACGTCCGGCACCAGACGCTCCCACGTCTGGTCGTAGTACTGCAGAGCGAAGTCGTCGTAGACGCGCGAGAACCTGGACTGATCGATCACCACGCCATCGGGGGCCTCCGAGATGCGCCACTGTCCCTCGTCGAACACCACGACGAAGGCTGAGTTCGAGGCGCCGAACGACTCCGAGTAGGCACCGGTCGCATCGACGCTGGCCAGCTGATCGAACGTGACACGCACATCGGCGGTGTCGCCCGCGGAGGGCTCGTCGGTCTCATCGACGCTCGACGTGAACACGCGCGTCGACGCGCTCACGTCGATCGAGACGCCGGTGTTCGGGCGCCAGGTCGACGCGAGGTCGGGGGTGAGGAACTTGCGGGCGGTGTCCCAGTTGTCCGCCGGGGTGATCGCCGCCTCCATGAAGCCTTCGACGATCGAGGCCGGCGCGGCACCATCTGCGGGACCCGAAGCCAGCGGGAGGAAGTCCGGGTCTTCGGGAGACGCCCCCAGAGCGAGGCCCGGCTGGGCGTCGCCGGAGGTCGGCAGCCCCGTGCACGCGGTGAGCATGAGCGCGACCGTGGCGACGGCGAGTCCGCGCAGGATCCGTGGGGTCCGTCGAATCATTCGATGCTCCCTCGGTCGAAGAGCTCGGCAGGGATGTCGGCGAGGTGGATCGGCTGGGTCGCATCGCCGATCTCGGACAGCGAATCCTGCGGCTCCGTGGGGATCGGCGACGGCCCCTCGGAGGCGTCGCCGCGGCGCGGCAGCGTCAGCACGAAGTTCGTGCCGACACCGAGCTCGGACCACACCGCGAGGCTCCCGCCGTGCAGAGTCGCGTCGCCGAGCGCGATGGAGAGCCCGAGACCCGTGCCGCCGATCGTGCGCTGCCGCGACGGATCCGCCCGCCAGAAACGGTCGAACACCCGCTCGGCATCCGCCGGGTCCATGCCGAGCCCGAAGTCGCGCACACCCGCGGCGACCGCATGCTGGTTGCTGTCGACGGTCACCACGACCGGGCGCCCCTCGCCGTGCTCGATCGCGTTGCCGATCAGATTGCGCAGCACCCGGCGCACGCGACGCGGATCCATGTCCACCGGAGAGTAGCCGCCCGGCGCGACCAGACGCAGCTCGGTGCCGCGTCCGTCCGCGAGCGGCTGCATCTGCTCGATGATGTCCTCCGCGAGATGCGCGAGGCTCGTGGCCTCGAGCTCCAGCTGCACGGACCCCGCGTCGTAGCGGCTGATCTCCAGCAGGTCGGACAGCAACGTCTCGAAACGCTGCACCTGGGTGTGCAGCAGCTCGGTCGTCCGGGCGGTGGTCGGATCGAACTCCCCGCGCTGATCGTTGAGCATGTCGGCCGCGAGACGGATGGTCGTGAGCGGCGTCCGCAGCTCGTGCGAGACGTCGGACACGAATCGCTGCTGCACGAGCGAGAGCTCGCCGAGTTCCTTGATCTGAGACTCGATGCTGTCAGCCATCGCGTTGAACGACCGGCCGAGGGTCGCGATCTCATCTTCTCCGTGCACGTCGATGCGCACCGCCAGGTCGCCCGACGCGAGTCTGGCGCTGGTCTCGGCGGCCTCGACGATCGGGGTCGAGACGGTGCGCAGCACGATGAACGAGATCGCCGCGACGATGGCGACGAGCCCGATCCCGGCGATCCACAGCGTCCGCTGCACGAACGTGAGGGTGTTGTCGGCATCGGCGAGATCGTAAGCGAAGTAGAGCTGGAAGGATCCCGCCTCAGGAACCTGCAGCTGTTGGCCGACGATGATCCCCGGGACGACCCGGCCGGCGACGTCGAGCCCCACCGACTGCCAGGATTGGCGGTCGTCGAACTGCACGACCCTGTTGCTCAGACCCGTGCTGATGATGTTGGCGCTCAACCCCGCGGAGAACCCGTTCAAGGCGACGGCATCGGGATCGTCGTTCATCCGGATGCCTGCGAAGCCCTCTGCCGTCGAATAGCGTCGGAGATCTGCCTGCACACTGTCCCAGAGTTCCTGCAGTGCGGCGGGCTCATCGCCGAGCGCCGCGGAATCCAGCGTCACCTGCGCCAGGTTCACGGCGCGGGCCGCGTCTTCGAGCGCCTCGGTCTTGCGGGATTCGAAGAGATCGTTCTGGATCACCAGGGCCATGGTGACGCACGTGATGAGGATCGCGGTCGATGTGAGCAGAAGAGTGATGGTCAGCGTGCGGAAACGCAGCGAGCTCCGCCACAGCGTGCTGATGACCGACGGCCAGCCTCGCCAGTCGCGGATGACAGCGACCGCCGTGGTGGTCGCTGTGGGCGCGGCCATCGTCGTCCTATCCCGCGCTCCCGGCGCGGTAACCCACGCCGCGCACCGTCATGACGATCTTGGGATTGTCGGGGTCGAGCTCGACCTTGGCCCTCAGGCGCTGGACGTGCACGTTGACCAGACGGGTGTCCGCCTTGTAGTGGTAGCCCCACACCTGCTCGAGGAGCATCTCGCGGGAGAAGACCTGCTGCGGCTTGGACGCGAGGGCGACGAGCAGCTGGAACTCCAGCGGCGTCAGGGCGATCGGCTCCGTGCCGCGCCGCACCTCGTGCGCATCGACGTCGACGGTGAGGTCGCCCACGCGCAGCTGCTCTCCGACCGTCTGCGGAGTGGGGCGGAGCCTGGTGCGGATGCGCGCGACGAGCTCCTTCGGATTGAAGGGCTTCACGATGTAGTCGTCGGCCCCGACCTCCAGGCCGCGCACCACGTCGGCGGTGTCGCTGCGGGCGGTGAGCATGATGACGGGGACTCCGGACTCGGCCCGGATCCGCGTGCAGATCTCGATGCCGTCCATGCCGGGGAGCATCAGGTCGAGCAGCACGAGGTCGGGACGCTGCGTGCGCCACTCCTCGACGGCCCGCGCTCCGTCGGCGCAGAACACCGGCTCGAAGCCCTCCGTGCGCAGCACGATGCCGATCATCTCGGCGAGCGCGGTGTCATCGTCGACCACAAGAATGCGTGAGGTCATAACTGTTACCTTATGGCACTCAGTCCCACCGACCTCCGTCTGCGCGTCCGACGGCGGGTGTGACACGATGGGACCGCACGACGGAGGGAGTGCCGGTGAGCGGCCAGACGTGGACCCCTGCCCCGAAGAGGGGCATCATCCCCCTGCATCCGCTGACCTTCGGGATGCTGCTGAGCAGGTCATTCGCGGCGCTGCGCCACAACCCGAAGGTGCTCTTCGGGTTCGGGGTCGTGATCCAGCTGGCGGTCGTGGTGCTCAGCGCCACCGTGATGGGGTTCGTGTTCGTCACGACCTTCACGCGCCTGGAGTCCCTCTCCCCCTCCTCCGCGGACTTCGAGGCCGTGTTCGCCGGAACCATCGCGATGAATCTCGTGGCGGGTCTCGCCGTGGGCATCGCCTCCATCGCCTTCACCGCCCTGATGCAGGGAGTGGTCGCCGCCGAGATCGGCTTCGCCGCAATCGGGGTGAAGGCCGGTCTCGGCACCCTCTGGCGCCGGATGGTCCCCTCGTTCTGGCGACTGGCGGGCTTCGCATCCCTCTCGGTCGTCTTCGTTTTCGGCGTGATCGTGATCGTGTTCCTCATCATCGCCGGATTCGTCGCCGGGGGTCTGGGGAATTCGATCGAGGCGATCGGCGGCATCATCATCCTCGTGGTCGTGGTGATCCTCGCGACCATCCCGCTGGTGGTCTGGCTCACGACCAAGCTGCTGCTCGTGCCCTCGATCCTGGTGCTCGAACGGGCGACGTTCCGCGAGGCGTTCGTCCGATCGTGGCGGCTCACCCGCGGCCGATTCTGGACCGCCTGGGGAGTCACCTTCCTGATCGGCGCGATCATGGGCGTCGCGATGCAGCTGGTGAGCCTGCCGGCGACGCTGCTGGGCTCGATGTTCAGCACCGTGATCGCCCCGACCGGTTCGTCCGACACGGGAGCGATCATGGGGTTCGTCTTCGCCCTGCTCGCCCCGCAGATCCTCCTGCTTGTCCTGCAGGCGATCACGCTCGTCGTGCAGAGCACCGCCGGCACGCTCGTCTACCTCGACAGCCGGATGCGGTACGAGGGCCTCGACCAGGCTCTGATCGGCCACGTCGAGCGCCGCGATCTCGGGTGGACCGAGGAGCAGCTGGGCGACCCGTTCGTGGTGGACCCGTCGAAGGCCGTGACGAGCGCACCCCCGCCGAAGCAGGTGCCGGAGTGGGCGATGATGAGCGCCGGTTACGGGACACAGGAGTACCCGGGGCAGCCCTACCCTGCTCCGCAGCAGTACCCCGCACAGCAGCAGTACCCGGCACAGCCGTACCCTGCTCCGCAGCAGTACCCCGCTCAACAGCAGTACCCGGCACAGGCGCCGTACCCCGCGCAGCAGCCGCCGCGGGCACCGGCACAGCCCCCGTACTCCACGCCGTCCACTCCGCCTCCCGCTCCCGCCGCCCCGCCCACGACGAGCGCGGAGTCGACCTGGGCGGCGCCCGGCACGGGGGGTGAGGGTCCGGCATGACCCGCCTCCTCGATGATGTGCGCGTGCCGGACGGCGACGAGGCGCGGCGGTGGGCCGAGCAGGAGCTCGCGGATCCCCGCTACGCGGACGCGAAGCCGACCTGGTTCGACCTCATGGCCCGGGACATCGGCCGATTCCTGGCCGATCTCTTCAGTGCCGACAACGGCGCGAGCGTCGGCCCCTCGGCTTTGATCATCGTCAGCATCATCGTCTTCGGCGCCCTCGTCGCCGCTCTGATCATCTGGGGCCGCCCACGGCGCTCCCAGTCGGTCCGCGTGGCCCGGGGCGGTCTGCTCGGCGCCGAGGACGATCGGTCGGCGGCGCAGCTGCGCACGGACGCCGACCGCGCCGCCCGCGCCCAGGACTGGGATGAGGCGACCATCCTCCGATTCCGGGCGCTGGCGAGGGGTCTGCTGGAGCGCGACCTCATCGACCCGTCCCCCGGCGCCACGGCTCAGGCCATCGCCCGGGAGGTCTCCGCGGTCTTCCCTGTCGAGAGCGACCCGGTGCGTCGCGCGGCGGTCTCGTTCGACGACGTGCGGTATCTGCGGCATCCGGCGACCGCCGAGCGCTACGCCGAGCTCGCCGCGACCGATGAGAGGCTCAGCTCCCTGCGCCCCGACCTGGTGCCCGCATGACCGTGATGGACGACAGCGTGGTGACCGCGCAGCGCCCGAGCGGGCCTGAGGTCGATGTACCGTCGACGGCCGAGCAGCCGCACCGACGACGACGCCTGAAATCGCTGCTCGGATGGCTGATCGTCGCCGCGCTCGTTCTCGGGGGCGTCTTCGTCGCGATCCAGGTGGGCGTCCGGATGCCGGACCAGCGCGGTGCCCTCGACCCCGAGAGCGTGGGCGAATCGGGCGCCATGGCGCTTGCGCAGATCCTCGAGCAGCAGGGTGTGGAGGTGTCGGTCTTCCGCTCGAGGACGGAGGCACGTGCGGCGCTGGACGCCGACACGACCCTCGTCATGTCCAACCCGTACACGCTGAGCGACGAGGGGATCGCCGACCTCGTCGAGCCCGCAGCTCGAACGGTCTTCCTCTCCAGCAGCACGCATCTGCTGAACCTGTTCGAGCTCGGCGAGAACGCCACCCCCGACTCCGCGCCCGTGTCGGCGGGATGCGATGCGCCCGAGTTCGCGGATGTCGGCACGATTCGCCCCGATCGGCTGTTCACCCCCGCCGACGGCGTCGAAGGGTGCTTCGGGACCGACGCGTCGGCTGTGCTCATCGACGACGATGCCGACGCGACGCGGATCCTCGTCGAGGGTGCACGGTTGTTCAGCAACGCCTACCTCGCCGACGACGGCAACGCCGCCCTCGGCATCGCGCTGCTGGGACAGACCGATCGCGTCGTCTGGTACGTGCCGAGCTTCGGCGACACGGACATCGAGGGCGAGACACCCGACACACTGGGCTCGCTCACGCCGGGATGGGTGACGCCCGCGATCCTCCTGCTGATGATCGCCGGACTCGCCGCGGCACTGTGGCGGGGTCAGCGCTTCGGTCCCCTCGTGTCGGAGACGCTGCCTGTCACGGTGCGCGCCTCCGAGACGATGCACGGACGCGCGCGGCTGACCGCGAAGGCGGGCGACGCCGTGCACGCCTCCGAGGCGATCCGCGACGGCAGCAGGCGCAGACTCGCTCGCCGACTCGGGCTGGCCGTGACCGCGAGCCCCGAGGAGATCGCCGACGCGGCATCCGATCGGCTGCGCATCCCGCGCGGCTCGCTGCACGATCTCCTCGCCGGCCCCCCTCCCGCGGACGATCCCACGCTGATCGATCTGAGCCGGCGCCTGCGGGAGCTCGAAGAGGCCGTCGACGCCTCCACCATCATCGAGCGGAGGGACGAGTGAGATCTCGAACCGCCGTGACCGCCATACCTTCACCGCAACGGAAGCCGAGGACACCACGTGACCGCTGAGAACTCCACCGACGCCGAACTGCGTCAGGCCATGCACCGGGTGCGCATCGAGGTCGACAAGGCCGTGGTCGGCCAGGCCGGCACCGTCACCGGGTTGCTGGTCTCCCTGCTCGCTCGCGGTCATGTCCTGCTCGAGGGCGTGCCCGGTGTCGCCAAGACCCTCGTGGTCCGCTCGTTCGCCCGCGCCCTCGGTCTCGACACCAAGCGCGTGCAGTTCACCCCCGACCTCATGCCGGGTGACGTGACAGGTTCGCTCGTGTATGACGCCCGCACCGGCGAGTTCGACTTCCGTGCGGGTCCGGTGTTCACCAACATCCTGCTCGCTGACGAGATCAACCGCACGCCCCCGAAGACGCAGGCGGCACTGCTGGAGGCGATGGAGGAACGGCAGGTGTCGGCCGACGGCATGAGCCGCCCGCTTCCCGATCCCTTCCTCGTGGCCGCGACCCAGAACCCGATCGAGCACGAGGGCACCTACTCCCTGCCCGAGGCGCAGCTCGACCGCTTCCTGATGAAGCTCGTCGTCGGGATGCCGGAGCGCGACGCCGAGGTCTCCGTGCTGCGCAAGCACGCCTCCGGATTCTCGCCCCGCGAGCTCACCGGCGTCGAGGCCGCGGTGTCGGCGGAGGAGATCCGTGCCGCTCAGGCCGCCGCGGGCAGGGTGGAGGTGACCGACGACGTGCTCGGATACGTCGTCGACCTCGCCAGAGCCACACGGCAGTCGCCGTCGGTGGAGCTGGGCGCGAGCCCGCGCGCGTCGACCGGTCTGCTCGCCGCGGCGAAGGCCTGGGCCTGGCTCAATGCCTCGTCGGCGGTCACCCCCGACCACGTGCAGACGATGCTGGTGCCGGTCTGGCGTCATCGACTGCAGCTGCGGCCGGATGCTCAGATGGAGGGCGTGTCGGCGGATGCCGTGCTGACCTCCGTCGTGCAGCAGACGAGGGTGCCGATCTAGGTGTTCGTCACCGGTCGTCTCGCGCTCGCCGTCGCCGTCGGCATCGTTCCCGTCGTCCTCGCCGGGCTCGCCGGGTACCCCGCATACGCCGTACTCGGCGTCTGGGTGGGGCTGTGCATTCTGCTGCTGGTCGTTGACGTGCTGGCAGCGCCCAGCCCGCGCACGGTCGTGGTGACCAGACGCGTACCGACCCGCACGCGACTCGGCGAGCCGGTGCCGGTGAGCGTCGCGCTGCAGAACCTCGGCTCCCGGACGCTCCATGCGCTGATCCGCGATGCCTGGCAGCCCACGGCCGGCGCGGGCGAGGACCGGCAACGGCTCATCGTGCCCCCTGGCGAGCGGCGCCGCGTCGCGATCCCGCTCCTCCCCCGCCGCCGTGGCGAGCTCTCCAGCGAGTTCGTGATGATCCGCTCGCAGGGACCGCTCGGACTCTCCGGCCGACAGGTGCGCCATCGGGTGCGCGGCACGATCCGGGTGCTGCCGGCCTTCACCTCCCGCAAGCACCTGCCCTCGCGTCTGGCCCGGCTGCGCGAGCTCGACGGCAACACGAGCATCCAGGTGCGCGGCCAGGGCACGGAGTTCGATTCGCTGCGCGAGTACGTGCGCGGCGACGATGTGCGCTCGATCGACTGGCGAGCGACCGCACGAGCAGGCACGACGATGCTGCGCACCTGGCGCCCTGAGCGCGACCGACACGTGGTGATCATCATCGACACCGGGCGCACGGCCGCGGCCCGCGTGGGCGACGGGACGAGAGTCGACGCGGCACTGGAGGCGTCGTTGCTGCTCGCGGCCCTCGCTGCACGTGCCGGTGACCACGTGCACCTGCTGATGTACGACCGGGTGGTCCGCGCCCGCGTCACCGGCGTCGACGGCTCGGCGCTGCTTCCCGCCCTCACCGACGCCATGGCCCCCGTGCACGCACGGCTGGTCGACACCGACTGGCCCGGCGCGTTCGCGGCCGTGCGCACTCTCACCACGCGTCCCGCTCTGATCGTCGTGCTCACCGCGCAGGACGCCGCGGAGTCGGCACGCGGGTTCCTCGGCGCCTTCCCCGATGCCACGAGGGCCACCTCCATCCTCGTCGGATCCGTGACGGACGACGGCATCGCCGACCTCGCGAAGAGACGCGGCTCCCGTGAGGAGATCTACCTCGCGGCCGCGGCCGAGCGCACGATGCGCGATGCCGAGAACGTGGCGGATGCCGTGCGTCGCGCCGGTGGCGAGGCGATCGCCGCCGACCCCGAGGCGCTGCCCCCGAGGATCGCCGACCGCTACCTGGAGCTCAAGGCCGCCGGACGTCTGTGAGCACGGCCCCGTCTGTGAGCACGGCCCCGTCTGTGAGCACGGTGTCTTCTGTGAGCACGGGCTGACGCGGGGTGCGCGCGCTCAGCCCGCGAGCAGTCGGGGCGTCCCCGCCTCGTACTCGATGAGGTCGCCCGTCTCGCCGCGGCGGTGCGCACGACCTCCGATGACGACCATGTAGATCAGGAAGGCAGCGAGCGCCGCGGCCCCGATGCCGATCTTGAGCGGCCAGGGCAGCGCCCAGCCGGTGATGAATCCCTCGATCAGTCCGGATGCGAACAGCGAGAACACCAGCCCGATCGCGACCGTCGCCAGCGCGCGGCCCTCTGCAGCCAGCGACTCGCCCCGGGAGCGGTGGCCCGGAGCGACCCAGGACCAGAACAGATGCAGCCCTGCGGCCGCTGCGACGAAGATCGACGTCATCTCGAGGAGCCCGTGCGGGAGGATGTAGAGGATCATCACATCGACCTTGTCGTGGGCGACCATGACGGCTCCCGAGATCCCGAGGCCCATCGCGTTCTGCACGAGCACCTGGATCGGCCACAGCCCGGTGATGCCGAAGAGCACGCACTGCAGGGCGATCCAGGCGTTGTTGGTCCAGACCATCCCCATGAACGCGGCGGCCGGGTTCTCGGTGTAGTAGCCGGTGAAGCTCTCGTCGGCGTACTGCTCGAGCATGTCGGGCGGCCCGAGGGTCGCGATGAGAGCGGGGTCGGAGGATATCCAGGCGGCCGTGCCGACGACGATGGCGATGAAGGACACCGCGATGATCAGAGTGGTCCAGCGCAGCCGGTACAGCGCCGCCGGCAGCTGCGACGAGAAGAAGCGGGCGGTCTGGGTGAGGATGCTGTCTGAGGCGCCGGTGAGGCGCAGACGCGCCCGCACCAGGATCGTCGACAGGTACGCGCCCTGCGGCGACTCTCCCACCGAGGTCTTGAGCTCGGCGAGATCAGCGGATGCCGCGCGGTAGCGCACGATCAGCTCATCGACGCCGGCTCCGTCTAGGCGCGCGCGGCTCAGTTGCTCCAGCCGCTCCCACTCGGCGCGGCGTGCATCTGTCAGCGCATCGGCATCCACCTGATTTACTGTACTCATGTCTGCCCCGCTCGATGCCTCCGACGAGGTGCTCTCCGGCGAAGCCGTCGCGATCGACGTGCAGCCGGTGGGCTTCGTCCTGAGGGCGGCCGGAGCGATCATCGACCTGCTCCTCGGACTCGGTGTCTTTCTTCTGACCGTGTTCCTGCGGATCTGGCTGCTCAATCTGGGGCTGCTGGACGAGGCGACGGATCGCATCGCGACGGTCGTATCGATCGTGATCAGCTTCGTCGTCCTGCCGATCACCATGGAGGTCACTCTCAAGGGCCGCAGCCTCGGCAAGCTCGCGGTGGGCGGACGGATCGTGCGCATCGACGGCGGGGCGACCGGGTTCCGCCACGCGTTCATCCGTGCGCTCCTCGGCGTGCTGGAGATCTATCTGACCCTGGGAAGCGTCGCCGTCCTGGCGGGGGCGTTCAGCGCCCGATCGCAGCGGCTGGGCGACATGGTCGCGGGCACGTACAGCCAGCGGGTGCGCACGCCCGCGCTCGTCGCGAGCGTTCCCGTGCTCCCGCCGATGCTGGCAGGGTGGGCGCAGATCGCCGATGTCGCCAGACTTCCCGACCGGCTCGCCCGGCGGATCTCGCAGTTCCTGCAGAGCGCTCCCCGCATGCTCCCCGCAGCCCGTGCCCGCGTCGCGCAGGATCTGCTCGCCGAAGCCGCACCGTTCGTCTCGCCACTGCCCCCGGAGGCGCCGGAGGTCGTGCTGGTCGGGATCACGGTGCTCCGCCGCGAGCGCGAGGGCCGCGCACTGCGGAATGCCGACCGCAGGGCCGAGAAGCTCACCGGGCGACGCGTCGGCGTCTGAGGAGGTCGTCGCCGACCGGCGCGACGTGTCCTGCCCGGCGCGGGCCGGCCGAGGCGGGGTCGTCTACGGGATCAGGCTCGCAGCGCCTCGTGCCGCACGACGATCCATCCGGAGGGTACCGAGAGCCGATCCGCATGGGGCGCGCACAGATCATGCGAGTGCGGATGCCCCGCGAGACCGAGAGGACCGAGCGCGGCCATCTGGTCGCCATAGTCGTAGGTGATCGTCGCCACGGCTTCTCGCGCGCAGCCGACCTTCGAGCAGAGTCGTCCGTTCATCTCCGCCAGGCTACGTCGCCGGACGGAGCGCGCCCGGATGCCGCGCCGCCGCCCGCCGCAGACTCCGCCTAGACTTTCGCTATGCCCCGTCGCCCCCGCACCTCAGACTCGCCGCGCCGCGGGGCTCGGCACGGACGGCACGGGCGCGTGGGCCGCAGCGAGGCCGTGCGCCCGCCCCTCGCCCCGCTCGACGGCCGCATCGACCGGTTCGATCTCACGGTCGGCACCGCCGTGGAGTTCCTGCGCGGAACCTGGCCCGAGCTGCAGGACGTCAGATTCGAGATCGGCGCGATGCCGGACTTCGACGCGACCGACGAGGTGCCCCGCTGGCACCTCGATCATGAGCAGCAGCGGATCGTGTTGTTCCGGCTGCCGATCGAACGTCTGCTGCCCCCCGGCCACGACGACATCGCGCACCGCAAGATGGCGATCGAGAGCGCCGTCTTCCGCGCCGCGGCGGAGTACGTGGGCCGAGAGCCCTGGGACTTCGGCGGCCACGACCACTGACGCCCGCCGGGCACCATCCCGACGTCAGGGGTAGACGGTGATGCTCTGCTGCGTGCCCGCTGCCGGCCACAGCGGCCAGACCGCGAGCGCGCCGGTGTCCGTCATCGTCACCGAGGCATGGATCGGTCCCGACCCCTTCACCGAGTACACCGTGCGCGGACGCACCTCGATCGACGACGACGATCCGGCGGCGACGTCGACATCGATGGGATCGCCGCCGGTGACGGGTTCGACCTGCACCGTCACGTCGGCATCCGCGGTGTTCACGAGCACCAGCCGGGGAGCCGGCCCCAGCGGCACCGCCGCGAGCACCTCGTCGTCGATCTCGGGCGCGGGCATCACCCAGGCGAAGTCGTCCCGTGGTCCGCCGCCCTCCTGCTGGCGGACGGCGGAGAGCACCGGCGTGTCGGAATCGACCCGCACCGTGTACTCCCCCGGTGACAGCGCCGACAGCGACAGCTCGGTCGGCGTGCCCGCAGTCAGGGGCACGTCGAACGTCCCGGCGATCGCCGCGGATCCCAGGGCGTTCACGGTCACGACCGCCTGCGCATCGGCGTCGGGAGACATCAGGCGCACGACCGTCGAGTCTCCGCTGTCGCCCTGGGTCTCGAAGAGCCGGACCCCCGGGAGCACTGCGTGCTGCTGCGGGGCGGACACGGCATCCTGCAGATCGACGCCCGCGGGATCGAGCGTGCGTGTGAGTGAGGACTGGAGCACGGCGCGCACCGGCGAGCCCGTGGCGGTGACGTGCACCATCGGCAGATCAGACCCCGCTGCGAGCGAGGTCAGCGGCACGGCCGACTGCGATTCGGCCGGCACGATCACGGTGCGCGACGCCCGGACGGAGCCGTGGGCGACGAGCGTGACGGTCGAGGGCACGACTCCGGGGTTCGTGAGCACGATGAGATCCTCGGCACCCGTCTGGACAGAGCCGCCGACGATCCAGGAGTCCTGGCTCGCGGGACGGCAGGGGGCGGCGGCCAGACCCGAGAGGTCTTCGGCCGCGAGAGAGATCGACTCGGTCGCGGCGAGCAGCGGGGCCTCGCGCCCCTCGACCTCTCCGACCAGGCGTTGCGCCGATCCCCCCTCGGCGAGGTCGTCGGCGACGAGCGGGGTGGAGTCGGCCGTGCCCGAGGATCCGGCGGCCGAGAGGGCAGGAGACCCGGCGGTGACCATCTGGAACGGGTTCGCGGGGTCACGGCCGATGGCCCGGAAATCGCCGTTGCACACGAGCACCGTGTCGCCGGGGAGCGGCGTCACCTCGGCACTCGCGGGCTTGTGCTCGACCGACGGCCAGGAGGCCGTGACCCCGAACACCACGGCGACCACGCATGCGCCCGCGACGATCGCGCCCGTCACCAGGCGGGCACCGGTCGCCGCCGCTCGGAATGCGCGCGTACCGCTCATGGCCTCTCCCCCTCATCGGTCCTCTGGGAATCGGGCTCCTCCGGATCGGAACCGGACTCCCCCTCGGCGTCGGCGGCCCCGGTCTGCGGAGCACGGTCCGCGCCCTCGGCGTCCGTGGCATCAGCGGCCTGAGCCGGGGTGGTGTCGACCACCCGGGCGGGTCCCTGCGCAGGGCGCATATCCGCCTCAGGGGCGTCCTGCGGCTCGTCGCGTCCCTCGACCGACTCCGCGACCGCAGCGGGCACGACGGGGATGTCGTCGTCCCGATCCTCCGGGTGCCGGGGAAGGACCAGCGGCTCCTCGGGGGCGCGCCCGACGATGCGTGAGGTGGCGCGGGCAGCGCGTCGCGACGCACGCGTCGGCACCGAGAGCAGCAGAGCGGCGAAGATCATCACGAACTGCAGAGTGACCACGAGGCGTGTCGTCGCCTGCTCGCCGCCGGTGAGCGACGATCGAGGGGAGGCCTCGGATTCGAGCCGGTACAGGACCCCGCGATCCGTGGAGCCTGCCGGAACGAACCCGGCCCGCTGGTCGAGGGAGCTCTCGGCCGACGTGCCGAGGGCACGGGCGCGGTCGGACTGGTCGTCCGACGGGCTGGACAGGAGGACGTAGGAGATCCCGGCATCGCCCAGCTCACCGGCGGCGTCGAAGTCGCGTGCTGAGAGGAGATCGACCGACAGCGTGGTCAGATCGGTGCCGCGCAGCTCGGTGGCCGTCGACAGGATCGTCGCCTGGGCCCCCAGCGTCTCGCTCCCGCCCCAGACGACCTCGGTCGCGAGCCCGCCGTCGTTCTGCGGGGTGAGGACGAGAGTGCCGATGGGACGGTCGGCCCCCGCCTGCGCAGCCACATAGGCGGGGAGCGTCGACACGGGACCGTCACGGAGCGCGGATCTATCGGAGTGGGTGGCGGCGAGCGCGGGCGCAGCGCACACGGCGATCGCGAGACCGGCCACGGCAGCGCCCACCAGGCGCACGCGCGGCGCGGTCAACGCGGTGTCGAGGGTGACCACCGCGGCACCGGTGAGACCGATCCAGGCGAGGCTCAATCCGGCGCCGGGCCAGATGGCCACCGGCGTCCCCTGCGCGAACGAGACCGAGATGCCGACGGCCAGGAAGGCCGTGGCGAGACCCGACAGGGCGACGACGAGCAGCGTGATGCCCGCGCGCCATCGTGGCGCGACGGCGGACACGAGCGCGAGCACGGCGAGCGGGGCGAGCAGAAGCCCCGCCCAGGGCGCCAGCTCCACGCCGAGCCACACTGCCCATCCGGCGACACCGCCCGTGGGAAATCCCGAGGCCAGCGTGAGACGACCGGCGGCGTCCGCGGCGACCTGCGGGCCCGCCCAGATCAGGCCGGGGTCGGCGAGCACAGCGAGCAGAGTGCCGTGTCGCAGCTGCCAGAGCACGAGCGGTGCGAACAGCGCGATCGCGGGCACCGGCAGCCACAGCAGCCGGACAGCGCCCCGGAAGCGCGCGGAGGCGAGCGTGATGGCCAGGGCGACGACCCACAGGAACAGGAGCGCGGGCGCCAGCGAGGGTGCGCACGCGAGTACCGCGGCGAACAGGAGGGATGCCGCGCCCGACGCCCCCCAGGAGCGATGCGTCACGACGGCGGCGTGGAAGAGCCAGGGAAGAAGCAGATGCACGAGCACCGCGGTCGGCCGGCCGTCGACGAGCGCGGTGAGGAAGGTCGGCGCGAGCGCCCAGACGACACCGGTGAAGATGCGAAGGCCCGAACGGTCGGTGACGCGGGTGGCGGCGAACCACCCGCCGAGCACCGCGAGCGGCAGAGCCAGGATCCAGAGCAGCACGAGCGAGAACGATGGAGCTCCCGGCCACAGGGAACCCAGGACCGCGACCACCGCGGCGAACGGATCGGCAGGGCCGACGACGGCGGCGCCGAGACCGCGCAGGCCCCAGGCCGCGTCGTTCCACAGCGCCCCGACGGTCGCGCGCAGGGGAAGCAGGCCGCCGCCGCCGAGCACCGGCCAGGCGAGAACGGTGGTGAACGTCGCCAGACTCACGACGAGAGCAGCGAGCACCGCCCAGGCGCCGCCGCCCGAGAAGAACCGCAGCTCGCTGATGGCACCGCCTTCGCTCCCGTGCCCGTCGTCGAGGCGCCGCCGCAGGTCGCCGCTGCTGACCCGCAGGGGGGCGATGCTCGCCCAGCCCGAGGTGCGGAAGGAGCGGATCCGCCGGCGCGACCGCGCGATCGCACCGAATCGGACCATCGCCGTCGCGGCGGCACCCCACTCGGGAGCGACAGCCTCGGGGCGCTTGCCGACGAGGTGGGTGATCGACCGCCACAGAGCGAGCGGAAGCAGTGCGAGCCAGTGCAACGGCACCGCGAAAGCGGGCGCATAGGCGAGTCTGCGGTGCAGCTGAGCGAGTCGCGTGACGAACGCGCGTCTGCTCCGCCCGGTCGGCAGCGCGGCGGGCCCATCCGGCGAGACGGACACACGTGCGGCCGGTGCGAGCACGACACGGCCGCCGCCGAGGCGGGCCCGGACCCCGAGGTCGAGGCCCTGGTCGGCCCCGGCGAGTGCGGCGTCGGGACGCAGCGCGTCGCGGACCTCGTCGCGGATCAGCACGCCGCGGATGTCGGCTCCCAGTGCGTCGTCGCTCCCGTCATGCTGCCCCTGGTCGAGTTCGCCCGCGGCCAGCTCGACCGAGCGTCCGAGCGTCGTCATGCTGACGCCGAGCGAGACGATCTCCCGATCGTTGTCGGTGTGCACGAGCTTCGGGGCGACGATCGCCGCCGACGGAGAGCGCTCGAGCGTGCCGACCAGTCGCTCCAGGGCGCGACGGTGGGGAGCGGTATCGTGCGCGAGCAGCCAGACTGCGCTGCCCTCGGCGATCCGTGGGCGGGCGAGCTCCACGGCATCCGCGAAGGAGGTGGTGCCGCGAGCCTCGATGATGCCCTCGACGGCTGCTGCGACGGCCGCGCTCTCGCGGGCGGACGCGGCGTCGCCGCACATCACCAGAGTGATCGCCGCAGGCGGGGTGGTCTGCGCGCGCAGGGCGTCGAGCGTGCGGAGCAGCTGCGCACGGGCGGAAGATCCTGGGCGCGCGACGATGATGGCGTGAACTCGGGCTGGCATGACGTCGTCAGCCTAGGCGCGCGCCGGGCCTGCGCCGCACAGGGCACCCGGCGTGGCCGCGAAGCGGTGCGTCAGCCGGTGCAGGTGTGAGCCGGTGCAGGTGTCAGCCGGTACAGGTGTCAGCTGGCGCGGCGCTTCAGCTTGCGGCGCTCGCGCTCCGAGAGTCCGCCCCAGATGCCGAAGCGCTCGTCGTTGTTGAGCGCGTACTCGAGGCATTCGCCGCGCACGTCACAGGAGGTGCAGATGCGCTTGGCATCGCGCGTCGAGCCGCCCTTCTCGGGGAAGAACGCCTCGGGATCGGTCTGCGAGCACAGCGCGTCGGCCTGCCAGGCCAGGGCACTGTCGTCTTCGGCATCGGCCTTCCGCACCCCGGGAACACCGAGGTTGATCGGATCGACGAACCAGTTCTCCGGTACGTCTGAACGGTAACCCGTCATCTCGCTCTCCAACCCCTGAATATCCGCCCCCTCGGCGGGCCGCGCAGAACTAATTACACCCGTGTCATTCCCATCGGTCAAGTCGTGGATCGTAAACCCTCAATCCGATCTTGAAGGTTCTTGAGCCTCGTACGGCGTGTCGCGTGACGGGCGGAGGTCAGTCCCTGCGGCCTCCGGGAGACGCCACAAAGGCCTCCCCCGCGCCGCCGACGGTGATGCGTCCCTCATCGGCGGTCGCGAAGGCCGCGGTGCCGATCGGGACGTCGCGCGTCTCGCCGTCCGCGCCGCGCACCCTCACCTGTCCGGCGGTGGCGAGCACCATGGTCGGCCCGTCCACCTCGACATCGACGTCTGCGCCGTCCACCGTGATCCGTCGCAGCGCGAAGTCGTCGACCGGGACCGGATACTCGGTGACCGCGCCGACCGCGTCAGGGCGGAGCACCGGGACCTCGCCGGTCGTGGTGTCGAGGATCCCGAGGAGCTCGGGCACGTCGATGCGCTTGGGCGTGAGACCACCGCGGAGCACGTTGTCGCTCGCGGCCATGATCTCGACGCCGAGGCCCGCGATGTAGGCGTGCAGCAGTCCCGCACGGAGGAACACGGCCTCACCCCGCTGGAGCACCACGTGGTTCATCAGCAGCGCGACCACGACCCCGGGGTCGCCGGGGTAGGTCCGCGAGATCTCCGCCACCGCACGCAGCGCAGGACTCCACTCCCCCGCCTCGGACGCGCTCATGGACCGCACCGACTCGATCACGCCGTCGACGACCGTCTGCGCCTCCCCGGAGAGGAGCCAGCCGATCGTGTCACGCAGGACGTCCCCCTCTCCGCGAAGCCGCGCGGCGAGGGCTTCCACGCCGATACCCGGACCGAGCGCTACCAGCAGTCGCAGAGTGTCGTCGACCGGACGAAGGCCGCTGAGCGACTCGAAGCGCTCGCTGAGCGCCACGATCAGCTCGGGCTTGTGGTTGTCGTCGCGGTAGTTGCGGGTCGGATCGTCGGAGGCGAGGTCGGACTCCCGCTCCCATCCCGCCCTGGCCTGCTCGACCGTCGGGTGCACCTGGATCGACAGCGGCGAGGCTGCCGCGAGGAGCTTCAGGAGGTAGGGAAGCGACCCGCCGGTGATGGCATCGAGGGTGGATCCGCCCTCCACATCGGCCGGATCGCCGGGATGGTCGCCGAACCACACCTCCGCCTCCGGAGCGTCCGCGGCGGCGCGGCCCTCGAGTTCGGCGAGGAGCGTCTGCGACCCCCAGGCGTAGTCGCGGGGCACATTCGAGAGACTCAGCAGCATGTCACCAGAGTATTGGCACGGATGCCGACGGCCCACCAGCGCCACCCACAGGTGCGGCGCGAGTCGCGCGCGGTAGCCTGAACGCGATGGCGCATTACACGAAGCATCCGGTCTCGGCCCCGCCCCGCGCGCCCGAGCGCGAGTCGACGGGGCATCTGGTGCTGCGCGGGTACGTGGTCATGATGATGCTCGCGGCTTTCGCGCACTCGGCGATCTACAACCTCGTCGGAGAGATCGGCGCGTTCATCACGCTGATCGCCTTCCTCATCGCCACCCTCGCCGTCGGCATCCCGATGATCGCCCGCCGCCGACCGAGCGCCTTCCCCTGGCGACGGCTCCCCTGGGCGGCCGTGGGCTATACGGCGCTCGCGCTGCTCTCGGTCGCATGGTCGCAGTGGCGCGGTGCCACCCTCATCACCTGGGTGCTGCTCGCGACGGTGACCGTCGGCGGACTGTTCATCGTGCAGGTGCTGACCTGGCACGAGATCGTGCGCGCGCTCGCCTCGACGTTCAAGTGGATCCTCGGCCTCTCGCTGGCGATCGAGCTCTGGGTCGCTCTCGTGGTGCACGAGCCGATCCTGCCCAACTTCTTCATACGTCCCGAGGGAGACCTCGACCCGCACTGGTACTGGGTGCGCGGGAACCTCCTCGACGGAGGCCGTATCCAGGGCATCGTCGGCAACTCGAACATCATGGCGATCATCTGCCTGTTCGCGCTGCTCACGTTCGGGGTGCTGTTCGCGGCGCGCACGCGGTGGCGCACGACTCTCGCGCTGTGGTCTCTGCTCGCGGCCTACTTCCTGCTCCGCGCAGGGTCTGCCACCGCCTACGCGTGCGCGGCGGCCGCGGCTCTCGTGCTGGTGGTCGCCCTGCTGATGCGCCGCTCCCGCACCCCGGGCGCACGCACGCGGCTGTACGTGCTCTTCATCGGCGGCACGGCCGTGCTGGGCGGGGCACTGTGGCTGCTGCGTGAGCCCCTCTTTGCACTGCTCGGTCGCAGCTCCGACCTCACGGGTCGATCCGACCGGATCTGGAGCGCGGTCCTGGAGCGGGTCGCGCAGCATCCGCTCTTCGGCAACGGATTCTCCAGCCCCTGGGTGCCCTTCGACCCGGCATTCCAGGGCTGGATCGAGGATCACGGCATCACGGTCTTCCACGCGCACAACATGTGGCTCGACGTGCTCATGCAGCTCGGAGTGCTCGGGGGCATCCTGATGGCGTTCGCCTACCTCAGCCTGCTGTGGAGGTCGTGGTTCTTCGCGATCGACCGGCCACGGTGGGACCTGGGTGCCGATCGCCCGTACTCGGCCCTCACACTGCTGCCGAGCCTCTTCACCGCCGTGCTGCTCGTGCAGGGACTGACCGAATCGACCCCGATCATGCTGTGGGGCTGGATGCTGCTCGTCATGTTCTCGTTCAAGATCAAGGTCGTCCCCCTGGTCGGCATCGGCGAGCGCGAGCGCGTGATCGAACGCGGCGAGAGAAGCCGGCGGGTGCCGTGACCTCGACGCACCGCCTGCCGGACCTGTTCGGCTCCGCAGAGTTCGCCCGTGCGTACACGATCGCGGTCCTGACCGCCGTCTTCGCCTCCTTCACGATCGAGCGGGCGGCGTCGGCGGTGACCCTGGGCACCGTGATCGTCGCCCTGTGCGCGCTGGGTGCCGCGATCCTGTGGGTGCGGCGGGAAGAGCTCTCGCTCCTTCGCATCGCGCCGTCATCACTGCTCGCCTTCCTGGCCTGGGCGGCGATCAGCCTCGCCTGGAGCACCGACAAATCCGACACGATCCTCGGGTGGCTGGAGCTGGTCGGCTTCGCCTTCCTCGCCATCACCGTCGGACACATCCGCGACACCCTGCAGACGGTGCGTGCGCTCGGCGACACGCTCCGGCTCCTCCTGGTGGTCTCGCTCGGGCTGGAGATCCTCTCCGGCGTCCTGCTCGACACACCCTTCAGCTTCCTGGGAATCCAAGGTCTGCTCGCCGACGGCGGACCCGTGCAGGGGATCTTCGGCAGCCGCAACATGCTCGGCTTCGTCACGGTGATCGCCCTCATCACCTTCGTCATCGAGTGGCGCTCGCAGTCCCTCACGCCGCGCATCGCCGTCCCGTCGATCGGCCTGGCCGCGATGCTGGCGTTCTTCTCCTCATCGCCGACCGTTCTCGTGCTGGCGGCTGCGGTCGGAGTCGTCACCTTCGCTCTCACCATCGTCCGACATGCGCCCACCGCACGGCGCACCCTCGTGCAATGGGTGCTCGGGGTGCTCGTCGCTCTGGCACTCGCCGCGGCGTTCGCGCTGCGACATGTGATCATCGCGCTGCTCGACGCCGGTTCGGACTTCTCGATCAGGGCGACGCTGTGGAACACCATCCTCGACTTCGCGGCGCTCAAGCCCGTCGAGGGCTGGGGCTGGTTCGGGTCGTGGGCGCGCGGCGAGTTCCCCTTCACCTACATCAACTTCCTGCTCGACGACCGCCACCAGAGCGCGCTCAACGCCTACTTCGATGTCCTGCTGCAGCTGGGCACGGCCGGACTCGTGCTGTTCCTGCTGTTCGGAGGTATCGCGACGGTGCGCTCGTGGCTCGTGGCGAGCATCCGTCGATCCGTCGTCTACGCCTGGACCCCGCTCATGCTCGTCACTCTCGCGGTGGAGTCGATGTTCGAGAGCTTCACGCTGGTCGGCGCGGGCTGGTTCATGCTCGTCCTGTGCGCACTCCGGGCAGGGCAGTCCCGCTCCTGGCGCGAGAACATCGACGCCGCGCACACGGGTGCGATCCCGACGTTGCGATCGGAGCGCTGACGCGCACGTGCCCGCGCGGGGGTTTCCGAGGTCGTCCGGGTAGGCTGTTGTCTGCCCGCGGCGTCCCGCGGACTCGAGCTTCCGGAGATCTCACCTCGTGACACACGTCCCCTTCGACCCGGCGTCCGCGACGATCGTCATCGTCACGTTCAACCGCTCCCACCTGCTGACGGGCCTTCTCGAGAGCATCGTCTCGATGGAACCGAAGCCGGGCCACGTCGTGATCATCGACAATGCGTCGTCCGACGACACCACCGAGGTCGTCGACTCCTTCCGACCGCGTCTGGGCACCGAGCTCGTCTACCGGCGCCTCGAGACGAACACGGGCGGCTCCGGCGGCTTCAGCGAGGGCATGCGCACCGCGTACGAGCTGGGATCCGAGTGGATCTGGATGATGGACGACGACGTCGAGGTCGTCCCCGACGGCCTCGCCAAGATGGGAAAGTGGACGCCCCGCTTCAAGAGCATCCAGGGCCGCCGCTACGACTACGACGGCAGCGAGTTCTACTGGCAGTACCGCATCGCCGAGCGCATGGGCATCCCGATCCCGTTCGCTCCGTCCGGCTTCGACTCCTCCGGCTACAAGGAGATGAACAGCGGATGCTTCGAGGGCATGTTCATCCACCGTTCGATCGTGACGCAGATCGGCTTGCCCGACCCGAGGTTCTTCATCTACTGGGACGACCAGATGTACGGATGGCTCGCCTCGCGCCGGACCACGGCCGTCATCGTCGACGAGTTCGTGCTGCGGCGCACCCGTGAGATCAAGCAGTGGGACATGGGCATCCGCCACATGAACGCGTCGAGCAACGCCTACCGCTTCTACATCATGCGCAACCGCGCCTACATCAAGCAGTACTACCGCGTGCACGGCACCTACAACCCGGTCCTGTTCGGGCTCGGCACGTCGATGACCTTCGCCAAGGAGCTCATCCGGCTGCTGTTCGTCGAGCGCACCGTGCGCGGCACCAGCAATCTGTTCCGCGGACTCAAAGAGGGCGGCGTGCTCGGACGCGACCGCTTCTGGACGCCGATGCCGCCTCTGGAGGGCTGACCGACATGACCGACGAACAGCAGCCGGACATCCGCTGGGCGCCCATGGAGCCCGCCCCGAGCAACCGCGGCCGCATCGCGCTCATCGTGGGCCTCGTCGTCGCAGCCCTCGTCGTCGTCGGGGTCCTGCTGTTCTTCCTCCTCCCCCTGGGCGAGGCACCGACCCCGGGCGCGAGCGGCTCGCCGTCGCCGACCTCGTCAGCGACCGCCTCCGCGACCCCTGAACCGACCTCGGAGCCGGAGCCCACCGCGTCGCCGGATCCGAGCATGACCCCGGTCACGACGCCGCCGCCCGTGGCCGACCCCTCGCTTCCCGCGTTCCGCGCCCAGGTGCAGGGGTGGCTCGACGACGCGCTGACCGGACTCGACATCGTCGGCGAGACGAGCGGGCAGGATGCCGTGTCGGTGATCGACTCCCTGCAGGACGACGCCCAGCGGCTCGCGGAGTCCGCCGCTCCCGGCTCGATCGAGGCGGGGTGGAACGACGGGGTGGGTGCATACCAGCAGTCCCTCACCGACCTGCGCTCGAGCGCGGAAGGGGGAACCCCCGCGTCCGACGTGCTCACGCGGGCCCGCCAGGCCGCTGAGAATCTTCGCACGCTCGTCGAGCTCTGACGCGCCCGCTCGCGCGGTCGGGAGACCGGTCCCGGTCGGGCGTCTAGTCTCGCTCGGGAGACGCGTACAGACGCGCGGCCAGCTGCGATTTCTCCTCGCCCAGCAGGCGCGCACGAGCCGGGAAGTCGGCCGCCGACGTGGCGCGCAGCTCGCCGGCATCGACGTCGTCGCGCAGGGTCCATCCGGTGCCGAGCGCGATCAGCGACCCGTGCTTGACGTCGTAGTACCCCGAACGCGCGTTCACGACGGTGCCCCTCGCTCCGGCCGCCGCCGCGAGGAGGTGGAAGTGGAAGCGGGAGGTCAGCCAGTCCTGCCCCGCCTTGGCCGGGAAGCCGTGGTCCCACATGCGGACGAAGGGGAAGAACGGCGCCCCCTCGTCGATATGCTCCGCAGCGTACTTCGAGTCGTCCGGCGGGATCGCCTCAGCGAAGCCGACTCCCGAGCCTCCGTGCTGCGCCCTGAACGCCTCCACCAGATCGCGCAGGTCGGAGTCGTCCTCGTCGTCGAACATGTCGCCCTGAACCAGGACCATCGCGTCGGGGACGTCCTCCTCGGCCGCGTAGAGTTCGCGGCTGTTCGCGAACGCGAGGAAGGCATCGTCGACCCCGGCACGCACTCCGACGGCGTCCGCACTGTCGGCGTCACGCGCCTCCGCGTAGTCGAACTGCGCGAACTGCTCCGCGAGGCGCTCGCGCAGGTCGCCGCTGACCGGCATGAATCCCTGACCGGTGGCGTAGATCCTGATGCCGAAGTCCGCCTTCAGCGTGGTCATCGCCGCGATCACGCCGAAGTTCTCGGGCCAGATCTCGTTCATGTATCCGCCACCGAGCAGATGCACCGACTCCATCCGGCGCAGCTCCCTGAGCCCGAGGTCGTACCGTGGGGATCCGAGGTCGCGCAGCAACGTGCCGGCCCGCTCGCCGGCGGGTTCCGGGTCCGCCGGGCCCGTGTGCGCCATGTGCCACAGCGTGTTCGTCGTCCGCAGGCGCGGGTGGGTGTCGTGGAACAGGTGAGCGGCGCGCCCCGGCTCGATCGTGTCGAGCCATACCTCACGGTCGGGCTGATGCTCGGCGAGCCAGTCGAGCCAGGAGCGAGTGATGAACTCGTCGCCGAAGTTCGGCTGTCCCCCCGCCGAGACCAGATAGACCGGGCCCTGCGGCGCGGAGAAGAGTCGGGAGGCGGCGCGACGCAGATTCGTCGCCGCGCGCGCAGCAGAGAGAGCCATGGGTGGGACCGCCTCGGGTAGGCCGTGTCGGCGAAAGCGGGGGTACTCGCGCCGTTACCCCGAGCCTACCGACGATCACCGCACGAGGCTCCGGACGCTCTCAGGTCGCGATGTCCGCGTTGTACCGGTCGAGCACCTCGGCGATAGAGGCATCCATCACCAGTGCGCCCCCGTCGAGGTACAGACCTCGCTTGCAGAAACGGCGGAGGTCGCGCTCGTTGTGGCTGACGAAGAACAGGGTGCGACCTTCGGCGAGGAGTTCGTCGATCCGCCGATAGCACTTGTCTCGGAACGCCTTGTCGCCGACGGCGAGCACCTCGTCGACGAGCAGGATGGGCTCGTCGAGCTGGGACACCACCGAGAACGCGAGACGCACCTTCATGCCGTTCGAGAGGTGCTTGTAGGGGGTGTCCTCGAAACCGTCGAGTTCAGCGAAGGCGATGATCCCGTCGTAGCGACGCGACACCTCGTCTTTCGACATCCCGTGCAGGCCGGAGGTGAGCCGGACGTTCTCTCGCACCGTCAGATCGCCCACGAAGCCTCCGGTGATCTCGATCAGCGGTGCGACACCTCCGTTGACGGCCACCGTCCCCTCGTCTGCGAGCAGAACCTTGGCGACGAGGCGCAGCAGGGTCGACTTGCCCTGCCCGTTGCGACCGACGACGCCGATCGACTCCCCATGCTGCACCGAGAAGCTCACGTCGCGCAGTGCCCAGAACTCTCCCGGGCGCGAACGTCTGGCCGCACCGGCGAAGAGATCCTTGAACGTGCGACCGCCTCGGCGGTTGCGCCGGAAGCGCACCCCGAGTCCCGACACTTCGATGGCGACCGGCATCACAGCTCCTTCAGCACGGGGCGCTCGAGGGCGCGGAAGGTCCAGATGCCCAGTGCGAGGATCGCCACGCACATCACCGCGCTGACGATCACGGGCATCGGCTCCCACAGCTCGGGGAAGAACCCGACCCGATACAGGGTGAAGATGCCGGCGAGCGGGTTGAAGGCTCCGATCGTGTGGAAGGGAGCCGGAAGGTCGCGGAAGCTGTAGATCACCGGAGAGGCGTAGAACAGCGCCCGCAGGATCAGCGCCGTCGTGCGCTCGAGGTCGACGTAGAGCACGCACAGCGGCGCCACGAGCAGCCCCAGACCGACGAGCAGGACGACCTGCATGATCATGGCCACGGGGAACCAGAGCAGCGACCAGCTGACGGTCGCACCGCTGAACACCGCGAACAGCACGAGGACCGGAAGAGACAGGAGGAACTCGATGCCCTTGCTGAGCACGATCCGGTTCACCCAGATCGACCGCGGGATCGCGGTGGATCTGACGAGCCTCGAATCCTTGCGGAAGGCACGTGTGAAGTCCGAGACCGACGAGTTGAACCAGACCCACGGCAGCAGTGCCACGATGAGGAACACGATGTACGGGTCCTCACCGACGCTGCGGTGGAAGATCTGGGTGAAGACGAACCAGTAGATCGCGCTCATCACGAGCGGATCGAGCACCGACCACAGGTAGCCGAGCGAACTCGTCGCGTAGCGCACCTTGAGATCGCGCGCCGACAGCAGCCACAGCGAATGCAGGTACCGTCGAGGCGTGCCGGGCGCCCCGACGGTCGACTTGCTCATGTGACTCCTGTGCTCAGGCCGCCCGAGAGGGCGCGAGGTGCGTTCAGTCCTTCTGCACCTTATCGAACGTCGCCCGCCACTGATCGGGCGAGGTGACCTTCGGGGTGCCCTTCGCGAACTCCTCGGACAGCACCTTCCAGCGCCGCGCCAGAGCGAGGTTGAGCCGGATGCTGCGGAGGAGGAAGCGGTGCATCGTCGAGCGATCACGCTGGTACCAGGCGACGCCGAGCCCGTCGGGCGAGGTCACGAGCGCGGAATCGATGTCGGCGAACCGCCACCAGTTGATGTCCTGTGCCGAGATGATCCGCTCGGGGTTGAGGCGGCTGCCTGGCGACTGCTTGATCAGCAGCTGACGCGCTCCGACCCTTGCGGCGAGCACGAGCGCCGCGATCGGGTTCGTCGGCTTGCGTACGCCGCCGAGGATCGCGAACGAGGAGCGACGGACGGGCGGGAGCGCGGAGAGGTCTTCGACGACCTTCGAGTCGATGTACGCCGTGCGCATCTCGCGGATCTCGGCCTGCTTGCCCGGGAGCAGATCGGGCAGCACGGCGGGGCCGCGCATGACGTCGCGCAGGGCTTCGTGCCGCAGGCGCACCGCCGAATACTGCAGCATGAACAGCAGCTTGATGTCACCGAGGAAGGAGTGCAGCGGAAGGAACCCGCCGTTGCGGACATGCGAGTGGAGGAGACCGGTGATCACCCGGTTGCGGTGGATGAAGTACTCCTCCCACGTGCGAGTGGGGTCCTTGTCGTGCCAGGCCATGTGCCACACCGCGACTCCGGGCAGGCAGACGGTCGGGTACCCGTGCTCGCGCGCACGCAGCGAGTACTCGATGTCGTCGAACTTGAGGAACACCGGCAGCGACAGACCGATCTCGCGCAGGATCGCGGTCGGGATGAGGCACATCCACCACCCGTTGAAGTCTGCACCGAGGTGACGGTGCAGCCCCGGGGTCTCGCGCAGGGTCTCCTCCGCGAAGTCGTGGTCGTACTCGCTGGCGCCGGAGGGGCGCATCCAGGACTTGCGCTGATCCCATACCTCGCCCTGCGTGTACAGGACGGAGCGGTCGTCGAGGTGCAGCATGCCGCCGCCGACGATGGTCGGGGTGATCGCGAAGTCCGCGAAGCGCACGGCCCGCACGATGGCCTCCGGCTCGGAGATGGCGTCGTCGTCGAGCAGCAGCACGTACCGGCTCTCCTCGGAGCCGAGCGACTCGAGCATGGCCCTCGAGAATCCGCCGGAGCCACCGAGGTTCGGCTGTCGCAGGACCTCCAGCTTGTCGCCGAGCGCCGCGGCGGCGTCGTCGAAACCCGGCTGATCCGAGACGAGATCGGTGCCCTGGTCCACCACGATCACGCGATCGAGGACATCGTGCACGTGCTCGTTCTGCCCCACCGCGATGATCTGGTTCAGGCAGTACGACGGGCGGTTGAAGGTGGTGATGCCCACCGTCGTCTTGCCGGGGGTCCAATCCTCGGGAGCCGCGACCTGCCATTCCGCCGAGACGAGCGTCGCATCGGAGTTCCCCGCCGCGATGTCGAACCAGTAGGAGCCGCCGTCGATGAACGAGGTGATCGGGAGGTCGAAGGTGACGGTCTCGTCGGAGAAGGACTTCGAGGCGAGCGCCGATGCGCGCCCTCGGGCGCTCGACTTGTACACCGAGATCAGTCCCTTGCCCTCGACGGTCGCGACGAGACGGACCGAGCGGACGTTCGTCGAGTGCTGCCAGTAGCTGGCCGGGAACGCGTTGAAGTAGGTGCTCAGCGAGACGCGGCGGTGCGCATAGACCCGGATGCTGCGACGCCCGACGATCTCGTACGCCTCGCCGGGCTGGGAGCCGTCGCCGGAGCCTGTGTCGACGTAGAGGGCCGAGACCTCGGCCACTCCCTCGGTGGGGAAGACCGTGTGATTGACGGCGACGAAGTCGGTGTTCGTTCTCGTGTTCTCAGTCATGGGGAGTCCCGTCAGGCCAGCTCGTTGTTCCACATCGACAGCGCAGACCCGATGGCCATGTGCATGTCGAGGTACTGGTAGGTGCCGAGACGGCCGCCGAAGTGGACGTCGCTCTCACCCTTGGTCAGTTCGCGGTAGGCCAGCAGGCCCGACCGGTCCGTCGGGGTGTTGACGGGGTAGTACGGCTCGTCGTCGCGCGTCGCGAAACGCGAGAACTCCCGCATGATCACGGTCTTGTCCTTGGGGTAGCGGTCCTCCCGCTCGGGGTGGAAGTGACGGAACTCGTGGATGCGGGTGTAGGGCACGCCCGCGTCGGCGTAGTTCATCACCGGCGTTCCCTGGAAGTCTCCGGTCTGGAGCACTTCCTCCTCGAAGTCGAGCGTGCGCCAGGACAGCTCGCCCTCCGCGTAGTCGAAGTAGCGGTCGACCGGACCCGTGTACACGATCGGGACCTGCCCGACCGTGGCCTTCTTGTTGAGCGGCTGCGACTCGTCGAAGAAGTCGACCTCGAGCTTCACCTCGATGTTCTCGTGGTCGGCCATCCGCTCGATCCACGCGGTGTAGCCGTCGGTCGGCAGCCCCTCCCACGTGTCGTTGAAGTAGCGGTTGTCGTACGTGTAGCGCACGGGAAGCCGGCTGATGATCTCGGCAGGGAGGTCGCGCGGGTCGGTCTGCCACTGCTTGGCCGTGTAGTCGCGGATGAACGCCTCGTAGAGCGGGCGTCCGATGAGACCGATGCCGCGCTCCTCGAGGTTCTGCGCGGACTTCGGGTCGAACTCCCCCGCCAGCTCGGTGATCAGCGCTCGTGCCTCGTCCGGCGTGTGCGCGGCGTTGAAGAACTGGTTGATCGTGCCGAGGTTGATGGGAAGCGGGAAAACGATGCCGTTGTGGTTCGTGTAGACCCGGTGCACGTAGTTCGTGAACGTCGTGAAGCGGTTGACGTACTCCCAGACGGTCGGGTTCGAGGTGTGGAAGAGGTGCGCGCCGTAACGGTGCACCTCGATGCCGGTCTCCGGCTCGTTCTCGCTGTACGCGTTGCCTCCGATGTGGTGGCGGCGGTCGATGACCGTGACCTTCCGGCCGGCGGCGGCTGCGCGTTCAGCGATGGTGAGTCCGAAGAAGCCAGACCCGACGACGAGGAGATCCATTGATGCAACTTTCCTGATGCTGACCGACGTGACGAGGTTCGCGGGCCCTGACGGGCACGCGTTCACACATTTTAGCTGGACCTCGGTGCGATCAAGCTGAGGGCGGCGGCAGGTGGCCCGAATCCGCGAGAATTCGCTCGAGGAACGGCGAGAGGGTCCGCGCGTAGCTGCGGGACAGGTGGTTGTCGTCGATGTACACCGCGATGTTGCCGATCGCCGCCTGGCAGACGTCCCAGGGGCACAGCCACGGCGTGAAGTCCACCGTCGTGACGGCATCCGCGAACACGGACGTGGGATTCTCCTCGGCGAGCACGAGCTCCCTCGGGACCTCGCACCCCCGCGACTCGTCGATCGCGCACTCGTACATGTCGAAGTCGAACCGCGGGTTGTCACGGACGCCGATGACCGGGATGTCCGCCGCGCGCAGTTCGCCGACGGCTTCCTCGATGCCGTGCAGAAGGCGCTCGGGCTCCTGGGCGTCCGCTCTCGTCACCACGAGATACACGGCGTCCGGCGAGATGGCCTTCGCATAGTCGAGCGCCGCTCGGGCCCACGGCTCGCACGACGCCTCGGTGGGGCTGCGCGATTCCTCCGCGAGGCCCGCCGTGCAGCCTCCTCGCAGCACCGTGATGATCGCCAGATCACGGTCTTCGGAGAGGGCGATCAGCGGGGCGGAGAGCTGCTGTGCGTGTGAGTCCCCGATCACCAGGATCCGCATCGCCGCGTCTGCGGCGTCGTCGCTCTGGTTGCACGTGCCGTCGAGCACGGCATCCCTCGGTGCGAATCTGCCGGTGCATGCGGGTCCCACCGCCGCCCACTCGGCCTGCAGCTCCGTCGGGCTCGGGATCATCGGCGTGTCGAGGTCGGCGATCTCGAACGCCGCCTCGACCTGCGACGCGCCGGGGTAGTCGGAATCGGCGGCCGCGGCCGCGAACTCGGCGGTGCGCGTCTGCTCGACCCATCGCCACCCCGCAGTCGCGCCGGTGACCACCACGACCGACGCCGCGATCACGGCGACACCGCGGATGACCGCCGGGCGGTCGGTGCGGGATGGTCCGCGAAGCGGCCTCTCGACCCCCCGGGACAGCAGCCGAGCCGCGACGAGTGACATCCCGATGATGATCGCCCCCTCGACGAGGCCGACGCGGTCGGTCTCTGCGACGACCATCCACATCACGAGGATCGGCCAGTGCACGAGGTAGAGGGCGTAGGCGTCCGACGAGAGCGATGACAGCGGTCGCGACCCGAGCAGCGCTGCGGGCCCGCCGCGCTGCTCGCCCGCGCCTGCGATGATGACGGCGGCCGTGCACAGTACGGGCCAGAGAGCGAGGTACCCGGGGAATCCGCCGCGCACGTCCAGGACGATGCCGCAGAGCACGATACCCGCGAGCCCGGCCCAGCCCAGCACCGCCCGCGCGGGGGCCGGCATGCGGATTAGCGGCTGCAGCAGCGCGAGGAGGGACCCTGCCGCGAACTCCCAGAGCCGTGTGCGCGTGTCGAAGTAGGCGAACGCCTGCGCGTCGCGCGTCTCGATGACGGAGAACCACAGCGACCAGACGAAGATCACCAGGAACACCGCGACGAGCACCGGCCGGATGAGATCGCGACGCCGGCGCAGCAGCAGCGCCACCGCACCTATCAGCAGCGGCCAGAGGAGGAACACCTGTCCCTGCACCGACAGCGACCAGAAATGCTGCAGGGGGCTGGTCTCGGCGCTGTCACGGGCGTAGTAGTCCACCTCGGAGAACGCCAGCTGCCAGTTCTGCACGTAGAACAGGCTCGCGAGGCTCTCGTTCCAGATGCGCGACCACTGCGACGGGGGCATGAAGGCGTAGGCGGCTCCGAGAACCGCCAGCAGCGTCACCGCCGCGGCCGGCACGAGGCGCCGGAAACGGCGGGTCCAGAAGGCGCCGAGAGCGAGGGGAGCACCGGTGATCGCGCGACGGGCCAGCGATCCGGTGAGCAGGAACGCCGACACCATGAGGAAGACGTCGACTCCCCCGGACACCCGCCCGAGCCACACGTGATAGACGACGACGAGGACGATGGCCAGAGTCCGCAGCCCGTCGATGTCCGCACGGCGCGACGGCGCTGCCGACGTCGTCTCGGGTCGCATGGAGGCACTCCTGCCGGCTCGCTCGGCCGCTGCGTGGATCTCCGCCGTTTCGGGTGACGGAGACGGGTTCCCTCCAGAATATCGCAGAGGGGATCCCGCCCGGTCGGTCAGGGCCGAGCGGGCCGAGAGGCCTCGAGGGCGTCGTCGATGACCTCGCGCAGTGCGTCACTGAGTGTCGCAGCGTAGGCGCTGCTCAGGTGATCTGCATCGTAGAAGACCGGTTCTCCGCCGACCGCTGCGAAGCACTCCGCCTCGTCGCAGAGCAGGTCGGTGAGATCCGCCGGCCAGAGGCCGGCCAGCGGGTCCTTCGCCGCGTCGGACACAGGGTCGGAGGGCATCGCCGCTGCGCGCGGAACGGCGCACGCATCCGGCGATTCGGCGTTCAACAGGATGCAGTCGAGATCACGGACGTCGCCGTTGAGAGGGGTGTCGGCAATGGCGACGACGGCGCTGCCCGAGTCGATCCAGCGGCTCCACGCGCGCCGAAGTCCCTCGGCGAACTGCTCATTCGCCGGGAGGCCGCTGCCGTCGTCGACGAGCTGCTGTCGAGCGGCCATCGAGGTGACGATGAGGTCGGGCTTCTCCGCGACGAGCTCGTCGGACAACGCGGCCGACCAGTCGCGACACCTCAGGTAGTCGGCCGGACCCCAGGCGGAGTCGAAACCGACGAACGCGACATCCGCCGGCGGACAGCCGGGGAACGAGCTGATCGTGAGATGCCATCCCTCCGCGCGGGCGATGGGGAACACCGCGGCCTGCCACTGCTCCGCGTGAGAGTCCCCGACCAACCACACACGGGGCCCTGCTCCGCCATTCGAGAAATCGCACTCGCGCGTGGTCTGACGGCCGTCGACCACGAGCTCGTCGCCGAGCTCTCCGCATTCCGGCGCGAGGGCGAAGTACGCATCCGCCTGGGTCACGACAGGATCGAGGACCGCGGCGGACGGATCACACGGCCCAGGGTCGGCGAGTGCGGCCGATCCGACACAGGCACCACCGGACTCCTGCGCGGCCTCGGCCGTCGCAGAGCGGGATGCCGCCCCGCCCAGCAGCAGGACCGCGACGAGCGACACGACCGCCATCATCACGCCCGCGCCCGCGAAGGCGCGCCCCGTGCCGCGCCACCACCGCGCACGCTGGGCGGGGACCTCGATCCAGCGCCGGCTGCCCCAGGCAAGGACGAGCGCGACGGCGAGGATGCCGATCCTCGACCACAGAGATAGGGGCGCGCCGATCACGAAAGGTGTCAGGACGATCAACGGCCAGTGCCACAGGTACAACGAGTACGAAACCTCTCCCAGCCATTGCACCGGCCTGGCATCGGTCAGCCGCGCCACTGCCCAGAGCGGCGCTCGACGACCGGTGCCGGCAATGATCACAGCGGCGGTCGCGAGCACGGGGAGCAGGGCCGCGACGCCGGGATACGGGGTCTGCGGCCCGAACACGAACGCGGCGACGGCGATGCCGGCAAACCCGGCGGCGGAGAGCGCCGCCGCGGCCGGAGCGTTCAAGCGACCGAGTATTCCCGCGGGCAGGAGGGCGATCGCCGCCCCGGCGGCGAACTGCCATGCGCGCGTGAACGTCACGAAGTACGCCTGCGCCGGTGATCCCGCGGTGTAGGCGACCGCCGCGACGAAGGACAGGGCGGCGACCGTCGCCACGACGATCAGCAGCAGACGCCGGCGGCCGCTCTCTCTGCCCGCGCGCACGGCGGCCGCGGAGGCGGCGAGCACGAGCAGAGGCCAGACGAGGTAGAACTGCTCCTCGACCGACAGCGACCAGTAGTGCTGCACCGCGCTGGAGGCGGCGTTGTGAGCCGAGTAGTCGACCGAGAGCGCGGCGAGGGTCCAGTTCTCCACATAGAAGACGCTGGCCAGCGCCTGCACCGCGTTGTCGGTCCACCGGGTGAAGGGCAGCAGCAGCCAGACGCCGAGAAGAGTCACGAACACGACGGTGAGCGCCGCGGGCAGCAGACGCCTGATGCGGCGTGCGTAGAACGCCGCGAGACGCACCCGCCCCGTGCTCTCCGTCTCGGAGAGCAGGTGGCCGGTGATGAGGAATCCGGATATGACGAAGAAGACGTCGACGCCCACGTATCCGCCGGGGACGCGATCGGGCCAGAGGTGATTGAGCACCACCAGCCCGATCGCGACAGCCCGCAGAGCCTGGATGTCGGTGCGGAATCTGCGCGTGCGCGCAGACGCTCGGGAGGTCGCGACCGCCGTGGCGGACGCGCTCACGACGCCAGGTACTCCTTCAGCTGCTCTCCGGCGTCACGCGGCGCGAAGCCTGTGGCCTCGAGCTTCGAGAGATCCAGGACGCTGTTGAGCGGCCTCGGCGCCACGGGCCCGGTCGCACCGGCGAAGTACGTCTCGGTGCTGACCCCGGACACCCGCGCACGATCCGCTCCGGTGAGCGCGAAGATGTCTCCCGCGAGCTCGGCCCACGTGCGAGGCTCCCCCGACCCGCTGACGTTATACGTGCCGTACGGCGCGCGCGTGCGGAGGAGATGCGCGATCGCGCGGGCGATCTCCGAGGCGAATGTGAGGCGCCCGCGCTGGTCGTCCACGACGTTCGGGTCGATCCCCCGCTCGGCGAGCGATGCCATCGTCCTGACGAAGTTCTTGCCGTCGCCGATGACCCACGAGGTGCGCAGGATGTAGTGGCGCGGCGCCGTGGCCACGGCGAGATCCCCCGCCGCCTTCGACTGCCCGTACACGCCGAGCGGGCAGAGCACGTTGTCCTCGAGATAGGCGCGGGTCGAGGTGCCGTCGAACACGTAGTCGCTCGAGACATGCACCAGCGTGACGCCGTACTCGGCGGCGATCGAGGCCAGACGCGCCGGTCCCGAGGCGTTGGCCGCCCATGCGTCACGGCGCCCCTCCGCGGTCTCGGCGAGATCGACCGCCGTGTACGCGCCCGCGTTCACGATGGCGTCGTAGTCCCGCCACCGCCGCGCGGTGCGGAGCTCGGAATCGCCGAGGTCGAACTCCGCACGGGTGGTCCATTCGATGTGGTCGGCGGCGCCGAACTCGTCGCGCAGCGCGCGCCCGAGCTGCCCGCCGGAGCCCACCACGAGGATCTTCTTCGCGCTGATCGGGGTGACATCCGCCAGACGCGGATGCGCGAGGTCCTTCTCCGAGATCTCGACGTCTGCGAGATCGATCGGCCAGGCGATCGCGGCGGTCTCGTCGGCGAGGTTGAGGAAGGAGTACGACGCCTCCGGCGACCAGTGGTCGTTCACGAGATACGCGTAGGCAGTGTCGGGCTCGAGCGTCTGGTAGGAGTTGCCCACTCCGCGCGGCACGAAGATCGCCTTCGAGGGGTCGATCTCGGCGGTGAAGACCGCGCCGAACGTCGGGCCCTCGCGGAGATCCACCCAGGCCCCGAAGATCCGCCCGGTCGCGACCGAGACCCACTTGTCCCAGGGCTCCGCGTGGATGCCGCGGGTGGTGCCGACAGCGTCGTTGAACGAGATGTTGTTCTGCACGGGGCCGAAGTCGTCGAGGCCGAGTGCGGTCATCTTCTCGCGCTGCCAGTTCTCCTTGAACCAGCCGCGCGAGTCGCCGTGCACCGGGAGGTCGAAGACGACGAGTCCGGGGATTCCGGTCTCCACGATGCCCAGCTTCTTGCCGAACGCGATCTCAGCCACGGTCGGTCACTGTCCCTTCGACGCGTAGAAGGCCTCGGTCGTGTCCTTCGCAGGAGCCCACCATGCCTCGTTGTCGCGATACCACTGGATGGTCGCGGCGAGTCCCGACTCGAAGTCGGCGAACTCCGGTGCCCAGCCGAGCTCCGTGCGCAGCTTGGTCGAGTCGATCGCGTAGCGGAGGTCGTGCCCTGCGCGATCGGTGACGTGGTCGTATGCGTCGCGCGGCTGACCCATCTCCTCGAGGATCAGCTCGACGACATCCTTGTTGTTGCGCTCGCCGTCCGCACCGATGAGGTACGTGTCGCCGATCCGGCCTTTCTCGAGGATCGTGAGCACCGCGGACGAGTGGTCGTTCGCGTGGATCCAGTCACGGACGTTCTCGCCCGCACCGTAGAGCTTGGGGCGGATGCCACGGATCACATTGGTGATCTGCCGCGGGATGAACTTCTCCACGTGCTGGTAGGGCCCGTAGTTGTTCGAGCAGTTCGAGATCGTCGCCTGCACCCCGAACGAGCGCACCCAGGCGCGCACGAGCAGATCGCTGCCGGCCTTGGTCGACGAGTACGGCGACGAGGGGTTGTACGGAGTCTGCTCGGTGAAGCGCTCGGGGTCGTCGAGCTCGAGATCGCCGTACACCTCGTCGGTCGAGATGTGGTGGAAGCGGGTCTCGTGCTTGCGTGCGGCCTCGAGCAGCGTGTACGTGCCGACGATGTTCGTGTCGAGGAACGGGCGGGGGCTGTGCAGCGAGTTGTCATTGTGCGACTCCGCGGCGTAATGCACCACCGCGTCCGCCTCGCCGGTCAGGCGGTCGACGAGCTCGGCGTCCGTGATGTCTCCCTGCACGAAGCGCACTCTGTCCTCGGGCAGTCCCGCGAGCGATGCGCGGTTGCCGGCGTAGGTGAGCGCGTCGAGGACCGTGACGGTGTGCTCGGTGTTCTCCACGGCGTAGTGGACGAAGTTGGAGCCGATGAAGCCGGCCCCTCCGGTGACGAGGATGTTCGACATCAGCGACCTCTTTCCAGGGTGTCGAGCAGGTAGGTGCCGTAGCCGGACTTCACGAGCTTGTGCGCGCGTTCACGCAGTTCGTCGTCGTTGAGGAAGCCCTGTCGCCAGGCGACCTCCTCCGGCACGCCGATGCGCAGACCCGTGCGGCGCTCCATCGTGCGCACGTAGTCTCCGGCGTCGGACATCTGGTCGAAGGTCCCGGTGTCGAGCCAGGCCGTGCCCCGAGGCAGCACCTCGACCTGGAGCGTCCCGCGCTCGAGGTAGGCACGGTTGACGTCGGTGATCTCGTACTCGCCGCGCGCGCTCGGCTCGAGGTTGCGGGCGATCTCGACCACGTCGTTGTCGTAGAAGTAGAGACCGGGCACGGCGTAGTTGCTCTTCGGCTGCTCGGGCTTCTCCTCGAGCGAGACCGCGCGGCCGTCCGCGTCGAACTCGACGACGCCGTAGGCGCTGGGCTCGGCAACCCAGTAGGCGAACACGGCACCGCCCTCGACGTCGGTGTAGCGCTTGAGCTGCGTTCCGAGTCCTGGGCCGTAGAGAAGGTTGTCGCCGAGGACGAGGGCGACCTTGTCGTCGCCGATGAAGTCGGCGCCGATCACGAAGGCCTGCGCGAGTCCGTCCGGGGAGGGCTGCTGCGCGAACGTGAGGTTCACCCCGAACTGCGAGCCGTCGCCGAGCAGACGTTCGAACTGCTCCGCGTCGTGCGGCGTGGTGATGATCAGGATGTCCCGGATCCCTGCCAGCATCAGCGTCGACAGCGGGTAGTAGACCATGGGCTTGTCGTACACGGGGATGAGCTGCTTGGAGATGCCGATCGTGATCGGGTGCAGCCTGGTACCGGAACCGCCAGCGAGAATTATGCCTTTCACCCCCATATCGTGCCACATCCTGCCTGAAAGGTTGGGATCCTCGGCATGTTGACTTGCGTCACACGAATCACAGTGGCAACATCTGTTACTTTGCGCCACAATAGGCAGGGTGACCCGCCCCACGTCCTCACGCCCCCGTCTGCGCGCGCTCCTCGCGAGCACCGCCGCCGTCATCTTCGCCGCCTCGCTCCTCGTGGCGAGCCCGGCCAGTGCTTCGGTGCCGGGAACGGAGACATCGGCGACGACCGGGGTGTCCGCCACCGCCGCCGCCGCACGTGCCGCATCGGGATCCCCCGTGAAGGCGCTCGTCACCGACGGGTTCCGCCCGGGGAAGATTATCTCCGACGAGGTCTTCTTCGACAGCTCGACGATGACGGCGGCCAGCATCGACTCGTTCTTCCGGTCGAAGGTGTCCTCGTGCCGCTCCGGGTACGTCTGCCTCAAGGACTACCGTCAGAACACGCCGAACCGGGCTGCTGACCAGTACTGCAACGGCTACCAGGGCAGCGGCAACGAATCCGCCGCGACGATCATCTACAAGGTCGCGCAGTCCTGCGGGATCAACCCCCAGGTCTTCATCGTCATGCTCCAGAAGGAACAGAGCCTGATCACGCACACGTGGCCGAGCGACTGGCGATACTCGATGGCGCTGGGGCAGGGATGCCCGGACACCGCCCCCTGCGACCCGGCGTTCGCCGGTTTCTTCTACCAGATCTACGGCGCGGGCCGGCAGATGAAGATCTACACCGAGGGTCGGTACTTCACGTACTACGCCCCTGGCAAGACCTGGAACATCCTGTACAACCCGATCGCCTCATGCGGTCGCGGGCCGGTCTACGTCGAGAACGCCGCCACCGCGGCGCTCTACTACTACACGCCGTACCAGCCGAACGCCGCAGCGCTGCGCGCGGGCTACGGCTCGGGAGACGCCTGCTCCGCGTACGGGAATCGGAATTTCCACAACTACTTCACCGACTGGTTCGGCAGCACTCAAGGACCGAGCTCGAATCTCGTCCGGGCCTCCGACACCGGCGCTGTGTATCTGCTGTCGGGACGCACGAAGCACTACATCACGAACCCGGCAGACCTCCGCGTCCTCACCACCCGAGTCGGCGAGGTGCAGACGGTCTCGCCGTCGTACATCGCCTCCCTTCCCACCGGGAACAGGTTCATCCGTCTCGTGCGTGACGCGCGCGACGGCGGGATCTATCTGCTTCAGCCGGATGGCACGAAGCACCATTTCGCCACAGAAGCGCTCATCTCCCGCTACGGCATGCGCGTGGACGACTACACGCCGCTGACCCCGCTGCTGTTGAACGCCTATCCCACCGGCGTCCCGGTCGGAGACTACTTCCGGTCGGAGGACTCCCCCGACTACTACAAATGGGAGAACGGCCAGAGGCGCCACATCGCGAACGGCCTCGCATGGAAGTTGGAGCGTGCGAAGGCGAAGGACTACGTCGCCGTCCTCCCCGCGGGCAACGCCGCCTTCCCGCCTCTCGGCCGGGCATTCCTCGCTCCGGGAACCCTCGTCAAGGAGAACTCCCGCGACGAGGTCTACATCGTCGGCAACGGCGCCGACCTCACCCACATCCCGAGCTGGGACATGGCTGCAGACGCCGGCATCACCGCTTTCGAACCCGTGGTGAAGGGCACCTTCGCCGGCTACGACAAATCGACGGCTCTGGCGCCTCTGGTCTCCTGCGCGGCAAAGACTCTGGTGGTCGACGGGGGAAAGATGACCACTGTGGCGAACCCGGCCAGGAGCGGCAAGGGAACGGCGCTGCCGGCCTCCGTCTGCGCAGTGCTGCCGCGCAGCAGCACGACCATCTCGTCGGCAGTGTTCGTCAAGTCGAAGAGCGCGGACCCGATCTACTCGCTCGAGAGCGGCAGAATCCGACACGTGCAATCGGGGCAGCGACTTCTCGAGCTCAGCGGCGGCAAGTCCCCGTATACAGCGACCTGGTCGAATGCGACGATCGCCGCCTTCGCCAAGGGAGCACCGTATTTGGCGCAGGGCGCATTCATCACCTTCGCAGGACGCGGTGAGATCTATCGCCAGCGCACAGGCAACGTCCTGCAGCACGTGCAGGACTACGTGACGCTGCTGCGCCTGGGCGGTGGCGTCGTGCCGCCGATCCAGACTCTTCCCGAACAGTTCCGCGCGTCGTTCTCGTTCGGCACGCCGCTCCTGCGCGAGGGTGACCTCGTGCGCTTCGCCGACCGCGCAGACGTCTTCGTCTACTCGTCGGACGCACTGCACCACATCACCAGCGAGGAGGACCTTCTCCGCCGAGGAAGCGGTCAGCTTCCGCCGATCATCGAGATCCCGGCGGACGAGGCGGCGGACTACCCGATCGGCGACCCTGCCGAGCCCTCCCCCTGATCGACCTCTGAAGCCGGCGCATCGAATGACACAGCTGGCGAGACGTCGGCTCCGCCGCCGCAGCGCACCCGACCATCCCGGTAGACTGAACGGATTATGACGACACTGCCTGATCGAGTGCTGATCATCGTTCCCGCATGGAACGAGGCCCGTAATGTCGGGAACACCGTCGCAGAGGTCCGCCAAGCCAGCCCGTCCTACGACGTCGTGGTAGTCGACGACGGCTCGGCTGACGACACGGCCGAGGTGGCGCGCGCCGCCGGTGCGACCGTGATCTCGCTCCCCTTCAACCTCGGGGTCGGTGGCGCGATGCGCACCGGCTTCACCTACGCGCATCGCCACGGCTACCGGCAGGTGATCCAGGTGGATGCCGACGGCCAACACAACCCGGCGGACATCGCGCGGGTTCTCGGAGGGCTGGCGCATGCGGACATCTCGATCGGCGCACGTTTCGCCGAAGTCGGCGACTACTCCGTCGGAGGGCCGCGCAAATGGGCGATGCTCTTCCTCGCCCGCACCGTGTCGCGAGTCGCCAAGACGCGGCTGACCGATGTCACGAGCGGATTCCGGGCGGCCAACGAGCGCGCCCTCGCGCAGTACATCGCGTACTACCCCGCGGAATACCTCGGAGACACCATAGATTCGCTCGTCGCGGCATGTCACTCGGGGCTCGTCGTGACCCAGGTGCCGGTCGCCATGCGCGCACGGGTGCACGGCACCCCGAGCAAGGGGCCCGTCGGAGCCTCCATCTACCTTCTGCGCTCGGTGTTTGCGCTCGCACTCGCACTGTTGCGCGGCCCCCGACGCGCTCAGGCCGTCGCTCGATCGGAGCAGCCATGATCGTCGCCGCCGGGATCGGGATGGCCGTCATCATCCTCGTGATCGTCCTGTGGATGCTGCTCGCGCGGAGACTGCGCGAGAAGTACGCCGTGATGTGGATCCTCATCGCGGTGTGCGTGCTGCTCCTGGGCCTCATGCCCGGGTTGCTCATCTGGGCGACGGCGCTGCTGGGTGTCCAAGTTCCGGCGAATCTGCTGTTCTCGCTCGCGATCGTGCTCCTGCTCGCGGTGGCACTGCATCTGTCGTGGGAGCTCTCGCACACGGAGGACGAGATGCGGCGGGTTGCAGAAGAGGCCGCACTCGCTCGCACCGAGATCGACGCGCTGACACGACGCATCGACGACCTCGAGACCGCCCGTCATCCTGGCCCCTCTCACGGCACAGACGCTGACGCGTCCTGATCCCCGCTGAGCCGCAGCGAGACGTCGCCGGCTCAGCTGACGACGAAGCGCAGCAGGGCGCGACTGCGGCGCACATCGCCGGCGACGAGAGCGCCGAGTGTCTCGACCGCCGCGTGCAGTCGGGAGATGATGCGGCGGCGGCCGATGCGCGCGGCGCGGCTCCACCCCCGCGACGACATCGCATCCGCGAACGCGAGCGAGAACTCCCGCTCCTGCTCGAAACGGACGCCCGACGTCGCCGTCACCGAGGACACGGATGCCCGGTGACGTCGGTAGTCGAAGACGACGTCGTCGTAGACGAGGATGGAGCCACCGGAGAGCGCGATGTCCAGCAGGAGCCCGTAGTCGAGAGCGACGGCATACTCGTCGCGGAAGCCGAGCCCCCGCGCGGTGGTCGTCCGCCAGACCAGCGACGGGAAGTAGGCCCAATCCGCTCGCATCAGACTCTCGGCCATCGACTCGCCCGTCAGCACCGTGCCCGAGCGACCACCGCGGGGTCGGAGAACCGCTTTGATCCGATCGCCCAGCGGCAGGACCTGATTGCCCTCGGCGTCGATCACCCGCACTCCGGGCTGGACGATGTCCACCTGGGGATGCGCGTCCAACTGCGCGGCGATGCTCTCGACGTACGTCGGATGCAGTAGATCGTCATCGCCCAGCATGGCGAAGTGGTCGGCTCGGACCAGCTCGAGACAGCGACTGAAGTTCCGAGCGAGGCCGAGATTCTCCGGGTTGCGCACGTACTCGATCCGGGGATCTCCCAGCGCCACCAGGCGCTCGCGCATGCCCTGTTCCGGATACGCGTCGTCGACCACCACGAGTCGCCAGTTCTGATGAGTCTGAGCCAGAACGGATTCGATGGCCGGCCATGCCCGATCGATCGGGCTGTAGAACGGAAGGAGGATGTCGATCGTGATTCCCGCACTCATGGCTTCCCCCGACGATCGCGCAGACCGTCGGCGATGCCTCGTCCCGCGTCGAGGACGGGGAGTCGACGATCGCGTCGGACGCCGACGATGAGCTCCTCGGCGGCCCGACGTGCGACGGCGAAGACGACCGGAATCCGCGGCAGCCGAGCCTTGCGGGCGAAGAGAACCATGTTGCGCAGGCCGAGGCGCAGCGGATGGGCGCCGGGCTCCTGCTGTGCGGTCTCCGGCACCACGAGAGTGCGCCAACCTGCTCTCGCCAGCGACCATCCCGTGTCCACGTCTTCGAAGTAGAGGAAGTACCGCTCGTCCATGCCCCCGATCGCGTCGAGCGCGCGGAGCCGGAGCAGCAGGACCGCCCCATCCACCCAGTGCACAGCCCTCGCGTGCCGGATCTCATCGGTCCGGTGGTAGGCACGACCTCCGCGCGTGACCACACCCCCCGAGGAGAAGATGCGCTCGGGCCGCGAGACCCAGCGCAGCGTCGGAGCGACGCATCCCGCTCCCTCGTCCGCGCCCAGCGCGTCGAGAAGGGAGGCGGCGAGTGTGGGGCCGAAGACCGCATCGTGGGTGAGTACCAGGAGGTTCTCGATCCCCGCGTCTCGCGCGCGTTCCGCCGCCACATTGACCGCGACCGCGTACCCGGGGTTGTCGCCGCGGCGGATGAGGACTGGCGCGACGCCGACCCCGGCGAGAGCGGCCTCGTCGATGTCGCCTCCGTTGTCCACGACGACGATCATCTCGGGCTGCCGGGTCTGCGCGCGAAGGCGCTCGATCACCGCCGACACGAGATCCTGGCGGTGGTAGGCGATGATCACCGCGGCGTATCGGGCAGCCGACAACGCGGCGTCATTAATCTCGGACATCGACGCCTAGGCTAGCTGATATGCATGCATCCTCACCTGAGCCCGGTGTCCGTCCCACCGTGGTCAGCGTGACCAAGTACGTCCCGTACACCGGCATCGCGCACGCGGGCGGCGAGTACGCCCTCCAGCATCACCGCGCGCTCCGGACCGCGTTCGAGGTCACGGCGATCGCGCCGGCGACCGCGCTGAACCGGGAGGCGGTCGACAAGGGGGCGGCGGGGCCGTTGCTCGTCCTCTCTGGTTCGGGTCCGAGTGCGTCCGATGGTCTGAAGACGGTCGCCGACGTCGGCTCGCTGCTCCGTGGGAGCTCCGCTCATGCGTGGTTCCGACGCGCGCTGCGCCGCAGCCCCTCGGCGGCCGCTCTGCTGGCAGATGCCGACATCGTCGAGTTCCAGTGGTCCGAGATGGGCAGCCTCATCCCAATCGCGCGGGCTCGATCACCCCGCGCCCGACTGGTCGTGATCGCGCACGATGTGATCACACAACGCTGGTCCCGGGCCGCCGAGACCGCCCAGGGCGTGCTGAAGCGCTTCGCCTACACGCTTGCCTCCACGCTCAGCGCTCGTCGCGAGCGCCGCACCTTCGAGGCCGCCGACATGGTCGTCGTGTTCAGCGAGAAGGACGCCCGTCTGGTCCGCGCGCTCGCCCCTAGCGCCCGCCCCGAAGTCGTCCGACCCGGCTTCGCTCTACCGACCGCATCGTCGGCACGTACGGTGGGCTCCTCCCCCACGGTCGTGTTCAGCGGCGCGATGGGGCGTCCCGACAACGACGAGGCGGCACGATGGTTCCTGCAGCGCGTCTGGCCACGGGTGCGCGCAGCGCTGCCCTCCGCGCGGTTCACGGTGGTGGGCGCCCATCCCAGCTCGGCGCTGCGACAGATCGCCGCCGAGGATCCTTCTGTCACGGTGACGGGATTCGTCGAATCGATGGATCCCCATCTCGATGAGGCCGACGTGATCGTCGTTCCTCTTCACAACGGCGCCGGGGTGAAGTTCAAGACGATCGACGCGCTGCTCCGCGGCATCCCCGTCGTGGCGACCCCCGTCGGCGCAGAGGGCATCGAGCGCGCAGACGCGATACGCCGTGTCACGGACGACCCCGACGAGTTCGCGGACGCGGTCGTCGCCGCGGCGCGGGACTCGGACCGCGCCAGGGAGTCCGAGATCCGCGACTGGGCGGCCGGGGAGTACGGCCTCGAGGCCTTCAGCGAGCGGATCGTCGCACTGTATGAGGAACTCGTCCAGGAGGGCTCCCGATGACCGATACTCCGACCGAGGCGGTCGTCATCGCCGTGATCCCGACGTTCCGCGCGCCCGAAGGTCTGCGCGGCCACGTGTCGGACGTGCTGACGCAGGTCCGTTCCGTCGTCCTCGTGGATGACGGAACCGCCTCGACTGTCGCGCTCGGTTTCGAGGACCCCCGGGTGCACGTGATCGAACTGCCTGAGAATGGCGGTATCGCGAAGGCCCTGAACGTCGGCTTCACCGCGGCTCGCGACGCGGGTGCGACGCACGTCCTCACGCTCGACCAGGACTCCTGGATTCCCGACGGATACGTCCGGCGCGCGCTCGCCGAGTTGGACTCTGCCCTCACGCGTGGCGAACGACCCGTCGGCGCGGTCCCCTCCTCCGCGGGAGGGACAGGTGTCCTCCTGGATCACGACGGCCACCCCTTCGACCCGATCCAGGCCGGTCAGCTGGTTCGTCTCGAGGCCTACGACCGTGTGGGCCCCTTCGACGAATCGCTCTTCATCGACGCGGTCGACAGCGAGTACACGCTGCGAGCATGGCGAGAAGGGTTCCGCTACGTGCTCGTTCCCGATACCGACATCGGCCACGAACTGGGGACGCTCGTCCCCCTCACTGTCTTCGGGCGCCCACTCGTCCTCGGCGGCCGGGCGCGTCATCTGCTCTACCACGCGCCTTTCCGCACCTATTACATGGTGCGCAACTCTGTCATCCTGTCCCGCCGTTTCGGGCGCGAGCGCACGATGTGGACGTGGCGCCGCACAAGGCTTCTCTCGTCGATGATCATCGGCGGACTGCTCGTGGCCGGTGACCGCAGGGCGCAGCTGCTGGCATTGCGCCACGGCATCCGCGACGGACGCGCCGATGTGGGCGGCCGGATCCCGGCGTCGTTGGTGTCGCGACTCAACCGCCTCGGCAGGAAGGCACCATGAACGACGGCCCGACGTCGCACCGCGGGCGTGCACGCAAGGCCATCGGTCACGAACTGGTTCGGCGCTCCTTCCTGTTCTCGCTGTCGATCATCCTGTCGACGCTGGTCGGCGTCGCGTCGATCCCCGTGCTGATCGGGCAGCTCGGCGACACCACCTGGGCGCGCCTCGCCGTGCTGCAGTCGATCGCACAGTTCTTCGCCGTCATCGTCGGCTTCGGATGGGGCGCCACCGGTCCCAGCACGGTGGCGAGCCTTCCCCCGACCGAGCGCAAGGCATTCTTCGCGACCTCGCTGCTCGCGCGCCTCCTCATCCTGGTTCCGGTTCTGGGAGCAGGCACGTTCATCGCCGCCTTCATCGTCCATGACGATCCGATCATCGCCGCTCTCGTCTCCCTCACCGCGGTGGCTCCGGCGGCCGCTGCAGGCTGGTACTTCATCGGCACCAACCGGCCGGTCGCGCTCTTCCTCTTCGACGCCCTGCCCGCGATCCTCGGCCAGGGAGCGGCGCTGGTGGGCGTGCTATTGGCCCCTTCGCTGCTCACCTATGCATCGTGCACCGCGACGTTCGCGGTGCTGGGACTCCTCGCATCCTGCGTGTTCGTCGCCACCCGGTCCGCCGACGGGCAGTGGCGGGTCGATCGCTCCCAGACGCTGCGCGGTCTCCTGAGCGATCAGGTGCCGGGGTTCACGGCCACCTTCACCACGAGTCTGCTCACGACGCTTCCCATCGTGATCGTCAAGCTCATCGTCCCCGCCACCGCGCTGCCGCTGTTCGTCCTGGCCGACAGACTGTCACGCTACGCCGGTCTGGTCCTCGCGCCGATCCTGCAGGCCGTCCAGAGCTGGGTGCCCGAGGCGGGGCGTGAGCACATCCGCTCTCGCGGGCGCATCGCGATGCTCGTCGCGTGCGCGATCGGGGTGGTCGGCGCCATCGGAATGATCACCTGCGCTCCCTGGGTCGCGCCTCTGCTGTCGCAGGGAGCCATCACCATCCCCATCCTCATCGCCGTGGTGATGGGACTGGGCTTCGCGGGTGAGGCTATCAGCCAGGTCACGGGTCTCGCTGTACTCGTCACGCTCGGCCGTTCCCGAGAACTGGCGCTCTCCGCGGGCGTCGCCACCGGAGCAGCACTGCTCGGCGTTCTGGGAGGGACGCTGCTTCTGGGGGTCCCCGGGGCTCTGATCGCGCTCGCCCTGACCTCGATCGGCCTCGCCGTGTACAGGTCGCGGACCGCCTTGCGCGGTCTCGCCGCCGAGTCGGCGTGAGGCGCCGGAGCTGTCCGACAGAGAGCCCCTCAGGCTCACGCTCAGCAAGCCTCGACCTCAGCCTCACGCTCGGCCCTAGAGGCTCAGCCCCAGAGGCTCGACCTCAGTCGAGCATCTGCGGGTCAGCCTCAGCCGCAAGCGGTGACGCGGTAGAGACGCGCGGCGCCTTCTGAATCGACGAGCTCGACCGCATCGGATGTCGCGAGCCGATCGAGCCCCTTGTACACGTGCTTTCCATCGTTGACCTCGCGTCGACCGAAATCGAGCACGTAGGCGACCCGGCGGTCGAGCATGAGCTCACAGACCTGAGAGCCGGTCTTGGCCGTGTCCAGTCTGTCCAGGATCTCCTGCATCTCGGGCGAGACATACATGAGGGTATGGGGCAGCAGCACTTCCCTGTCCGCCAGAGCGTACGCGAGAGCTGTGCCGGTCCAGGGACTGCCGATGATGACAGCATCCGCCGGAACCTCGTCGTCCAGACGGTCGAGGAGGGTTCTTTCATCCGTGCTGAGAAGCGGCGCCTGAGTCGTCACAGCGTAGTTCGATCTCGCATCCCGTATCGCTTGACGCATGCTCATCGCCTGAGGGAGCGGGAAGAGCGCGACCACGATCGCGGCTACCAGAGTGGTCGTGAGCACCGTCTTGCCTGCGGTCCGACGACGTGCGATGAGCGCGTCCCAGGCCGTCGTGAACCCGAGCGCGACCAGAGGCACCCAGACCAGGGGCATGAGCGCGGCAAGACGCGGGATGTTGTTGTACCAGGCTCCGACGAGGATGTCGCGCAGCACGAGGTACGGAACACCGGCGACCGTCACGTACAGCGCTGCCGCGAGCACGAAGAGGGCGAAGGCGAGCCACCCGCGAGCCGTCCGTGCCCGGAAGATCGCCACGACGCCCAGAACGATGAGCACGGCCATCCCGAGATTCACCGGAGCGCGGTTCACGGAGGCGGTGATGATCTCGCCGAGCGCCTGCCCGACGGTCATCTCCGGGGCCCAGGTCCGGGCATCCTCGGGCGGTCGCAGGAAGTACCAGAGGCCCGCGGCGATGAGCAGATAAGCGCCGATGCCCACCCACGGCCAGATTCCTCCGGGAGTCTGCCCCGGAGTGGCCACAGCGCGTCGAATGGCGGCCGTGACCAACACGACCGCGGCGAATGCCAGCAGCGCGACGAGCGCACCGGGGTGGCTCACGGCGAGAGCCGGAAGCAGTCCGACCAGTGCGATGAACCAGGGAGTGCGATCCCGCCCGCCCGAGTGCGAGCCCAGTACCGCTCTCACCAGCAGAGCCAGGGATACCGGGACGAAGCTCACGGCCATCAGGTACGGGAAGAGGACGCCGTAGTCGGCGAGCAACAGCGGGAAGGCCGGGAAACAGGTCGATGCGGCCGCCGCCGCGACGATCGTCACGGTGCGTCCGCCCCAGAACTCCCGGGTGAGAACGATGATCCCCATCGTCCAGGTGAACGCGGCGAAACCGATCAGAAGCGCGTTCGAGGCGACCGGGATCGACACGCCGCTCAGCTCGACGAGGAGGGCGGAGAGCGCGTGCCAGCCGTCGGGGTAGAAGGTCGGGACGGTCCCCGACTCGGCGCTGGTCAGCGACGACACCCAGAAGGGCGACGCATTGCCCGTCTCGAGGATGTAGCGCACGGCGTTCAGGTGGAAGATGTTGTCGAACGTCTGCGAGATGTGATCGGGCGAGGCGATCATGAGGACCACCTGCACCAGGATCACGAGGGGCGCTGCCACCGTCGCGACGAGCGCCAACGGCCTCAGACTCTCCTGCGGAGACGTGGGCATGGATCCCCGCCACAGCAGCATGCGGAACGCGACCACGACGGCGATCAGCGCGACGGCGACGATCGCGACAGGAAGCGCGCCCCATCTCATGCCCACGAGAGGGGCGGCGATGGATGCGACCACGACGACGGTCACCGATGCGGGGCCGGATACGGCGACCGACCACAGCCCTCGCAGCCCGAGAGCTCGGGCGATGAGATAACCGGGGAGGAAGATCAGCAGACCGAGCATGCCGAGCGCGAGCAGGAGTTCGATCCAGATCGTCATGGGTGTGTCGTGCTCTCCTGGTCGACGGCTGTCATTGATCGCGCCGCACTGCCGGACGACGGCCGCGCCGCACCGATCCTATCGTGGACTGTCCTGTGCGCCGTCGCGAGTGGATGCGGTGCCGGCCGCCGACGCCCGCGCTGCGAGCGCGTGCGCACGACGGCGCCCTCCGGTGAATGCTCCGGCCGCCCAGCTGATCAGGTACTCGATGGAGGAACGTCGCACCATCGTTCCCGCGACCTCGGCATCGTGCTGGAGACGGCGCAGCGGACGCAGGCGTCGACGACGTCCGAACGCCGCGTCGATGCCCGCGTCGACAGGGCGGCCACGGGCCTGCAGCACCTCGACGATCACCTGACGCCATCCGACCTGCACGAGGAAGAACATCCGCAGGACTGCGAGAGGACCGGCATTCCCCTCATACTTGCGCGCCTTGGCCAACGTCTCACGAACGGTCTCGGCGAGCCCCATCGCCTTCTGCTGGGAGGGATCCCCGTAGACGTTCGATCCGTGCTGGACGTAGTCCTGCACCACATCCCCCACGATGGCCAGGTCGCCGTACGTCGCCGCGACGACGGCCAGCCAGTGGTCGTGCGTCTCCACCCGCGTGGGCACGCGTGGGAAGGGCAGCGCCGTCTCGAGCAGCTCACCCCTGAACACGCAGAGCGAACCGGTGACCTGGTTGGCAAGTACCAGTTGCGCGCCTCCGGAGAATGTGCGGTCGGTGACGCCGGTGACCTCCCCGGACGGATGCCTCACCAGACGCGCCTGCCCGGAGGCGAGGGGCGATGTCTCGAGCTGCGCCGTGAGGAGGGCGAGCTTGCCCTCGCACCAGTAGTCGTCCTGGTCGCTGAGTGCGACCCACGGTGCGTTCACCGGCACCTCGAGCAGGCCGCGTTCGAAATTGAGATAGAAACCGCGCCTGATGCCGTCTGCGACCACACGAAACCGGCCGTCATCGCCGACCGTCTCCGCCAGCACGCGACGTACGGTGGCGTCGTCTCCGTCGACGGAGATGACACAGGTCCACTCCCGCATCGTCTGAGCCTGGATGCTGCGCAGCTGGCGAGCGAAGAGCTCGGCGTTCGGTTGATATGCGGCGAGTACGATCCAGCCGCTCTGAGAGGTCATTGCCGCTCGGCTCCCCGTCGTGGTCGTGTGATCGGTCACGAAGGAGCCTACCTCCGCCCGATCGGAGGTCGCATACGAAGCTGCCCGCCACCCGACACTCCGCGAGCGTTGCACAATGACGAAGCGCGTGATTCGGAGAACCTATGATTGACGAGGCGTTCCCCCCCGAACAGGACGTCTGACGGAGGTGACGAGGACGCCATGTCGCAAACATCTGTGCCCGCCGAGCTGCGACTGACGCAACCCGGATCGAGTACTGGACTGCTCGACGTGTTCCGTCGTCGTTACCTGCTCAGCCTGATCGTCCGCAAGGAAGTCGGCATCCGCTACCGCGGCTCTGTGCTCGGGTGGCTGTGGTCGTACGTCAAGCCGCTGATCCAGTTCCTCGTCTTCTACTTCGCGCTCGGCGTGTTCCTGCGCCTGAACGACAGCATCGAGTACTACCCGATCTACCTGCTGTCCGGTATCACCGCGGTGACGTTCTTCAACGAGTCGTTCGCGAACGCCACGAAGTCCCTCGTCGAGAACGCCGCGCTGATCAAGAAGATCTACTTCCCGCGGCAGATGTTCCCGGTCGCGAGCACGATGGTCGCGGCCATCAACACGGTCCCGCAGATCATCGTGGTGCTGGTGATCGCCCTCTTCTTCGGCTGGTCTCCGAGCGTCATCGGCATCGCCGCCCTCCTGCTCGGTCTCGTCATCATCTCGCTGCTCGCGACGGGCCTCGGACTGCTCTTCGGCGCGATCAACGTCACGTTCCGCGATGCGCAGAGCTTCGTGGAGATCATCGTCATGATCTCGGTCTGGGCATCGCCGGTGATGTACCAGTGGCAGATGGTGGCCACCAAGGTCCCCGAATGGCTGTTCCAGCTGTACGCGCTGAACCCGATCACCGGTGCCGTCGAGCTGTTCCACTACGGCATCTGGCATGCTCTGAATCCCGCGAACGCCGAGCCGCTGCCGTCGATGTGGTTCCACGCGGTGATCGCTCTCGCCGTCTCCATCGTCATCCTGATCATCGGCGAGATCGTCTTCCGCCGTCTGGAGGGTCGCTTTGCCCAGGATCTCTGATGCTCCCCGCATCCTCGTCGAGGATGTGCACAAGCACTTCAAGCTGCGCCATACGCACTCCATGAAGGAGACCTTCGTCGCCGCGATGCGACGCAAGCCCCTCACCTCGGAGTTCCAGGCGCTCGACGGCATCTCCTTCGAGATCGGCGAGGGCGAGGCGGTCGCGCTGCTCGGCTTCAACGGCTCGGGCAAGTCGACGATGCTCAAGCTCATCTCCGGCGTGCTTCGCCCCGACGAGGGACAGGTGCGCACCCGGGGCAGGGTCGCGGGACTGATCGAGGTCGGCGCCGGATTCCACCCCGATCTGTCGGGTCGCGAGAACGTCTACCTGAACGCGGCCATCCTGGGCATGTCGAAGAAGGAGACGAAGGAGCAGTTCGACTCCATCGTCGAGTTCAGTGAGATCGAGAAGTTCATCGACACCGAGGTCAAGCACTACTCCTCAGGGATGTTCCTGCGCCTGGCGTTCTCGGTCGCGATCCACACGCATCTGGACGTGCTCCTGATCGACGAGATCCTCTCGGTCGGCGACGAGCCGTTCCAGAAGAAGTGCCTCGCACGCGTGCGCGAGCTCCACTCCCAGGGCAAGACCCTGGTGGTGGTCAGCCACGACCTGAACATGGTCTCGCACCTGTGCGAGCGCGGCATCCTGCTGCAGGACGGCAAGGTGCGATTCGACGGCCCCAGTGCGGATGCCGTCGAGCTCATGCGCTCCTGACGAATCCGGCGCCGGCTCTGACGGGCCAGGCACCCGCTCAGAGATCGGCGTGCAGGCCCCACACCCGCTCGGCGGCACCGAGCCAGGAGAACGACCTCGAGCGGTCCGCGGCGAGGACGCTGAGCCTTCTCGCGCCGTCGCCGACGGCGTCGACGGCGGCGTCCGGAGCATCCGCGGCGTCGACGATCATGCCGCCGTCCGCGATCACGTCGTGGTGCACACCGCTCTCGACGGCGACCACGGGGACGCCGAGGGTCATCGCCTCAACCGCACGCCAGGGCCACCCTGCTCCGGCATCCGTGGCGACCATCGCGGCGGCGGCGGCGAAGACGGCGGCGCGGTCCTCCGTCGACAGCACTCCGCGGATGTGCGCGCGGGCCTCGGGCAGACCGACCGCCGCGGCGATCTCGGCGAGGGCCGGCTCTCCGCCCTCCGGGGCGTCGAGGACGACGGCATCCCGGCCCGTCGCGAGAGCCGCGCGGAATCCGGTCTCGAGGGAGTCGGCGGCGCCGGTGACGACGACGTAGGACGCGGGAAGCGACAGAGCGGTGCGGCGCTCGGCGGCGTCGAACGGCACGACGAACGATGACGGCACAGCACCGGAGATCACGCGGATCCGGTCGCCCAGCTTCGTGATCTCTCCGAGTCGGGCCGCGATCGCGTGCGAGGGCACCACGACGGCGTCCGCATGCTTGACGGCTCTCTTGAGCATCGCGCGCTGCCACGACACCGTCGACTTGGACAGCAGCTGCGGGGCGTCCCAGGCGCGCAGGTCCCAGAGAGTGACGGTCGTCTGGTCGTGATCGTGCACCCGGTCGTGCCGCACGAGCGGCGCCATCAGCGTCGCGGAGTGGATGAGGCCGTCACCCGCGCCGGCCGGGATCCCCAGCTGCCACGAGCCGGCGAGCTCGCGGCGCGCGAGCGAGAGCCTGCGGACATCCGCGATCCCGCGGATCGACACCTCGGCCCCGGCGGGCACGATCGCCTCGACCTCGCATCCGGACGGTGCGGTCGCGACCAGTGCTGCGGCGAGATCCGATGACGCGAACGCGTGATTCCCGTCGACGACATGCGTCAGCTGATCCAGAACAACACGCAGCCGAGCACCCATGCGACAACAGTAGCCGTCCGCAGCTGGAGAACCCCGGAGCACGGCCGCGTGGGGCGTGTGCTCCGCCGTACCGGCTCCATCCTGCTTCGTGCTTGAATGCAGGAGTGAGTGACGGACGCCTTCCTGTACGTCGTCGGTGGTTGCGGTGGACCCTCGGCGCGATCCTGACGATTCTCGTGCTCGCGATCGGGTGGGTGACGGTGCGCGGAATCGGCGCCGTGAACGACCTGCAGCAGGTGGCGACGTCGTCGTCGACGCTCAAGGAGGCCGTCGGCCAGGGCGATCTCGAGAAGGCCGCCTCTCTCTCGTCCCGCATCGCGCATCATGCGGGGTCCGCGCACGATCTCACCTCCGATCCCGTGTGGCACGCCTTCGGCATCCTCCCCTGGCTCGGACCGAACTTCGCGGCCGTGAGCGACGTGGCCGAGATCGCCGACGACGTCGCCTCGAACGCACTCGTGCCGGTGCTCGACGCCGCCGGTGCGCTGAACCTGGCCAGCCTCGGCCTGTCGAACGGCGCGATCGACATCGCACCCTTCGCCGCCATCGAGCCGCCGCTCGCGGATGCGAGCGCGACGCTGAGCGCCGCGCAGGACCGCGCTCTCCGGATCGACGCGGATGCGACGCTCCCCCCGCTCGCCGATGCAGTGCGAGAGATGCGCTCGACCGTCACCCAGGCGGCGACCGTGGTCGGATCGCTGCACGGCGCGGCCGCGCTGCTGCCGAGCATGCTGGGTGCGGATGGTCCTCGCAACTACGTCCTGGCGATGCAGAACAACGCGGAGCTGCGCTCTTCCGGAGGCATCATCGGCGCCATCGCGCTGCTGCACGCGGAGGACGGACGGGTCACCCTCGTCCAGCAGGCCTCGGTCCCCGACTTCCCGTCGCTCGACGAGCCGCTTCCGCTCAGCGAATCGACCGTCGCGCTGTTCGAGGACCGCCCCGGCCGCTACATGCAGAATCTGACGAGCGTTCCCGACTTCACCGAGGCGGGCCCCGCGATAGCGGCCCGCTGGCAGAACAGGTTCGGCCAGCCGATCGACGGGGTGATCGCCGTGGACGCGGTCATGACCGAGACCCTCCTGAAGGCGACGGGTCCACTCACGTTCGGGCCGTTCACCGTCACGCACGAGACGGTGGTGAACTTCCTGCTCTCGGAGATCTACGCCGCGGTCCCGGATCCTGCGGCCCAGGACGAGGTCTTCTCGCAGGCGGCGGGAGCCCTGCTGTCGGCGGCGCTGTCGACCGCAGATCCGAAAGATCTCGTGGCGGCGCTGGCCGATTCGGCCGAGCAGCACCGGATCCGCATCTGGAGTGCGCACGAAGACGAGCAGACGATGCTGGCCGCATCGTCACTCGGCGGCGCTCTTCCCGTCGACGACACGGAGACGCATGTGGGCGTGCTGATGAACGACACCACCGGCGGCAAGATGGACTACTACACGGATGCCGCGATCACCACATCTGTGGGGGTGTGCGACGGCGAACCGACCACTCAGGTGCGGGTCACCTGGACCAACGACGCACCGGCGGATGCGGGAACCACCCTGCCGCCGTACGTCACGGCGAACGGGTTCTACGGAGTCCCGCCCGGATCCATCGGCACCCTGATCACGGTGTACGGCCCCGAAGGCGCCACCGCGTCGCACATCGACCGCGATGGCGAGCAGGAGAGCGTTCAGACGACCCTCCTCGGCACGCGTGCAGCCGTGCAGCATGAGGTCGTGCTCGCACCCGGCGAGTCGTCCACGATCACCCTCGAGTACCAGGGTGCCGGTGCCGGCGAGCGACTCACCGTGGTCGATCACACGCCGATGATCGACGACCCCGAGATCTCCCGAGAAGAACTGCAGTGCGCCTCGTGACTTTCAGGATCCGATGATGTAGTGTCGGTCTCACTGGGGAATATCTGGGTGTAATTCTGTCGTGGGGACAGGATGCATCCACGCAATCGAACGCAGGGGTGTGTTCGGATGCGATTCCGCGTGAATTTCTGGGGAGAATCATGCTGAAGAAACTGGCTGCCATCAGCCTTGCCGCTGGCGCGATCGTGTTGATGGCTCCTGCCGTCGCCACCGCTGCGCCGTTGACCGTTCCGTCCGAGTCCGATTCGTACTCCGGTGCGCCTCGCGTGGGCGTCGACGATCCGATCATCGACATCTGCAATGTGTCGACCGTCACCTTCGGGGCAGGGTACTTCCTGTCGTCCGAGACGGTCGGTGTCTCCGTGTCCGGTCACAACGCCGGCGAATCGGCGATCTCGGGGAACACGGCGGCTGCCGACGGCAGCCTGGTCGTGACCTTCCGGCCGCCGTCCGACGGTGAGGGCTCCTACGCACTCGCCTTCTCGGGATCGCGTTCCTACACGGCGACCATCACGGTCTCGCACGGGCACGATTCGGCCGTGCGCTGCGACCACGATCCGGGCGTCGCGGCGTCCGGCACCGAGATGCCGCTCACAGGAGGCGGGCTCGAGCTCGCCCTCACCGGTGGCAGCGTGTCGCCGTGGGTGGTCGGCGGCGGAGCTGCGGCTCTCATCGCCGGCGGAGCGCTCGTCGCCACTGGAGTCGTGCGCCGCAAGCGCGCCTAAGACGGACCCCCGCTTTCTGCGGGTGTCGGCTGGACGGCGGTGGTCCCTCCCCCTTCCGATCACCGTCGTCCAGTGAATCCGGCCCGAACCGGAGGCCCACGGCCGCTACCTTAACTCTCAGGTGGCGGCCGTGGGTTCGTTAACGGACCGGCTCATCGACTGCCGGGTTCGTCCGCTGCTCACCGCCACCCGACCCTCCGGTCCGGCCGCCCCGCTCCGGTCAGGGGGAGGGAGTCGGTGTCTCCGTCGGCGGATGCAGGGTCTGCTGCATCATCTGGTGGATGTAGTCGTAGTTCGGCGAGTGCTCATCGACCCCGTTGTCGGGGGTGAGCTCGACCGTGGTGACCGGCTGCTCTCGCGCCTTGGTCATCAGGTCGAAGAACTCGGGCAGCTTGTCCTGAGGGAGATCCGTGCTGATGAGCGCGGTGCCTGCCGCAGCGACCTCGTTGAACCGCGTCAGCACGGTCTGCGGTGTGAACTGCGCGAGAATAGCCTCCTGCAGCTCGCGCTGGCGCTTCATCCGGTCCCAATCGCTCGTGGTGTAGCGCGAGCGCGCGTACCACTGAGCGGTGTCACCGTCCATGTGCTGCTGGCCGACCTCGATCCAGCCCGTCGCCCATGCGTCGACGTCGTGGGGGTTCACGCCCTCGGGCGGACCACCCTTCGGGAGCCGTTCCGTGACGTTGATGTCCACGCCGCCGAGCGCGTCGACGAGGGCGGCGAAGCCGTGCATGTCGACGAACACGTAGTAGGGGATCTCGATGCCGAGGACGCCCTCGGCGGCATCCTTCGTGGCCTCGATCCCGGGGTCGGAGCCGTGCGAGGCGGCGTCCGGGTAGAGCCCCGCGCCGTCATCGTCCCGGCAGACCTCGGCGGCGTTGCGGACGTGGTTCATCCAGCCGTTCCACCCGCAGGAGTTCGAGTTGTGCCCTTCGAACCCGTTCGGGTACAGCGCCTGCATCGGGCTGCCCTCGCTGAACGGCGCGTTGGGGAGTTCTCGCGGGATGCCGGTGATGGTCACGGCCCCGCTGGTCGCGTTCACGGAGACCACGGAGATGCTGTCGTACCGCATCGAGTCCCGACCGTCGCCGCTGTCGGCTCCGAGCAGGAGGATGTTGTAGTAGCCCTCGCTCGGCGGCAGGCTCGGCCCGCTCTGGCCGAAGATCGTGCTGATGGTTCCGCGGGCGGTTCCGACATACGACGCCGCGTATCCGGTGCCGGTTCCCACCAGGCCGAGCAGCAGGAGAGCGACGAGCGGGATCGCGAACTTCGAAGGACTAGGAACTTTCACGAGGCGCACGAGGCGCAGCGCGTCGAAGGTGAGCACGACCCACAGCACGAGGTAGCCGATGAGCAGAACCTGGACAAGGGTCAGGACGACGGCGGAGAACCATCCTCCTCCCACCGTCAGCCACAGCAGCACCGGGCGGGCGAAGAGCGCGAGTCCGGCACCGACGATGACCAGGAACCAGGCGAGGAGCGTGGCACCGAGGCCGAAACGACCGAGCCGTCGATCACCGGCGAGCACCTGCGCCGAGCCCGGAACGAACAGGTTGAGCAGCACCAGCCACCAGGCGCGCTTGGTCATCGCCCCGGAGTCAGCGGTGTTCGGATGTCGCAGCGGCCGGGTCTCGATCAGAGGGCGCGCCGAGCTTCGTGGCGGCGCAAGGGTCACAGTGAGCCCTTCAGCCGCTCGTTCTTCTCCTCGACCTGAGCCTCGAGGTCGAGGGCGTACGCCTCGACGCGGTCGGCGAGGTCGTCGTCGGACGTGCCGAGGATGCGGGCGGCGAGGATGCCGGCGTTGCGGGCTCCCCCGATCGAGACGGTGGCGACCGGGATGCCCGCCGGCATCTGCACGATCGACAGGAGCGAGTCCATGCCGTCGAGGTAGGCGAGCGGCACCGGCACGCCGATGACCGGCAGCGCGGTCATCGAGGCGAGCATGCCCGGCAGGTGCGCGGCGCCCCCGGCACCGGCGATGATCACGCGGATGCCGCGAGAGCGTGCCTCCCGCGCGTACTTCATGAGTTTGTCGGGGGTTCGGTGCGCCGAGACGACCTCCACCTCGTGCGGGATTCCGAAGTCCGTGAGGGACTGCGAGGCGTCGCTCATCACTCGCCAGTCGGAGTCGGATCCCATGACGACGCCGACCAGCGGCGCGGTGGAAGAGTGCAGAGGCTCGGTCACTTCCCCAGGCTACGGTCTGCTACTGGGAGAATCCCCGAACGGCACGCCCCTCGTGCCCCTCAGTCGAAGTGCGCGGCAGCCGCTCTGGCGACATACACCGCGTCGTCGAGATCCGCACCCGACACGTTCACGTGACCGACCTTGCGTCCGGGACGCGGCGCCTTGCCGTACGTGTGGATCTTCGCTGTCGGATACCCGGCCATCGCCGCAGCGAAACGGTCGCCGAGCGAGCCGTCCTGCGGTCCGCCGAGAATGTTGATCATCACCGACCAGGGGGCGCGTGGCGTCGTATCGCCGAGAGGCAGATCGGCCACCGCCCTGAGATGCTGTTCGAACTGTCCGGTCACCGCGCCGTCCTGGCTCCAGTGCCCGCTGTTGTGCGGGCGCATCGCCAGTTCATTCACGAGGATGCGTTCGTCATCGGTCTCGAAGAGCTCGACCGCCAGCATGCCGGTGACGCCGAGCCCGTCGGCGATCGAGCGACCGATCTCCTCGGCCAGCTGGACGAGCCGCTCCGACGCCTGCGGGGCGGGAGCGAGCACCTCGGCGCACACGCCGTCGCGCTGCACCGTCTCGACGACGGGATAGGCCACGGCCTGTCCACCGGGACGACGCGCGACCTGCTGCGCGAGTTCCCGCACGAATCCGACGAGCTCCTCGACGAGAAGCGCGTCACCGTCGGCGAGCGCCTGGAACCAGTCGGCGGCATCGGTGCCGGACCGGACGACGCGAACCCCTTTGCCGTCGTACCCGCCGCGCGGCGTCTTCACGACCGCCCTGCCGCCGTGATCGTCGAGGAACGCCTGCAGCTCGGTGGCGTCTCGCACCGGAGCCCACTCGGGCTGCGGCACACCGAGTTCGGCGAGGCGCGCGCGCATGAGCAGCTTGTCCTGGGCGAACTGCAGGGCATCCGGTCCGGGGTGCACGGCCACACCGTCCGCGACCAGCGCGCGGAGGATGTCCTGCGGAACGTGCTCGTGGTCGAAGGTGACGACGTCGACGTCCTTCACGAACGCGCGGACGACATCGAGATCGTGATAGTCGCCGACGGCCGTCGCGGCGAGACCGGCCGACATCCCCTCGTCCTCGGCCAGCACCCGAAGGTCGAGTCCGAGCTCCACCGCCGGAGCGATCATCATCCTGGCCAGCTGGCCTCCACCGATCACACCCACACGCAACGCCATGTGCCGTCTCCCATCGTCGTGACCATTCTCGCGCATCACCACAGCGTTCGGACACACTCCACGCGCAGCAAGAGAACGCTCGGCCGACTCAGAACGAGGCGGTGTCGGAGCCGGACTGCGCATCTCTGTGCGCGAGGATCTGACTGACCTCGATCTGGTCGGCGAGGGTCTCGTGCACCAGCGTGACATTCGGCACGTTCGCCAGTCGCAGCGGCGCATCGACGCCGTTGGAGAGCGAGATCGTGCCGGTCCCCCACATCCGCTGCAGGACGCCCCGACGCACGCCGATCGTGTAGCCCCTGGCGTGGGACATCTCGCGACGACTCTGCGCGCCGATGCCGTGGCGCACGATGACCCGCCGTGTCGTGACCGTCACTGTGCGCGAGTACCAGACGATGTAGGGCACGATCACGAGAACCAGGACCAGGCCGCCGGCAGCGCTGAGGAGCATCCAGTCCTCGAACGGAGCCGGGATGTTGTCATAGAAGTAGGCGGTGGCGCCGAACACCGCGATCAGCACGATCGCCGACCAGAACAGCCGTCGGGCATGGCCGCGGAAACGCGCGATCAGCAGCTCCTCCGACGGCACACCGGGAGGTGGCATCGTCGGCCGTCCGCCGAGGGTCACTGGCTGCGTCACGTCTCCATTGTGCCTGGAACCGCCGACATCGGCCTGCGCGCCCCGGGCGTGTCAGACTCAGGCCGGCCGGACATGCACCACGTCGCCGGCCGAGACGGCGACGTGCTGGCCGGCCGAGAGCACGACCAGCCGTCCGGCGGGATCCACCGCGACAGCAGTGCCGACGAGCATCCGCTCCCCGGGGAGCGTCACCCGCACGTCGGCGCCGATCGTCGCGCATCGCGCCGAGACGGCGGCGTGCAGTCCACTGGCGACGGCATCGCCGGCGTGCACGAGATCGGAGATCCGCCCGTCGAGCTCGCGCAGATACACCGAGAGCAGCCGGTCCTCGTCGACGACCACGCCGAGCGCGGCGAACGACGTCGCGGTCGGCACCGGGAGCTGCGCGGCGGTCATGGACGTGTTGACGCCGGTTCCCACGATCACGGCGTCGGGCACCGCCTGCGCCAGGATGCCGCAGATCTTGCGCCCCTCCACGAGCACGTCATTCGGCCACTTGACCGCCACTCGACGGTCGGGCAGCTGCTCCGCCACCGCCTCGGCCATCGCAAGACCCGCCGCGAGGGAGATCCACCCGCGGGCGTCGGGGTCGGCGGGAAGCCTACGCAGAAGCACCGATACCGCCAGCGAGGATCCGGGGGGCGCCGTCCACGAGCGATCGAGCCGGCCGCGCCCGGCCGTCTGAGTGTCGGTGAGCAGCACCGAGAGGTGCGGCCAGGCCACGGCATCGGCCGCACGCTCGGAGAGCGCCGCGTTCGTCGATCCGATGGCGGGCAGGACCTCGAGTCGCGAGGCCACTCCCCTGGTCGCGGCGAGGTCCATCAGAGCTCCTCCTCGTCGGCCTCTTCGTCGTCGTCGTCCTCGTCGGGGCGCACCGCACCGATCTCGTGGGCCTGCCAGCGGTCCCACCGGCGCATGAGCTCCTCGATCGCACCGTGGAACTTCGCGGTGGCGACTCCGGGCGTCGTGTCGCCGAAGTAGTGCTGCACCCACATCCGCAACCGGGCGACGGCGCCCTCGTCCGCGCGCACGCGCTCGACCTCCGCGATGATGTCGGAGGCGGCATCCGCCTCGAGCCACTCGCAGTCCGAGAGGTAGCCGTTGGTGTCGATCGATGCGCGGTCGTCGACCGGCCGGGTGATCATCAGAGGCTTGCCGACGGCGAGGCGGTCGTAGACCATCGCCGAGATGTCGACGATCGCGACATCGGCAGCCGCGAGCTGCCAGCCCAGGTCAGGGCCGTTGTCGTACACGTGCTGCGCGGCGGGATCGGCGGCGTTCGCCGCGGTGATCGCCGCCACGATCCGCCGGTGCGCAGCGCCGTAGGCGTCGTCGACGACGCCGCTGCGGGGATGCGGCCGATACACCACGCGGTGGGCGGACGAGGCGAGGAGCGCGCCCACGAGCGCCTCGCCGTGCGAGGCGATCGAACCGTAGTGGGCGCTCGGCCGGTCGCCCTCCCACGTGGGCGCGTACAGCACGACGGTGCGGTCATCGGGGGTGTACGGGAGCGTGCCCGAATAGTGGTCGGCCTGCGGGCGGCCGATCTCGAGGGTGCGGCGCTCGATGTCCCAGTCCCAGAGCGTGCGTGCGAGGCGATCCCGCGCCGCCTGACCCGCGACGAAGGCGTAGTCGTAGGCCTTGTACTGATTCGTCGTCATGTACATCTTGTCGGACTCGCCGTGGTTGATGAACACATGCCAGCGGCGACCGTAGCGGAACATCTGGAAGTTGCGCGTGTTCTGGTTCACGTACAGGACGATGCGGATGTCCTGCGAAGCGACGAACTGCTCCAGGTCGCGCACGGTCGGGACGAACGCGACGGGAGGGCCGTCCTCGTCGAGAAGCCTGTCCGCGCCCGTGGCCGAGCGAGCCAGCACCACGACCGGCCAGCGCTTCGCGAGCTCCGCCAACGGCCGATACCACTGCCGCATCTGGTACATGTTCACCGCACCGTCGGCGAAGTAGACCGCGATCTGGTATCGCCCTGACGGGTGCGGCTCCCGGTCGGCCAGTCTGCGGCGCACCCGCTGCACCGCGGTACGCGAGGCGAGAGCCCTCTTCAGCAGACGGTAGGCCTTCTTCGCATCGGACACAGCACCCATCCCTCCAGGATACCGAGTGGGGCCCGAGGTGCTCAGCCGATCGCCGGCAGCCCGCGCCCGCATCAGCGAACGTCCGAGAGCACATGCCATGATCGTCATGTGCCTGACAACGAGATCGACGCCCCCGACGACGGGGTGTCCTTCGTCATGCCCGTCCTGAACGAGCGCGCCTACCTCGAGCACGCCGTCCGGTCTGTGCTCGCGCAGGAGCTGACGGTGCCCGCCGAACTCGTGCTCGCCCTCGGACCGTCGACCGACGGCACCACCGCCCTCGCACAGCGCCTCGCCGCCGACGACGAGCGGATCCGGCTCGTCGACAACCCCGCCGCGCACATCCCGGTGGGATTGAACGCGGCGATCCGAGCGAGCCGGTACGCCACGATCGTGCGGGTCGACGCCCACTCCGAACTCTCCCCCGGCTATGCCGCGCGGGCCCTCGAGACACTGCGGCGCACCGGCGCCGCGAACGTCGGCGGCGTGATGCACGCCGACGGCAGGACACCCTTCCAGCGAGCCGTCGCCCGGCTGTACAACTCCCCCGTCGGACTCGGGGGCGGCGCCTACCACGGCGGGACGCACGAGGGCGAGGCCGAATCCGCCTACCTGGGCGTCATGCGCCGTGACGTGCTCGAGGAGGTCGGGCTCTTCGACGAGTCGATCCGCCGCGGCGAGGACTGGGAGCTCAACCTCCGCATCCGCCAGGCCGGACACCGGGTGTGGTTCGACCCGAGCCTCTCGGTCACCTACTGGCCGCGGGAGAGCTGGCTGCGTCTGGCCCGACAGTTCCGGGCCACCGGAGCATGGAGAGGCGAGCTCGTGCGCCGGTACGGGCGCCGCAACGGCATCCGCTTCTTCGCACCGCCCGCGCTCGTCGCGCTGCTCGCCACCGCCGTTCTGCTCGGCATCACGCAGCTCGTCGGGGCCGTGACCGGGGTTCTCTCCGCGATCCTCTCCGCGGTGATCTACCTGCCGCTGCTCGCCTACGTGCTCCTCGTGCTCGTCGTGGCCGCTCTGCCCGGCGGTGGCGGCCCGCGCCAACGGCTGTGGACCGCCGCGGTGCTGCCGACGATGCACCTCTCATGGGGCTTCGGGTTCCTGGGTGGCGTGCTCCGCGGAGCCCGAGACACCGTCGACGCGTCGCGACTCGGCACCCGCAACACCCCGCTCCCCTGATCAGCGCGTGACGTACCCCTGATCGAGGATGCGAGCGACCACCCGCTCCGCCGCGTGACCGTCGTCGCGGGTGTTGAACTGAGCGCGCCACGCCGCGTACCGCTGCGCGAAGGCCTCCGTGAGCGTGGGATCGGCCAGCGCGGTGACCAGCTCCTCCTGCGAGCGGACCAGCGGGCCGGGCGCCCTGCTCTCGAGGTCGAAGTAGAACCCGCGCAGCTGGCCGCGGTAGTGGTCGAGGTCGGGTACGAGGAAGAACATCGGCTTGCCCGTCACACTGAAGTCGAACATCACCGAGGAGTAGTCCGTGATCAGGGCGTCGGCGGCGAGCAGCAGCTTCGACGTCTCGGGGTATCCGGTGACGTCGATCACACGAGCGCCGGCGCGGTCGCGATCGGTGTCGATCGTGCGGGAGTGGCCGCGGACGAGCACGACGGAGTCCGTCTGGCGAGCGAGTGCCTCCGCGTCGACGAAGTCGACCATCGCCGCGCGGTCGTCGCGCCAGGTGGGCGCGTAGAGCAGCACGCGTTCGTCGGCGCCTATTCCGAGATCGGCACGGATCGCCGCCGCGTCCCCCGTCACCAGCACATCGTCGCGGGGGTACCCCTCGACCCAGATGGGGCGTCCGAAGAAGGCGTATGCCTTGCGGAGAATGCGCTCCGAATACGCGTTCTGCGCGAGCAGGACGTCCCAGCGGCGCGACTCCTTCACGACGGCTGCCATGCGACGCAGGTCGAAACCCGGACGATGCAGCGCGAGCCGCTTCAACGGAGTGCCGTGCCAGGTCTGCAGCACCTTCTGACCCGGTTTGCGGGCGAACCGTCGGCGCAGCCAATCGTTGACGACGAGGAGCCGGACGGAGGCGCGAGCGCGCCACCACTCCGGGCTGCCCTCGACGACCGCGATGGCACCGTGCGGAACCGCCACCGAGAGATCGGCAACGCTCCAGTAGCGCACGACCGCCGGCGCTGCTGCGGCGAGCGCCCGATCGATGGCCTGCGGATTGCACCCGACGGTGCGCCCGTAGAAGCTCTCGAAGAACACCGCGTTCTCGGTTCCGCCGGCGTGCGCGAGGTAGCGCCCCTCGAGGGTCGCCTGGCCTTCAGGAGTCTCGTAGGCGGGATCGACCGGAGCCGCGATGACGGCCGTGCCACCGCGGACCGCTATCCGCACGCCGGACAGCACCTCCGGTGCGAGCGCGAGACCGCCGAGGTCCACGCCCGGGATGCGGATCTCGTAGTCCCCGGCCGGGAGCGGCAGCTCGGGCCCGCCCCAGCGCGACGCACGAAGCGGGACGGTCGCCTTCCACGTCTTGCCTCCGCCGGTGATCCGAGCGGCGACACTGGCGCGCGGTCCGATCAGTTCGGCGCTGGAGGGACGCGGACCTGTCCCTGCGATGACCAGCGTCTCCGCCGCATCATCGATCCGGGCCGTGGTCATACTGCTCCCTTCGGCGCGGCGACACCGCGCGCGCGAATCTTCTCGTACACCCGCTGGGTGTTGCGCCCATCGCGGAATGCATGCATCTCCGCGCTGAGCGTAGCGGAACGCTCTGCGGCGGCGGCGAACACGTCGTCGTCGTCCAGCAGGGCCGACATCTGCGCAACCGCGGCATCCCAGTCCGCGGCCCACTCGTCGCCCGCCACGTCGCGGAAACGACCGTAGAACCCCCGGGTGCGGCCGTACTCGGCGACGTCGGGGGCGAGATAGAGCACCGGCATCGCCAGGAGCCCGACGTCGTACGCGAGCGAGGAGTAGTCGGTGATCAGCAGGTCGACCGCCGGCAGTATCGGGGTCACGTCGGCGAGCACATGAGAACCGAGCGTCTTCACCCGCCTGGTCGGCAACGGAGGCGCGTACCCGCCCTCGCCCAGCGGATGCGAGCGGACGAGGAGCACGGCATCGTGATCCTCCAGCATCCGGATGATCCGCACCCACTGCCCTGCATCCGGTATCGCGGGGTCGGGCGCGCCGTCGCGCCAGGTGGGCGCGTAGAGGATCGTGCGGGAGGACCTCCGGGGTTCCCCGAGTGCACGGTCGAGGACGAGGGATGCCGTCGCCCGCCGCTCGTCGGGATCCGCTGCCGAGAGCACGTCGACGCGTGGCTCACCGGTCACGACCACCCGATCGTCGCCGAGGCCGAACGCCGACTCGAGGCGTCCACGGGATCGATGCGACGCGGCCGGGAGCACGCGGATGCGCTGTGCCGCCCGACGGTAAAGGAACTCGACGAGGCGTCGCAGCACCGCCGCACCCGGAACGTCGGGAACCTGCGTCGTGGCGGGCGAGTCCAACCCGATCCGTTTGAGGGGGATGCCGTGCCAGAGCTGCACGACGAATGCGCCGGCGATCGCGTAGCGGTTCGCATCGCCCAGGCCGTGGGTCACCACGACGACGCCGGCCCGCGCGGTCGCCCACCACCCGCGCAGCCCGTGCTTGCGCACGGTGCGCAGGCCCAGGGCGGCGGCATCGGCATCCTCACGATCCGAGGACGTGAGCCAGAGCGTGTCGTGGCCCAGCGCCGCAGCGTGCCGTTGCAGCGCGAGCGCGCCGTCTCCGATGCCGGCGCCGCATCCGAACACCCAGCGTGAGCCGCGCGGTACGACGGACGTACCGACGCGACCGGCGAGGTAGACCGGGATCCGCAGCAGCTTGGCCGCATTGCCGGAGCCGAAAGAGAAGGACGCCACTCCGCGAGCCTATCGCGGGGTGGCGTCCTTCTCGGTGACCCGGGGGTCCGGGTGATCAGCCGGCGAGAGCTCCCAGGGTGACGTCGCTCTCGAACTGCTTCCCTCCGCGGATGTAGGTGACCTTGGCGTCGCTGCCGCCTGCGGCCGCACGGACCTGGGCGGTCAGATCGGTCGCGCTCGTGATCGGGACGCCGTTGAATGCGGTGACCACGTCGCCCTTCTTGAGCCCACCCGTGGCGGCAGCACCCCCGCCGGACACATCGGCGATCAGCGCGCCGGCGACCGCGGCGTTCTCCGCGCTGGCGGCATCCTGCACCGAGGCGCCGAGAAGACCGTGCGTCGCGGCACCGTCGGCGATGATCTCCTTCGAGACGCGCTCGGCGATGTTCGAGGGGATCGCGAAGCCGATGCCGATGGATCCGCCCTCCTCGGAGTTGCCCGAGCTCGCGATGGCCACGTTGATGCCGATCAGCTCGCCCTTGCTGTTGACGAGCGCGCCGCCCGAGTTGCCGTGATTGATCGCGGCGTCCGTCTGGATGACGGCGATCGAGATCGAATCGGAGCCCTGCTGCGAGGTGTTGCCCGGCAGATCGAACTGGAACGGCCCCTGGCCCTGCCCCTCCGGCGGCGTCTCCTCCTGCTGGGGAGCGTCTTCCGACGACGAGTCGGGCAGAGCGGACGAAGCGATCTGGATGCTGCGGTTCAGCGCGCTGACGATTCCGGTGGTGACCGAGTTCGACAGACCGAGCGGCGCACCGAGCGCGACCGCCGTGTCTCCCACGTTGAGCGACGAGGAATCGGCGAACTCGATCGGGGTGAGGTCCTTGGCGTCGGTCAGCTTGATGACGGCGAGATCGTAGATCGGGTCGGTGCCGACCACGGTCGCGGCGTAGATACGGCCATCCGACGTCGTGACCCGGATGGTGGGATCGGCGACCGCACCGCCGAGCGTCACGACGTGGGTGTTCGTGAGCACGTAGCCGTCGTCGCTGATGATGACGCCCGAACCGCTGCCGCCCTGATCCGAGCCCGCGACCTCGATGGTGACGACCGACGGCAACGCCTCCGTCGCGACCGCGGTGGTCTCGTTGACGGATCCCGGATTGTTCACCGTCACGGTGTCGGGTCCCTGCGCCACGCCGGTCGAGGTCTGGTTGGAGATCCCGTTGAGGATCGCTCCCCCGCCGAATCCGGCGACGCCGCCGACGAGCGCGGCCGCGACCACGATGGCAGCGAACTTCACACCGGCACGCGGCTTCTCCTTGGTCTTCGCCGGAGGCGCGAACGGCTCACCCTGCCCGGCCTGATGCGCCGAGTGGATGCCGAAGGCGGCACCCGGAGCGGCCGCGGTGGCGGCGCCGGGGTGCGTCGGGGCAGGTCCGTATGCCGATGCGTCCGGGGCGCCGACACCGCTCGGAGCAGCGAACGCCGCGGGCTGCTGCGGCACGGGCGCAGCGTGGGGCGCGGCGAATGCGGGGGCGCCGCCCGCTGCGGGATCCTGCGGCGCCGCGGGTGCCTGCGGTGGTGTGAAAGCAGAGGACGCCGACGTGAACGTCTGCGGCATCTCGTGTCCCTGCCCGACGGGCGCGGGCAGGTCGGTACGGGTCTCAGCGGCGCCGTTCGTCGTCGAATGGTCGACGGCCCCTGGCACCTCGGTGGACGGCACGGCGTCGTTCGACGCGGGTGACGTGTGGTCGTGGGTGTTGTCTTCGTTCATGGTGTGTGCTCCTTCAACAACGCCCCTTCAGAATGACGACTCTGTCTGTGCGTTTCGTATGGTGCAGATGAGTTTCCGCTATGGCCTTAGCCTGTTCTCCATGAATGAGATCCCCGGCGCCTGGCGGCGTACGGCAGCGGGAGCCGGCCTGCTCGCAGCCGACGGAACCGTCGCACCCACCATCTTCGCAGAGATGTCCGCCGCGGCGGCCAGAACCGGGGCGATCAACCTCGGGCAGGGCTTCCCCGACGAGGACGGCCCGAGGGAGGTGCTCGACACCGCCCGCGAGGCGATCTCCCGAGGGGTCAACCAGTACCCGCCCGGTCGGGGCGCACCAGATCTGCTCGCCGCGATCAGCGAGCATCAGCAGCGCTTCTACGGGCTGGAGGTCGACCCGGCGAGCGAGGTGATCGTGACGGCCGGTGCGACGGAGGCTCTGACCGCCGCTCTGCTCGCGCTGATCGACGGACCGGACGACGAGGTGGTCGTCTTCGAGCCGTACTACGACTCGTACGCGGCAGCGGTCGCGCTGGCCGGAGCACGGTTGCGGACGGTCCCCCTGCGCGCCCCGGACTTCCGGCCGGACCTGGATCTGCTCGCTGAGACGGTCACCGACCGCACCCGGATCATCCTCGTCAACGACCCGCACAATCCGACCGGCGCGGTGTTCGACCGAGAGGTGCTCGACGAGGTGATCCGGCTCGCCGATCGGCACGACGCGATCATCGTCACCGACGAAGTGTATGAGCATCTGTCGTTCCACTCGCCGCACACTCCGATCGCCTCGCTGCCCGGCGGCGCGGCGCGCACGCTGACGATCTCGTCGGCGGGCAAGACATTCTCGGCCACGGGCTGGAAGATCGGCTGGGTGCATGGCCCGGCCGCGCTGATCACCGCCGTCCTGACCGTCAAGCAGTATCTGACCTATGTGAACGGGGCGCCCTTCCAGCCCGCCGTCGCCGTCGGTCTGCGCCTCGGCGACGACTACTTCGCGGGGGCGGCGGCGGCACTGGCGCGCAAGCACGAGATCCTCGGCGCCGGGCTGAGGGACGCCGGGTTCGTCGTCCACGCGCCACAGGGGGGCTACTTCACCGTGGCCGACGCGTCGGGGCTCGGCGGTGCCGATGCGGCGCAGTTCTGCCGGGAGCTGCCCGAGCGGGCGGGTGTCGTGGCCATCCCCCTCACCGCCTTCGTATCGACGGCTCGGCGAGACGAGTACACCGGGCTCGTGCGGTTCGCCGCGTGCAAGCGCATCGACGTGCTGCAGGAGGCCGCCGCACGGCTCAGCACCGCGGAGTTCTGATCGACGGAGCGACTCCCGCGGTCAGCGCGGGCTGACCCGGTACCGTCTGAGCTGCAAGGCCGGGTTGCTCTCCCGCACCCGCTCGATTACGGCGCGCTCGACGGGCGCGAGGGCGATGCCCTCGCTCACTCCGACTCCGGCCAGGACGACGCCCTGCGGGTCGATGATCTGCGAGTGTCCCACCCCGACCGGGGTCGGGTGATCGGCCGCGACCACGTAGACGGTGTTCTCGATCGCGCGCGCCGCGAGCAATGTGGTCCAGTGATGCTCTTTGAGGGGGCCGCGCACCCATTCGGCGGGGACGACGAGCGCGTCAGCGCCGGCATCGACGAGCATGCGGGCGACCTCGGGGAAGCGCAGGTCGTAGCAGGTCATGAGGCCGAAGCGCATGCCGGCGACCTCGAAGGTCGGCGCCGTGAGCTCGCCCGCCTCGATCCAGTCGGACTCCTTCTGGCCGAAGGCGTCGTACAGGTGCTGCTTGCGGTACACCCCGAGGATGCCGTCGCCGCGGACGGCGACGACGGTGTTGTGCACGTGCGCGGCGTCGGAGGCGCGCTCCACCAGGCCCGCGACGATCACGACGCCGTGGTCTGCCGCCAGGGCCTGCAGCGTCGTGACGAAGTCGCCCTCCAGCGTCTCCGCATTCGCGACGAGCGTGTCGTCCATGGGATCGACGAAGTAGCTCGAGTACTCGGGGAAGACGATCAGTCGCGCGCCTCGGGCAGCGGCAGCGACGACGAGCTCGGCGAGGCGCTCACGGTTCTGTTCGCGGGAGTCCGTCGGAGCGAACTGGCAGACGGCGACGGGCACGGCGGCGGATGCGGGCATGCTCACATCCTCCCCCATCGCGCCGGGGCCGACCTCGATTCGCGAGCCCTCAGAATCCGTGTTAGGCTGTAACTCGTGCCGCGGGGTGGAGCAGTTCGGTAGCTCGCCGGGCTCATAACCCGGAGGTCGCAGGTTCAAATCCTGTCCCCGCAACAAGTAAGGCCCCGAGATCATCGCGATCTCGGGGCCTTTTCCTTTGAATCGGGTACGATTCGACAGATCTCGTCGACAGCTGTGCGGCGAGCTGATCAGACTGCACGGCCACGAAGTGCAGCTCGGCCCAGCCTGCGGTCTTCTCTGCAAAGTGGTACTCGCGATCCAAGGCGTCGTACAGGTCGAGCGCCATCCTGACCGCCTGTGCAATCGATGCGCCAAGTGTTACAAACTCGAAAGCAGCTCGGGCGGCTTACGCGCTCAGCTCCTCAAGGCTGGGGACACAGGTTGGGGTCATCCGTGCACGCGGGAGTGCGACCGTGCCCGGTGACGGCAAAATCAACTCGCACTGCCGTGTGAAGAGCATCGAGATTACTCCAGTTGTTCGCACCGCCACGCTTCAATGGATGAGGACCACCACCACGGTCGTGCGCTGTCCCCAGCGTACGCGATCGTTTACGGCTGAGGTGAGCGCGAAGCCCCCTAGGGCCGCGCAGCGACCGGGCGATCGTCGTTCAATCACTGCACCGCGCGGCGCTTTGCAGACGCATACACCTAGTGCCTCGATCACACCAGGCCACCGACGCTCTGTTCTCCGCCGGAGGCAGGTACTTATCTCCTAAGTACTGCCCCACAGAGAAGGAAAAAACTTATGAGAATTGCGAAGAACCGGTCCGGTACGTCATCAAGACGTCGCCAGCGAGCGTGGACCAGCATGCTTTCCACGGCCCTCCTTCTCGGGGGTGTTCTTAGTAGCGCCGCCCCAGCGAACGCAGCCCTTACGGGGAACATCTGCGATTTCGCGGTGATCATCGCGGTCCGCGGCACCAACGCACCCGCAGGCAGCGGGTCGGTGCACAACGGTCGCCTCTACGACAGCGGAGGATATGGGGGGGAACTTGACCAGATCCGTGTCCACGCGGCTGCGGCGGCGCCCTCCTACTATGTCGCTGCATTGAACTATCCGGCGGGTGCCGCAAACTACCCGGTGAGTGTTGCAAGTGGGATGAATACTCTCGTCCAGGAGCTCAACTGGCTTGCAAACCAGTGCGGCCAGTACGGGCCCACTGTCTTCCTCATGGGGCACTCCCAGGGGGCGGATGTGGTTCTGAACGCGTTTGCCAATCCTTCCCTTTCTGCCAAAGCAAGGCAGTCGATCAGAGGCATCGCCGTCTTCGGCGATCCCGCCTACAAGGCGAACCAGCCCATCAACGTCGCAGGTTCTCAAAACGGGTCATCGGGCTTGTTCTCGCGCAACCAGACAGCCATCAACACACTCAACGGGTTCAAGTACTGGGGATACCCTCCGAACTCCAACACGGTGGGCTACCAACAGCAGATCCGTTCGTATTGCTTCGAGGGAGATGCCTTCTGCGATAGCACCAATCCTGGCGGGCAGGCGGCAATCAACATTCATAATTCGTACGAAGCCAACAACAAGGTCTTTGAGGCCTTCAAATGGTTCGAGTACCTGACGACCGATTTCAATTAGGATCGGGCTCATGGTCGACAGTGCCCCGCGTCCGCTCCGTACTGCCCTTCTATGGATCCTGGAGCTCGCCGTCGCAATGGCGGCGTGGGGCACTGTTTGGCTCCGCCAACTCGGAGTACCGGGGTGTGGTCAGACCTGCGACGGCACCCTGCTTTACGCCGCTATTGATGCCTTCTTCTGGGTGTGTGTCGTGATCGTCGCCTCCTCGGGAGTGATCTCGCTGCTCTTCGCACAGCACCGTTCAATGTCCTTCGTTCCTGTGACGGGGATCGTCTTGATAGTGATTGCCGCGTTTGTCGCGCACGGACTGTGCAGTCAGGCGCTGGCCCCCTAATCCGCAGCCCAACCAAGATCAGTCGGCGTACACCTTCAGCAGGGCTACCAGCCGACCCAGCTCGCTCGCATCGGGGTCTAGCGCTAAAAGCAGGCGAAGAAACGTTTCTAGTTTCGCTTGACTGATCTGCCCTCGTAGGCCCGATCGTTCTAAACGCCCGTACGTCGGGACCGCCAGCCCAGCCCGCAGAGCTATCGCTTCCTGCGACATCCCACGGGAGGATCGGGCCGCGTAAAGCCAGACTGCAACGGCTTCTACCGGCGACCCCACCGCCCATTTGTCGCTCACAAATACACTCCGTTATCAGAATCGCTACATCGCTCGCCGCGCTCAGCCTGACGAGGATGTCCACGAGTCCGGGGAGCGTGGGATCCAAACTACGACGCATACCATAATTAATCAAGAGATTTGATTAGCGACACGCACTACCGGATCGAGATCGTGGCTCGGAACTGTGGGAAGGCGCTGAGGGAGCTGCGAAAGCAGAATGGGCGCCCCCGGAGGGGCGCCCATTCTGTATCTCTCACTGCGGGATCACTCCCCCGATGTCGACTCCAGTCCGAGCAGCGTGTTGACCGCATCCGTGAGGCGCTTGTCGGCCTCGGCGAACTTGGTCAGGTCGCCGGACTTGAGCGCGGCGTCACGGTCGGTGAGCGCCTGCCGCGCGGCGGCGAGAGCCTCGGCCTGCGCATCCGTGGGCGTGGTCGGGTCCGTCGGGGTGACCTCACCGGTGTCGGGATCGGGCTGCGTCGGCTCGACCTGGTCGTCACCGCCGGTCGCGCCCGAGTCTCCACCGAAGAGCGTGTCGAGTGCTGCCGTCAGAGTGTCTTCGAACGCCACCTTGTCACCGAAGGCCACGAGGACCTTCTGCAGACGCGGCAGCTTGGTGCCCTCCGAGGACTGCACGTAGACCGGCTGCACGTAGAGCAGACCGCCTCCGACGGGCAGCGTCAGCAGGTTTCCGTAGAGGACTTCCGACTCACCCTGCTGCAGCAGGTTCAGCTGCGGCACCACGGCGGTGTCGGAGTTGTAGGTGTTCTGCACCTGTCCCGGGCCCGGCACGGTCGTGTCGGTGTCGATCTCGAGCATCCTGAGCTGGCCGTAGCCCTCCGCCTTGACGCCGGCCTCGGAGCCGGCATCCGAGTCGACGGCGAGGTAGCCCATCAGAACGTCACGGTTGCCGCCGCTCCCCGTCGCCGACGGGATGAACGTCGAGAACATCGAGAACCGCGGGGAGTCCTGTCCGGGCATCTGCATCGTCAGGTAGTACGGCGGCTGCAGCACCGCGTCGCTGCGAGGATCGTTCGGCGTCTGCCAGCGGTTGTCCTGCTGAGCGAACGAGCCGGCGGTGTCGATGTGGTAGATACCGAGCACGTCGCGCTGCACCTTGAACAGGTCGGTCGGATACCGCACGTGGCTCATCAGGTCGGACGACATCTCGCTGACCGGCTTGAGCGTCGACGGGTAGATGTTCTGCCACGTCTGCAGCACCGGGTCCTTGTCGTCCCAGGCGTAGAGTGTCACCGA